>NZ_CP090004.1:3795000-4159450 GCF_021390175.1 Flagellimonas sp. HMM57 | reverse complement strand
GTCCAGCGTCCGTCCTTACATTGTGATTGATTTTATAGCATGTTTTAAAACAAGGGTTTCCTCAAGACTTATTTTGATTTCTTGATTTTTTTGGGACACTTTTCTACTTCTTTATAGACATTGATACTGATTGAAATTGTTAGAAAAGGGATTGGTTTCAATTTCATTTGTGATGTTGATTAAAATTACTTCTAACGGCCAATTATTTCTTAATGTGCCAATATCGTGGTTTTGCTGGTCAAGTGGTTTGATATTGCTCTATAAGGATATCCCCCAAATCCGCGATTGGCGAATTGAACAATGATGATGTTCTGAATGGGGTTTATATAGAGGCGCTGTCCTCGTAAGCCTTCAGCGGAAAAATCCCCTTCAAAATTTTCCTGCGGCAACCACCAATAATATTGATGTGTTGCCCTTTGTTTTCCTTTGGAGGTGTTGGCCCTATTTCCCTGATCAATGGCAATACTTTGGGCAATCCAATCTGAAGAGATAATCTGGGTTGAGTCTCGAACTCCTTTTTTTAATAAAAGACGCCCTACCTTGGCCAAATCTATGGCTGTACATTGAAAACTACTTGGTGAGTTTTCAAGTCCTCCTATTTGGTCTATACCCCAACTTGCTTTGTATTCTGCTCCAATAGGATTCCATATTTCCTGTTGAAAGAAATCGGAAACATACTTACCGGTAGCATTCTCAATGGCCCATGTTAAAATTAAGGGGTCCAGATTGCTGTATTTCCATCTCTTTCCGGGTAAGGTATTCGACCTTACATGCAACAAATCCTTTTTAAGAGTACTCGTATAAAAAAACCGCGCCTCATCGCAGAATAGGTCTGAAATAAGCCCATTACCAGCACGCTCGAATTTCAATCCCGATTTCATGTTCAACAGATCTTCTATACGTAATTTTTGGAGGTCTGGATTGTTTTTAAAAGGAGTTATAAAATCATTGATGTGTTGTTTAGTACCATCTATATAACCCAGCTCTATTGCTTTTCCGGTCAAAAGGGAAATCATTGATTTTCCAATTGAAAATGTGTTTGATATAGTGCCACGATCGTAGTCACTACCGTATTTTTCATAGATAAGTGTGTCATTTCTAATGACAAGAAAGGCCAGTAATTCACCAGATTTGAAGTATTCTGAGAATGATACCCTTTTCCCTGCGCCGTTTTCTACAAGCAATGTATCGAGCTGGTTTTGTGGGACTTTTTTTTCTGGAAAAATAAATGGGTGTGAGCTTTTTTCCATTTCCCTCACTGGAAAGTATTCGTAGGTTTTTACCCCAGGTTTTTGAAATCTGATGATTCTGAAAATCTGTGGATTGACTATCCATAAAAATAGCATCAAAATAAAGAGGGAAAACACAATGGTCAGCACTATTTTTCTTCTCATTTGATAGGTGAATATTGATTTCTTAAAGTAATTAAAATCTACGCCCAATGCTAATACCGAGCCTGTATACACTATCGTGATCTGTTTCTTTTGCATTGAACAAAAGACGTCCTAACCCTACATTGGCTTCAAATACGAAACCATTTTTGGTTATCCATTTACTCCCAAAGCCAAGACCTAGCGAAAAATCAATACTATCCGGGCCTTCTTTTTGGGTTAGGTTACCATCCATATCCATTAGTTGTTTTCCATCGATAGAACTTAAGGTTCCAAACCCTTCAATGAAGAAACCCGAAGCATATTTTTTTCCAAAATATCTTCGGTAATAGGAAGTAACAAAATAGTTCACATCAATATCTTTGGAAGGGTTTTGTTGATTGAAAGGGATAAAAACAGAAGCTCCCAGTGACGATTTACGGTTGAGGTTTCTGTCATAACTTACTTCAACAGCACCGGAAACGGCCCTAAGAATGTTGAGTTTTAGATCATTCCTTTTTTCCAATGGATTATTGATATCCTGACCGGTACTTTGTGCCTGGGTTTGAAAAAAGGACAACAGTACGAGGAATAGTGATAGTTTATATTTCATAATGGATTTGAATCTTTCTGGGTCAAACTCAACCTACAGAAAACAGATTTTTGTTGATTAAAATAGTAAACCGAGAAAGGTATATATCTGTCGCATAGAGAAGTCGTCAAAAAATGATTTTTTTGATGTGAGTGTATGGTTTCTTTTTTTTGTGAAAAAAGGGCTCTATCGGTTCTTGACAATCTGGTCTTGTCGAAATGTCGATCTTCTTTAGATGGGGTGAATGTTAAACCTCGGGAGTACTATCCATATTTTATAGGTGTCAAGATCTAATCTCCTTGGGTTTTTGAATGAGCTTACTATAGGTAGATGGTGTCTGTTTCATTTTAAACACCCTATTTAATGTAGTCTTCGAATTAGAACCTGATTCCAAACTGATTGAAACTATACAGTAGGCATCGTAATTTGAATCCTTGAACAATTTTTCGCCTCTTCTATCCGATATGTATTTGCAAAAGAAAAGAAATTGTTATTGGTGTCCATGCCGAAAGCGAAAAGTACAAAGAGCTGTTCCAAGTTTATCTTATATGTAGGTAATTATTTTCTCTACTCAATATGTTGCATTAATACTTTAACCTCTAAATACTTTTTGTTTGTCCTGTAATTTTTCTCCTTGGTAAAATTTAAATGTATGACCTTTCCAAAGGTAGACTGATTCTCAAT
Source organism: Flagellimonas sp. HMM57 (assembly GCF_021390175.1). Lineage (NCBI taxonomy): Bacteria > Pseudomonadati > Bacteroidota > Flavobacteriia > Flavobacteriales > Flavobacteriaceae > Flagellimonas > Flagellimonas sp. HMM57. The sequence goes on along the minus strand of NZ_CP090004.1, from coordinate 4,156,804 downwards.
GGTGTAAATGGTCTTCAAAATACTGGTAAAACCACCCCTTAAAACAAATTCATAGGTAGTAACGGAATTATTATCCGTAATCACTCTATGCGGTGGATTGAAATCCATGACCTTCAGATTGTTTTTGGCTGACTCGCTGTTCACAACACGCAGTAGATTATTTTCCAATGAAGTATTGTTCAAATTCAGTGTTTGTAGTAATGAGTCTAAGTGCTTTTCTTTTTTGGAGAGAAACATTAATTGTTGTGGAATATCATTGAACAATTGCTCTTCCGCTTTTAGGGAACGGTATTCTTTTTTAAGGGCCAATGTGTTGGATATTGCCAATTTATAACATATGAGCAATGCCAGCAATAGCAATAGCAATAAGAGAACTACTTTATTTTTAAGGAGCTGTTGCACTGATCTTTATCTTAAAATTTGAGCTGTTTTGATTTTTGTAGTCGTACTCTAAAGTCTCTACGGACCTGACCCATTCCAATCTTTCCAGATATATCAACCACGATGAAAAATCTTCACTATTAATGCAATTTCCTGTCACGATAAGTTCGTCAATGTTCACTTCGATAGGTTTCGATATTTGTACCGGTTTTATAAGTGGTTGGTACTGTATTCCATCCAATAGTATGCTTTTGGGAATGGAGGTCCCCAATTCATCCAAGTAGTAAGAAGACCTTGAATTTGAAACCGATAGGACGGCGTCCACTTTTTTTTCTTTTTCCGCTACCGCGTCTGTTAGTGCCATGAGATTTTTTTTATTCTCATTATCAAACGCTAAATTTTCTTTTAATGAAGCTACTTCATCAAAATAGTAACTGAAAATTAAAAAATTGGAAAGTAAGATAATCAATAGTACAACTAAGGAAGACCTGGAAACAATCTTGAAGACTCTACTTTGTTTAAAGTCATTTTGAAGGCTTTGTACTGTAGGTTTAAAATTGGAATTATGCGCTGCGCTATCCGATAAGAAGTCCAATATCCCTGAAAAAGCCACTAAAGCGGAATTTTTCATTTGTAATCCATTAATAGTATAGCTAACTTGGGTAGCATTGTCAACTTTGGAAATTGAAAGTTTTGAGTTTGGTCCAGTATCAAAAGCTATTTTATTTGTGTTCGTATAAATAGTTTCGTTATTGATGAAATTTATCAGAGAACCCAATGTGGATAGCCCCAACGAGAACCCTGTAACCCTAAAATTCATTTCCTTTAATTTCTCTAAATAGCTATCAACACCATTTTTTTTAGCAATGCTGATCAATAAATGGTTCTTGAGCTTTGAAATCTGATAATAGAAAACATCGAGGTCTAGCCCCGGGAACATACGTTCAACAGCTGCTTCGCTACTAAGGCTGGATGTTGCTTCAAGTTGCTTGGTGATAACATCTGTAGTGTTGCAAATAAGATAGAGTGGGACCGAAGTTTTACAAAGTTTAGAGAGCATTTGCAGTTCATCAAAGTCCTGGCTATTGGCAATGGTGAGTTCCCCTTTCTTTTTAATAGCTTCCACAAGATGGAACTTGATCGTATTTTCCACTTGATAGATTTTCAATCCATAAAAAGTATTTCCTTTGGTAAAATATGTCTTTAAAAAATCGAGCATTAGTAGATTACTGTAGGTTTAATAAGAATGGTAAGTTTTTGTTTGGTATCCTCTCTTCTTCTTTTGCTGAATAGCCATTTGATTACCGGTATCCTTGCCAAAAATGGCACTCCACTACCTGAATCGTTCTTTACCTTTTCCTCCAGTCCGCCCAAAATAGCCAAATCTTGATTTTGCATTCGTATGATAGAACTAAACTCCCTAGAAGTTAGGCCGGGAGGAGCATCCTCATCTATTCGCTCTGAGCTAAAATCGGATTGTATGACGTTGATGTCCAAGGTTACCTGTCCGTTACCAGAAACCAAGGGTTTTATACTCACGGCCAATTGGGCATCAATGGGCTGAAAATTTCGTACTTCGGAAGTAGTGGGTATCTGTGAGCCAAAAAAGTTTTGGCTCGTTACTACGTAGTATGTAGTTTCCCCTATGGATAGGTTGGCGCGATGACCGTTCAAGGTGGAGAGTTTGGGAGTAGACCTGATCTTTAAATTCCCATTGGCCTCCATGGCCTTTATCGTTGCAAAGAATTCGGGAACAACCCGTCCAATGTTAAAAGAGCCGAATCCATCAAACCCACCTATTATCTTGTTGACCGTTTTAGCACCAAGGGTCAAATCTGCTTCAGGAAAAATCCCACCACTTGTCTCCACAGGTTCTTCACCAATGCCCCAACTTATTCCCGTTTCTACCGTGGCCGTTTTTCTTACTTCTATTAGCATAACCTCGATGAGTACAACAGGAACTGGTTTGTCAATCTCTTTGACGAATTTTTTGAAACGATTTATGTTGGCTGCAGGTCCACTAATCAGAAAACTATTGAGTTCAAAATCTATCTTGATATCCAAATCAGCGACCACATCATCTGGCAAGATGCTGACAATCGCCTCTGCATTTGATGAATAATTGTTAAACTGTGTGGGTTGGGTGTTGATTCTGCGCGTGGTATTGGGATTTTGTCCAAAACCTCCTTGATTATTTCCAAATCCATTTGCACCACCTTGAAAACCGTTGTTACCTAAAAAATTGACTCCTGCTTGGACCGTTCTCCCAGCCGATCTTCCAAATCCTCCAGATTGCATGGGGTCACCCAAAAGTTCCACGGATCGGTGCATCATCTGTACAATTTCAAACTTTCTAACACTGAGCTGGTCTGCCGTTCCAAAGAAATAGAGATCGTTTTCCTTTTTAAAGGTGAACGTTGCAGTATTGGAACTTAACCCAATGTTTGGAGCTGATCTGTTCTGATTTCTGTTTTGGGGCTGATTTGAAAGTTGACCATTAGAAGGATCAGCGACCGGATTCGAGAATTTGGCTTTGCTCTCGAACATCTTGGTCAATAGTTCATCATAGTAGATTTGCTTGGCCTTGAAACTGATGTTTCCCGCTTCGGTCAAAGGTGTTGCCATATAGACATCCAAATCCAGATCTACACTTATTTCATGTACTATGTCAGCAATGGGCACATTGGTAAAATCTACATTCAAAATTCTGTTCACCGTATCAAGTACCTGATATTGAAAATTGTTGTTCCCCAGATATGAACTACCGGAAACTCTTGAATTTGGCGAATTATTCTCAATGAACCTATCAAAAAGATAAAAACCATCCCTCGATTTTGCATATTTTAGATTATTGGTCTCTGCCAATTTTTCCATGGCCATATCCATAGGAACATCTTTTATGTAAAGTGTCAAGGGGATTGTTTCCATTCCACCATTGAACAACAGGTTTTGCCCCGATACGTCCATAATCTTACGAAATGCTTTTTCAAGGGGATCTCCTTTTAGGTCCAAGGAAATTAGACTGTTTAAGGCATCAAAAGAAACCAAAACTTCTTTTTCGGGAACGATTTCTGGTGGTGGTTGATATTTTTGGATGGAAAGAATATTGCCGGTAAAATTAATATCCAACTGATACTGCTTGCATAAAAACACCAAAAGATCGGAAACGGAAACGTTAGAAAAGTTGTTCACAATATTGATGCCCTGAAGGCTGGGGTCTATATTGATATTTACTTTGTGAACCTGTGATACTGCCAATAGAAAATTGGAAATTGATACACTGTTTACATTGATGTCCAGCTTTAAATTTTCTGAAAGTCCTGGGTTTTCGACGGCAAGGAGTTCTAGATTGTTCTTTATGTTCTGTATTCTGCTCTCTTCTTGACCAGATAGCGGTAAAGAAAGAAGGAGTAGAAAAAATATTAGGCTTTTCTTCATAGGTTCAGTTGGTTAACATGGGATATACTTCTTCTATAGAAGTAGTTCCTTCCGCAACAAGCATTAGTGCATTGTCACGTAGATTTGGTATGTTATGTTCGTTCAGATAATTCTGAATATCCAATTCGTTGTTTTTAATATGGGGCGTCAGTTTCTTTGTAATGGGTATAATCTCATAAACTGCCCTTCTGCCTTGATAGCCAGTGTGATGACATTTTTGGCATCCGGTAGGTAAATAATGATGGATCAAACTTTTAGGAGGTTGAAACCCTTCTGGAAAAAGGCTTTTTTCTATGGCATCTTTTCTTTTACAATTTGGACATAACTTTCTCACCAAACGTTGGGCAACACTGGTATTTAAGGTACTGGCAATAAGAAATGGAGGTATTCCCATATCGATCAATCTGGAAATGGTGGCCCAAGCGGAATTGGTGTGAATGGTAGATAAGACCAAGTGCCCGGTCAATGAAGCTCTAATGGCCATGTTGGCAGTTTTTACATCGCGTATCTCGCCGACCATGATAATATCTGGGTCTTGTCTTAAAAAGGTTCGTAGTGCACTTGCAAAATCCAACCCTATATTTTCCTTTAGCTGTACTTGATTTATGCCTTCCAGGGTATATTCTATAGGATCCTCTATGGTGAGAATGTTGGTTTTGGCATCATTGAGAATTTTTAATGTGGCATAGAGCGTAGTCGTCTTTCCAGAACCTGTGGGACCCGATATCAAAATGATGCCATTGGGCATTTTTATGCCTTCTTTGTACCGTGCCAATTCCAAGGGATTGAACCCCAAATCTTCCAAGGTGACCGATTCGGTATCCTTGTTCAAGATCCGAAGTACAATTTTTTCACCAAAAAGAGTAGGGAGGGAGGACACACGAACATCGAATTCGTCATTGTTCATTTTCATCGTAATCCGTCCGTCTTGTGGCAATCGCTTTTCGGCAATATCCAAATCTGCCTTTATTTTGATTTTGTTGATGATTGTGGGATACTCTTTGATAGGAACCTTAAACTGTTCTACGAGTTTTCCATCCAATCTGAAACGGACTCGACATGCAGTTTCATAAGGTTCAAAATGGATATCACTACTGCCGATTGTCTTTGCATTGACCAGTATTTTTTCCAGAAAATCAGGGGTATAGTGCAATTCGCTGTTCTGGCTTTTTTGCGCCTGTCTGTAATTGGCGGTCAAGTAATCTTGTAATTCTTGAGATGATAATCGTTCCAATCGTACAGGGGAATCCATAACGATCATCAATTCCGAGGATAGGTCCTCAGGATTCGGAACATCGGTCCAAAGGACCAAAACGGCATCGACTACTTCTTTTGGAACTATTCTGTAATGAAACGCCTGTTCTGCTGTAATACGTTGCACCAGGTCTGGAGCAATCTTAAAATTATGTTTGGTTTCAATAGCCATACAACGACGGATATTTAAATATGAGATCATATAGCATGACAAAGACCATAAATAGCGCCATCAATCCTGCTAACGGAACGGTTTTGTGCTTTAGATTTCGCTTACTTATCAAAAAGACCAAAAGGGAAAACATCGTGGCAGCAACAAAGAGTACAATAAATGTAAGTGTTGGGAACCCTAAGCTTAGTGCATAAAAAAATAATATATCCCCAAGGCCCAAGCTGTGATTCAAGAAACGTTTTTTAGTGATAAAACGGGTGTAAATAAATAAGATGGACAAGATGCTCGTGACCAAGATAGTGTTTATCAGTATTTGATATAAAAACACGGATGCATTGGTAACTTGTAAGTAGTAGAGCAGTCCAAGTAGGAGCATTGCCAATGGAAAAAGAAACCAAAAGACCTTTCGTTCCTTAAAATCTTGATATGTAATAACGGTAAGGCACATAATAAGCAATAGGTTAAGAGGGACAATCAATCTTTCACGATTTGCTTGGGATTTCCGCTTTCATCAATTTCCCAGACGTTAAAGACACCATCCCCATCAAAATCCGTTATGGCTTCTGCCCTGGCCTTAAAAGTGGCATTGTCTGCACTGAGTATTTCGTAAACATAGTTGGCCGTTCCGTTTTCCTCGACCGTTCGTGGTGCTTCAAAATCCAGTTCCTCCATTACGGGAGAATATTTGCTGTGCATATACCTGTACGTGGTCTGGGCGTTGTAAATAGCCTTTAACTGTACTTGGGCCTCAACACTTTTGGCTTTTGAGATCAAGGGCATAAGATTGGGGAGCGCCAACAGTAGAAGAATCCCTATTATGGCTAGTACAATTAAAGTCTCTTGTAGGTTAATGGCATCCAACTTTTTATTAAAAAAAGATATTGATACCACCTTTTTAATCGAGTTGCGCATGCTAGTATTGGTTTTAGTATGGAAAACAAATTATCATGAAAATGTACGAATAATATCTTACTTGAAATATAACTTTTTTCATATTCTAATTTGTAAGAATTTAATTAATGGTGAAACATTAAATAATTGTTAAATTTTAATTTTTTGTAGGAATATTTAGTGTGGACAAACTTGTGGTCAATGGTTTGTTTTTCATGGTCTTACCTGTTTATATCTATTGCTTGAACATAAAAAAAGTGGAATTTAAAATGATTTATGTAATAAAATAGATACGATAAATTGTTTACTTTTCTGGTAACCGAACAATCGTTTTTAATCTAAAAAACCTAACATGAAAATAAATCTTTTTTTAAAGTTCCATCACTTCTTGTAGTCGCTTTTTTAGGTAAAACCATGTTGCGCCCAATCAAAAAGGGGATGGTACATATAGTTTTTGATGGCATACTTTAATTTGAGCGCATCGACGGTTGGTCTATACACTTTTCTCAATAGCGCAATGTAACTACGACTTTAGGAATAAACAGGAAACGCATATAAAACAGAGCTTTCTACATACAAATGACATTTTGAATGTTCCGATACTTTATCACAAAATCCAAACCCTAATGGAAATTAAAAAACTAGCATTTGGTCTTATTATAGTATTAACTACACAAGTTGTAAGTGCACAGGACCTGCCTAAAATTACACCGCCATCTCCCGAAGCTACAGCTTTGGCAAAATACGTTGATGTGCCGGTCTCTTTTTACAATGGGACACCAAACATAAGTGTGCCCATATACACTGTGGACTTGGATGGATTGTCCATTCCGATAAACCTTAGTTACCACGCAAAAGGGATACAGGTGGAAGAAGTAGCATCGCGAGTTGGCCTGGGCTGGACCCTTAATTTTGGTGGAGCCATAACAAGACAGATAAGGGGTTCTGCCGATGAATATATTCCAAATGGGGTCAAAGGGTATTTAAGGGATAATTTTTTGGAGACTTTTTTTACTGCCGATACTACCAGATCAAGAATCTATAATAGTGTTTTGTTGGAAGCACAGGATCTTTATCCAGATAGTTTCATGTTCAATTTTTTAGGGTATTCAGGTAAGTTCATTTTTGATCAGCGTACGAAAATGCCAGTGATCCAACATTTTACCGACCTGAGGATAACACCGGTTTGGGCAAATGGAACAGTTGGTGAAATAGCTGGATGGACAGTAATAACCCCGGATGGGTTCAAGCTCCATTTCGGGCTTTCCAAAGATGGGGTCCTAACGGCCAGGGACAAGGAACATGTCATTGAAAATGGAGTTTTTTCGAATGGTACGTTGTCGAGCTCTCCCGGTAGCGGTTCCTTTAATGCATACACGTCATGGTACCTTATGGACATCACGGGGCCCAGTGGCAAAACAATAAAATTCAAATATATTGAAGAGGAGCCCATTTACTGCAGAAGGAGTTTTGATAAAATGGATTTTGGGTCGGGCATAGTCAGTTCGTATTTCGCGAAAGTCAAGCCGGTTCAAAATCAGATATCCGAAATTGTATTTGATCAAGGGAAGGTAAAGTTCATAAAGTCCAATATAGAAAGGGATGATCTTGATAACGCATACGCTTTGGATAAAATCCATATTACCGATTTCGACGATATACTCGTTAAGAGCTATCAGTTCAATTATGTATATACTACAGGTCCCGCAACCAACGTATTGAATGCATTGAGCATTTGTGATCAAAAGGCGGGCAAAAGGCTTTTTCTTAACTCGATAGACACTTATGATAAATTGGAGTCTGCGGCATTGCCGCCCTACCAATTTTTCTACAATAGTACCGTATTGCCCCATAGGTTTTCCAATTCCCAGGATACTTGGGGGTATTACAACGGAAAGAACAACGGCGACTATCTTACTTTTTTCGACTACGGTACCACAACGATAAGTAGGGAGGTGGACACCATAAAATCCCAAGCGGGCATGCTTACAAAGATACAATTGCCCACTGGAGGGTCAATGAACTATGAATATGAACACAACAGGGCGGTACCTCCACACTATTTCAAGGATTTGCTGTTTCCAGATACGAATCCGCTTGTATCCAAGAGCTTTGGTATGACCAAAGATCCTAGCAGGTATAGTGGCAATGCCTACACATCGGAATCGTTCACTATAGGGAACATTGTAGGTGGCGCAAAGATTATTTCCATGCTGGGATCGCCAGAAGAATGCGGTACAGATCAGTTCATGGAGACCTGCCCTTATGCTGCGGAACTCATAGGTTCGCAAGGTAGTATACCATTGCTTAACGATACGTATGACATTCAGTTGCCATCTGGAACGTACTATATAAAAGTGACCATAAATGGAGGAGTCCAGAATAACCCCATGGACATTTTCCTTTTACCTTTTGGGGTCTCGGTCACTTGGAAAGAGGAAATTGGTGACCCAGATCCAAACAGCGGTACGGAATTACTTTTTACTTCGGGCAATCGAATAAAGAGAACGACCCTAGAGGACGCTTATGGGGGAACCATTCAAAAAGAATACGAATATAAAGATGCACAGGGAACGAGCAGCGGGAAGGTTTTCTCATTGCCCAGTTATTATTACCAGGAGGATGCCATGGGGGGAGCCGTTATCATAAGAAGAAAATACGGGGCCCGCCCCGGTAGTCCCCTCACTTACGAACAAGGCAACCATGAAGGGTACGAATATGTTACGGAACATCTCATTGGAGAAAATGGCAGAGAGGGGAAAACCGAGCATCGTTTCACGGTATTCGAGGATTCTGGGGATTTCTATAAATTTCCGTACCACCTTGCAACGGACAATGAATGGATGAGGGGGAAGCCCTTAACGACCAAATATTATAGAAAAGACCCACAGGATTATACACTTATAAAGGAAATAAACCATAACTATAGATATGGAGATTTGGTAGGCAGCCCTTTTCATTTAATGGTGCCTCCTGTGTCACCTATCGCCACCAATGGAGAAGTCTATGGAGCCACTAGGACCAAGCACACCGCTTCGTTCATAATTTTCGCCGATCAAGATGGAACACCGGGAGATCCGGACGAATACAATGAATTCAAAACATTTTACCTCACCGCTGGAACTCTGGATATGCATTCCACCGAAGAAAAAACATACGATAACGGGATGCTCCTTTCACAAAAAACCACGTATAGCTATGATTATGACAAGCATTACCAGGTGAGTGAAACAGAAAGCGTAACGAACAACGATAAGTCGGTATCGACCAAAACCTACTATCCTTCCAACAAGGATATACTTTCGGGCCTATCGCCAACAGCATATTCGGCACTGGGACTATTGGAAACTATACGGCCCGGCGAACCGGTACAAGTTGAAGTGGTTACCAAAAACGATGTAGGCACCCAATTGTCCAAAACGACCACCCGAACAAATTTCAAGGATTTGCAGAACGACATGGTATTGCCCGATATCGTACAGACGGCAAAAAATGGAGGTGCCCTGGAAAATCGAATCCTATACCGGGAATACGATGACCTCGGAAATCCGCTTGAAGTTTCCAAAGCGGATGGTGTGTCCGTTTCTTACATATGGGGCTATAACAAGACCGTACCCGTAGCTAAAATCGAAAATGCGACCAGAACCGACATAGAGACACATTTAGGGGCCAATTTTCATACGGGCAACGGTGGGCTCACGGCATTGCAAGAGAGTACGCTCCGCAACGGACTTTCTGGCGCCATGATCACAACATACGAATATGAGCCAATGGTCGGCCTGATCAAAATGACAGATTGGCGGGGTCGGACCACAACATATTCTTACGATAAGTTCAATAGGTTGGAACTTATCAAGGACAATGAGAACCATATTCTTGAGGAATATAGATATAACCATAAAAACTGATGGCCATGGCGACTAAAAATTATAGCACATATTTCCTTACGGGCCTCTTCCTCTTGGTCTTTTGTTTTTCTTCAATGGGACAGTTTTGCCCAAATGTCCCACAAAATTTTGGATTTAACGGCGGTACCAAAACGGTCGTCATCTCTAACAATTCCTGTAAGGCGCTTTCCGCTTTCAGCAATGTTCCGGGTTGGTTGACCGTGACAAGACCAAGTGGAAACATCAAAATAGTATGCCAGGCGAACACAGGGGGCAGTAGAAATGCGACGATCACCTATCAGACCAATTCTGGGACACAATTTCTATGGGTGAACCAAAATGCCTATCCGGCCCTTCCCCCAATGCCAAGTATTTCACAAAACTGTGGGAGCACGGTACTTACCAAGGGCAGCGCGCCCTCCAATATTTCATGGTATTGGCAGAGTTCCTCTGGAGATACGAAAAGGTTTGCCGCAAATTCTGCGTCCAGCATCACGTTTTATTCGAGTGGAACACATTACCTAAGGGCAAGAAATTCAGGAGGGGAATGGGGTCCCGCCAGAACAATAAACTATAGCGTCAACTTGCCTCCGCCCACACCGTCAATGCCCTCTGTGTCCAATAATTGTGGCAACACTGTCCTTACGCGCGGCAATCCGCCAGGTGGTATAACCTGGTATTGGCAGACTACGGCCTCGGACACCATTAGATCTAGTGCAAGTATGAACAAGTCCGTTACATTTTATACTAACGGCACGTACTATTTAAGGTCCAGAAACAATTCCTCAGGTTGCTGGGGGGGTGCCCGAACCATCAATTACACCGTTGATAAAGTTCCGGGGCAAGCTTTGGGAACAGGTGGTGAAAGGTGCGACACCGGTACGGTTTCCCTCACGGCTTCTTTGGGCAGCAATGCAAATCAGGTTAGATGGTACGCAACACCAACGGGCGGAACCCCTTTGCATACTGGTACAAATTTTACAACGCCAAGTATTTCGCAGACCACCCTCTATTATGTGGAAAGCTACAATACCGCCACACAGTGCAGTTCAAGTTCTAGAAACAGTGTAGAGGCAAAGGTTCTACAGTGTTCCGCAAATGCCGAAACCTATAACTATATATACACCCGGTCCTACCAAAAGAAAAGTTTGACAACGCTTGACCAGGCCTGGTTCACAACAAACGATTCCCTGATCCAGCAATTGACATTTTTTGATGGGCTTGGTAGACCAATGCAGCTAACGGCAATGGACCGGTCTACCTCTGGCAAGGATATCGTTACCCATATAGCGTACGATGCCCTTGGTAGATCGGAAAAAGAATACCTGCCGCACCCAAGTGTTTGGGGAGGCACAGGGGACTTTCGACTCAAGGCAAAAGATGATACATCTGTGTTTTATGATAGCGATGCGTACGAATATACCGATAACCCCTATTCTGAGAAAAGCTTTGAACCCTCACCCCTTAGCCGTGTGTTAAAACAGGCGGCCCCTGGCAACGACTGGCGAATGGGAGGGGGGCATGAGATAGAGTTTGATTACTCCGTAAACACAGTAACGGATGCCGTTGCAAGGTTTGTGGTGACCTTTGTAAATGGAGATCCAAGCTCCCCCGAGTTGAGCAAATTATCAGGCCATTACGCCCAGGGCGAACTCCACAAAACGGTCACCAAGGACGAGAACCACGACGGCACCGCTTCCAAACTGCACACCACCGAGGAGTTCACGGACAAGCTGGGCAGGACAGTGCTAAAGCGCACCTACGCAGAAGTCGGGTCGCCGAGCGCAGTCGAGGCGCACGACACTTACTACGTGTACGACGACTACGGCAACCCTACCTATGTGATACCACCAAAGGTGGACACTTCCAATGGGGTGAGCGGTACCGAGCTCAACGAGCTCTGCTACCAGTACAAATATGACCACCGCAACCGTTTGGTGGAGAAAAAGGTACCGGGCAAGGATCCAGAGGAAATTGTGTACAACACATTGGACCAGCCCGTGCTCACGCGCGATGCCAACCTGCAGGCCGACGGAAAATGGCTCTTTACCAAATACGATGCCCTTGGGCGTGTCGTCCTCACCGGGATCCTTAACAGTAACATGACCCGCTCCCAGGCACAGGCCAATGTAGAGAATGCCACCGCGCAATATGAGGAAAAGGTTGGACAGGGCTATACGGACAATGCCTACCCCAAGATTTCCACAGGTTCCCCGGCACCACAGGTACACACGATCAATTTTTACGATAACTACAACTTTCCGCTCTTGGGCTATACCATCCCTACCGATGTTCTGGGCCAGACAGTCTCACAAAACGTAAAAGGGCTTCCCACGGGGGGCAGTATCTTGGTACTGGACGGCAACAACGATAAATGGATAGGTTGGGCAAGGGCGTATGACGAAAAGGGAAGGATGATAGCCGAGGGCACCCTTAACGATTATTTGGATACCTTTGACCAAATGGAGACGAAGCTGGACTTTGTGGGCAGACCTTTGCAGACCGTTACCACCCATACCAAGGGTGCCAATGCCCCCATTGTGACCGTGGACGACTTTGAGTACGACCATATGGGCAGGCTCACACGGCAGACGCAGACCATAGGATCCCATACCGAGACCCTAACGGAGAACACCTACGACGAACTGGGGCAACTGGTACAGAAGAAGGTGGGTGGCAACCTGCAGACGGTGGACTACAAGTACAACGTGCGGGGATGGCTCAAACAGATAAACGACCCTACCACCATGGGCAACGACTTGTTTGCCTTTGGCATCAACTACAACACGGTCGACCATGGCGGTACACCACTCTATAATGGCAACATATCGGAGACGGAGTGGCGGACGGCCAATGTGGACAATGGCCTAAAATGGTACCGCTACGGCTACGATGCGCTCAACCGTATCACCAATGCCACAAACTCCAGTGCCAACTACAACCTCGACCTGGTGGAGTACGACAAGAACGGGAACATCACCAAACTGGAGCGAAAGGGCCATACCAATGCCGGGGCAACGACCTTTGGCAACATGGACCGTCTGATCTATTACTACCATACGGACTCGAACCAGATACGCAAGGTGACGGATTTCTGGAACGATGACCAAGGCTTCAAGGACGGTACCAATACGAACAATGACTTTGAATATGATGCCAACGGGAACCTGACATCCGATGCCAATAAGGGCATAACCAACATTGCCTACAACCATTTGAACCTGCCAACACAGGTAACCGTAAGCAATAGTGAACATAACGGCACAATCGATTATGTCTACGATGCCAGAGGCCGAAAAGTACAAAAGATTTTGACCAATAATGGCAGTATCACCGCCACGACCCAATATGCGGATAAGTTTATCTATGAGAATGGGAACCTACAGTTTTTTAGCCATCCAGAGGGCTATGTCATGCCAAACGGGAATAATTACGATTATGTATACCAATACAAGGATCATCTGAACAATGTTCGTTTGTCCTATTCTGATTCAGATGGAAATGGTTCGATAGACCCTTCAAATGAGATTATAGAAGAGTCAAATTTTTATCCTTTTGGTGGAAAACATAAGGGGTATAACAATGTCACTTCGCCTAACGGAAATAGCACAGCACAAATGTGGAAATTTGGTAATAAAGAATATGATGAGAGTTTAGGTCTTGAGACGTACGACTTTGGGGCGAGGAACTATGACCCCTGGCTTGGTCGTTGGGCAAACATAGACCCTAAAGCACACAAGTACTTTTCCTACTCACCATATAATTATGCAGTAAATAACCCATTGATTTTTGTTGACCCCGATGGGAAAGAACTTATTCTAGCTGGAAATCGTAAGGAAAGAAGGCAATTGTTCAGAGAGGTTAAAAAACTTTCCAATGACAGGTTAAAATTAAATAGGAAAACAGGTCAGGTAACCGTAAGAAAGAGTGGAGGAAGAAACAAGGGTAAAGACTTAAAAGAAGGTACAGCCTTGGTTTCCAATATAATTGGTTCAAAAAATACTGTAACTGCTATGACATCGGGAAGGTTCAAAGAGAGTTTTGGCAAAACTGAGACTATGCTTGGCACAAATATTGATCAACGAGTAATGAACGTAAAGGGTAATAATACTATGGATGGTAATAATGACCCTAAGTTTAACATAGGTAGTAAAGATGCGTTGGTGATATTTGATTCTAGCGATAGTGGTGCTGATGTCAAGAATGAGGATGGTACTTTTGGAAATAGACCTAATTTTATAGGTCTAGGCCATGAGTTAATTCATGCCTCAAGAATTATAGGAGGTCAAGTCGTTGAAGGTGATGAACTTTCACGGTATTTCATAGATCCTGATGCTCCAGATTTAGGGCCCGGTGGAAATCCATTTACCTTTAGTGATGAAGAAATTGAGGTTAGGGATATAGAAAACCTCATAAGGAGCGAACATAAAATTATCAGAAGGGCAGATCCAGTGTTTATGCACCCAGATGATTGGAAGAAAAAATAACAAATTTAAATGAAGAGAATATGAAAGATTTTTTTATAATAATGTTTTTTTGTCTCTGTTTAGTTGGTTGTAAATCTTATGAGACAACGAATGAATCGAATAAGAATACAATCAAAAATGATTATCCAGATGATTTAGTAATGAGATGGAAGTCTCAAAACCTAGATTACATAAAAGGTTTGAGAGCTCTATCTGAAGAAAACGATAAAGAAGATTTGCATTTGAAGAATATGATGGTTTATATAGATAGAGCATCGACAGGCTTTAACAATCAAGATTCCAGAAGAGAGGTTATTCTAGATTTTTTATACTCTAAGCATAAGATGCAATCTGAAGATTTTATGATAATAGAGAATCATCAGGGCGAAAGAACTTCATATGTTATTGTGCTAAAAGACAAAAAGATAACTTTGAAATGGGCTTATGGGAAGTGGCAGGAGTCAGAGAATGAAGACATCCCAAACTATGAAGAGTTAGTCAATAAGATTAAGAATTTTGTTAGGAGTAATGATTGTGAACAAAAATCTTACTCATTTAGCCTAATAACATTATTTAATAGAGGGAGTATTATAACGGCACTTGATGATAAATCATGCCAATCAATTAATATTTAACCTTTCTTGGTTGATTTAAAAGAAAAGGAAGCCCCCCGCTCCCGCTAGTCTGTGACTAGTGGCGTACCGAGTAAGAAAACATATATTCGAGTACACTGCCTTGTTGTGGCTTTTGTATTTTTAAGATGTTAGTCGAGATTGATACTATCAGTTTTTTTAGGTCAATTCCAAATTATATACTGTTGTAGCCACCAGTTGCAAACTGGCGGTAGCGGGGGGTCCAAGTCAAAAATCAACAACAAGAAGTGTAGTTGAGAGCGGTAATAAGGCAAGAAAAGGTATCCAGAAGGGAAGTCAAGCGGCAGGGACTATTACCGCAGCTAATCAGAAAGATTCAGATACTACTTTTGTAACAACACAAGCTGGCTCTATAGGGTAATGTATCAAAATAGGACATGGCTAAAAATTATTATCTAAGTAATTGAACCATAATGTATTACCCAAATCTTATTAGTCGTTATTTACCATATATTGGTTCTTTAACATAAGTTATCCTAACTTCAACGTCCTAAAATTAAGCTTTTTAATAGTATTGTGTATCAAATTAGGATATGGATGCAATAAGCTGTCCCAAATGTGATGGCCCTTCGGTAAAAAGTGGCCTGCAAAACAACAAACAACGGTATAAATGCAGATTGTGCAACAAACGGTTTCAATTGGAATATAGTTATAAAGCTTGTTATCATAAAACCGACCAATCTATCATAATGCTGTTAAAAGAAGGCTGTGGGTCAGGAGTATTTCAAGAATACTGGATATCTCCAAGAATACCGTTCTGTCAAGGATATTGAAGCTGGGGAAACAGATACAACCTCCACCTTTTCATAAATTGGGCGTTAAGTTTGAGGTCGACGAACTTTGGAGCTTTGTAGGCAACAAGGAAAATGTAGCTTGGATCACTTATGCCATTGAACAAAATACCGGGAGAACCATCGACTTCTTGGTAGGTAGAAAGACCAAGATTACTATTCAGCCCCTGATCAACAAACTTTTGCTATCAGGTGCAAAGTGTATTTATACAGATCGATTGAATATTTATCCCAGTTTGATTCCCAAAGCGATTCATAAGGTCTTTCGGTATTGTACCAATACAATTGAGCGAAAGAACCTGACCCTAAGAACACATATCAAGCGACTTGCTAGGAGAACGATCTGTTTCTCAAAAAAACAGCAATATCTGGAAGCCCATCTAAGAATATATTTTTGGGGATGAATATTTGACATGCTCTTTTTTCTTCTGCAATGACAACGTATTGTTTCTTTAACATAATTTTTTAGAGAAACTGAACGAATCCTCAAAGCATTGCGCCCACATATTAAATAAAGAATTTACTTTCAGTAAAAACTATATTTTCAGTACCTTCAACTAAGAAATGAAAATAGTATATGAAGTCTTTTTTTGTAAAAGCGTTGGTAATCTGTGTTATACTTTTCTTATTGGGGTGTAACGCATACAAAGCCCAAAAACAAGAAGCCCAATTAAACTTTCCAGCGTTGGGGACCCTAATAAAAACAAAGGGAGACCTTTGGTACAGTGCGGTGGAACAAGTAGGCGTTCCAGATTGGTCCGCCCTTAAAGTCGATGTACAACAACTCCCGTTCAATAGGACCAGTTATGGCTCCTATGCCAGGTATATGGAGCAAGCGGGCAAGATAAATAGCATAGCCTATGTAGACTCGTTGCCCTACAAGCCAAAGTACCTACGGTTACAGCTTTTGGACAAATTGGGGATGACCCAATTGCTGAATACGGATACGCACAAAGAACTACGGTCTTACATCGCCCAAGATGAGGGTTATAAATTGGTAACGGGATTGGACATTACCGTCCCAGAAACGGAAATGCCAAGTTTCTTGCAAGCCGAGGCCGTTCAGCTTCAAAAAGATACTTATGGGAACATACAGCTTGTAACCATAAACGGAACAACGGAAAACAGGTATTTTTTCTCGGAGCTTCAAATATTTGGTTATCAGTATGCCAACTTTTGCTGGGGAGAGGACAGATATCACAATCTGATTATCGAAAACCTGTTGTCCGAGAAGGAAAAATGTCCAAAGGGCACGTATTTGAAGTCCATCAAAGTGAACGGCGATAGATCATATCTAAAATTTTAGCGAATGGAAAAAAAGAACATGTATATGCTGGTCGTGGTTTTATTGGCGTTTTTGGGCTGTGAGGATATTCTGGAAGTTCCGGATATTTCTGACCAGACCGTTCCTGTTTTGGCCCCTTTGGAGGGAAGTATTTTGACGTCTAATGAAGTGGGGTTCAATTGGCAACGCATTGATGATGCCACTCGGTTCAACATTCAAATTGCAACGCCCAATTTTGAGAATGCCACCCAAATCGTATTGGACAGTATTATTGTGGAAGATACCTTGGGAAACATTGAGACTAGAATTGTGCAGGATCTTTTTAACGGGATGTACGCATGGCGCATAAAAGCATTGAACAGCGATTATGAAACTGCCTATACCTTGAACAGTTTTCAGGTAAACGGCGATGAGGACCTCGATATAATCCCTCCCAATACCCCACAATTGGCAACCCCTGCCAATGGAGCATCGCAGAGTGACGCCACAGTAAACTTTTCTTGGACACGGGAAGATGTTCCCGGAACCGCGGAACGGGACAGTATTTTTATCTTTTCGGATGAAAGCCTACAAAACTTGGTTACAAAAGCTTTGGGCGCCAACAAGACATTCTCAACAAACGTAGCTACGGGTACTTTTTATTGGCGCGTGAGGGCCTATGATGCCGCTGGTAATGAAAGTGATAACAGCACTACATTTAATTTTACGGTTGAGGAGTGAGCAAAAATGTAAAGACATATCTATTGTTGGGTCTGGTTCTGGCCATATGGGGCATCATTGGGTTTAGGATACTCGGTGTGTTTTCGCCAGAAGGCGAGGCCCCGGTAACCACTAGAAAACTGGATTTTAAACCTAAGGATGTAGTAGAAAGGGATACGTTCAGTATTCTAGCGGATTATAGAGATCCTTTTCTGGGGACATTGAGCGCTTCAAAAAAAAAGACCAAAAATACCGCAAAAGCCAAACCCCCAACAGTTGAGTTTCCTACTATAACATATACAGGGCTTATAACGGACCAACAGACCAATGCCCACATTTTTTTTGTCACCATAGGTGGCAAACAATACCTTATGCAAAAAAGGGGTAAGGAAAGCGAGGTGACCCTGGTTGGTGGAAATAACCAACACATAAAAGTACGGTACAAGGGAAAATTAAAAACCATACCATTACAAAGTGCGAATTAATACGAAAATACGGGCAGGGGCATTACAGTTTGTGCTTCTTGTTGGTGCTGTGATAGCTGTCCTGTTGCTCACATTTACCTTATTGCACCAAACCCATGTGCTCTTTGATCAAAAAACATCCAAGACCATTGCGGTAATCAAAAAAGTGGATTTAGGGCTCAACTATGCAATGAGACAGGATATTCCAATCAATGACTCGATAATCTTAAAAATGCCATCGGATGATGGTATTGCGGTGTCGGTCTTCAAGTCCTATTGGGGTGTTTTTGAGAAATATGGTATAAAATCCAGGTTTAAAAAAACGGTATTTGTAAAAACGGCCTTGGTTGGTGGCGCTGTTGATGAGCAGTTCCCTGCACTTTACCTTAAGGACAATGATCGCCCCATGATCATAGCGGGAAGCGCCAAAATCACAGGAAACGCATATCTACCCGAACAAGGCATTAGACCCGGTACGATAGGGGGACAGTTTTATCGATTCAATTCGCCTATTTATGGCATAGTAAAACGGAGTTCCAGGACATTTCCCACCATCAATGGTTCTTTAAAAAATCATGTAAAACAACTTTCAAACAGTGGAAATGGTGACTTTAGGGGCAGTGACGTACATTTTTCGCAGGGACTAAAACTGACAAATTCTTTTGAATTTCCAACACAATATATTCAAGGTGATGTAATTAGGCTGTCAAATGTTGAACTACGGGGCAATATTAGTATAATGGCATCACAACAGATAGCCGTAAGCAGGGATTCCCATTTAAAAGACGTTGTGCTCGTAGCACCGAAAATCATCATAGAAACCGGATTTAAAGGTACATTACAGTGCATGGCCACAGAAAGTATCGAGGTTGAAAATAGGGTGATTTTGGAGTATCCATCAGCCTTGGTAGTACATCGAGGCAATACATCCAACCCAAAAAGCCAGTCAGAGCCGAATATCCAGATAGGAAAAAATGTTTCGGTCAAGGGTATCGTTGCTTATTTGGACGAAACAGATGAAGGAAACTTTTTTCCACAAGTACAGATAGAAGTAAATACTACGGTCTTTGGTGAGCTATATTGCGAGAAAAACCTGGAACTCAAAGGTGAGGTTATCGGCAATGTAACAACAGATGCCTTTATTGCACTGGAAAATGGCAGCGTCTACCAGAACCACCTGTTCAACGGCACTATTAACGCAACGCTTTTGCCTACGGCTTATGCAGGCTTACTGTTGCAAAAGGAAAAAACGCTGGCCAAATGGTTGTACTGAGAAAAATCAAAGCATCCACACTAATGGAAACGATGGTAGGAACCGTACTCATCGTAGTCATCTTTATGCTTTCCAGTTTAGTAATGAACTCGCTGTTTTCCTCTCAGGTAAAAGGAAATCTTCAGCCTATACATACATATTTAGACCAATTGGAATACCAACTTATCAATGGAAAAGTAACCCTACCATTTTTTGAAGAATGGGAAACATGGAATATTGCTATTGGAGAGGTTCAGGAAGATGGAACGATCAGTATTGAAGTGACCGAAAAAGAAGCTATTGGATCAAGGACGATAAAAAGAAAAATCCATTATGTCGAAAACCTTTAAAAAAATAAAGGCCTTCACATTGAGTGAAATGTTGGTTGTGTTGTTATTGACCCTTATTGTGGTGGGACTGGCGTTTTCTGTTTTAGGTTTGGTACAGGGGCAGATGAACGATATACAAATAGGTTATGAAGAGCGGGCACAGGACAATCTTTTGCAACAGGCGTTGTGGATAGATTTTAATTCCTATTCCGATATCTATTTTTCACCGCAAGATGGTACGCTATCATTGACCGATGAAATTGAAAAGAAAGAATATCGTTTCTTCAAAACGTATGTGCTTAATGAAAAAGATACGATTTTCACCGATTTCAAAATAAACAGGGCATTTTTTTTGGGCAAAGAAGTGAACAGTGGTAAGGTAGATGCTCTAGAATTTATAAATGAAGGTGAGCAGCTCAAGACACTCTTCGTTTACAAAAGAAATACAGCTACAGATTTTATGAATTGATATGGGATTTAAACTGGACAACACAAATAACGGTACTGTAGCCAATCTCAATAATACCAAGAGCGAGCAGAAAACGTCGATTTTAGAACGTGAGTTGACTTTTTTTGGAAAATCGTTCTCCAATAAGAAAAAGGAAGATTTCTACACAGAGCTAAGTGTGCTCCTAAAGGCTGGGATTACCCTTAAAGAAGCCCTGAAACTCATTGAGGAAGGGCAGAAAAAAGAACAGCAAAAAGTTTTGTTCAAAGATTTGGGAGAACGTTTGCTTGCTGGAAACAGTTTTTCCGAAGCCATAAAGGACAGAAAAGAATTCTCGGAATATGAGTATTATTCGATTAAGATTGGAGAGGAGTCTGGAACCCTTACCACCATTACAAACGAATTAGGATTGTTTTTTGCCAAGAAGAACGAACAACAAAGAAATCTGGTCAATGCACTTACGTATCCTATCATAATCTTGATTACTGCAATTTTGGTAGTAGTTTTTATGTTGCGAATGGTTGTACCCATGTTTCAGGACATTTTTAAACAGAACAATGTTGACCTTCCATGGATTACCGAGTTTATTGTTGCAGTTTCTGATTTTATCAAAGATTATGGCTGGTGGATGGTATCTTTAATTTTAGGAATGTTGTTGTTGCGGAAGGTTATTTTTGGCAATGATTGGTTTAAGCGAAAACTGGATTATCTGTTGATAAAGGTTCCGTATTTGGGAAGTTTTCTTAAAGCGGTATACTTGGCTCAATTTACAAGGGCTATCAGCTTGTTGACAGCTTCCAAGGTTCCTGTTCTCAACAGTATAGAACTTGCTGGGAAAATGATAAGTTTTTATCCATTGCAGGATGCCCTGGAGATTGTGAGCATCAAAATCCTACAAGGGGAGAGTTTGAGCAATAGCCTTAAAGGCAATAAGGTGTTTAGCAATAAGATGATATCAATGGTCAAAGTTGCGGAAGAGACCAATCAGACCGAGTTTATGTTCGAGCGATTGAATCAGCAATACAGTGTGGAAGTACAGCAAAAGTCAAAACTATTGAGCACGTTACTGGAACCCATGATCATTTTGGTCGTTGGTGTCTGTGTGGGAGTGATATTGGTTGCGATGTACCTGCCAATGTTCAAATTGGGTAGTGTACTTGGGTAGTTAATCCATGTTAATTACGGATTTATTTCGCTACTTGAAAAATCTTTTTTCATTTCAATTTAGACGTGAGTTCAGGGAGACCAGTTCTTTCCAGTAGGCTTTTTTGAATCATAAGACTATGATTGTTAACGATAGTCTTTTGCTTTTACATCGGTACAATAGAAGGAGCGATTGCTTTCCTAAGAAAACAATCGCTCCAGCAACCAAGTTTATTTAAAGATGAACAAACATCTTAAGTGTTGTAGCATTGAGTGAGTGAGATTAGTTACAATTGCTTTCCACTTCCCTGGCTTCACTTGTTCCTCTGGCCAATCTATCTATAAATACTTTTCCTCGTATAGATGCTTCAATAAAATCACTTCCAATTTCGGTAATAACACCTTCGGTATTGTTGAAAACAAATTGTGCTTTGATTTCTTCACCGGTAAAAGAGATACCTGTCTTAAAATCTACACCACGTATTCTAACTTTTTTCATAAAGGGAACTTCAATGTTTTCATACAGTTGATATGCATCATATGCTAGTACTGCTTTTCCTGGTTCTACTTCTATGGTACGGTCAACAGATAAGTTTTGGCCTCTTGTAACTTCTCCCTCGTTCCATTTGGATTTTGCATTGGTAAAGCTTGTGGTAGAACTATATTCGCTTGATGCTGTAGCCGACACATCTACTCCTACTCCGAAGAATTTAGCCGAGGTTGATAATGTTACGGATGCAGAGTATGTAGTGGAACGTTCGGAAGCCAATTCAATACTTTCTTCCCAACCAAAACGAGAGGTAGATTCAATACTTTCCTCGATTTGGATTGTACTTGATAAAGCTCCTGTTGTACAATTCCTTAAAGTCTGATTGAACTGAAAGCTTGTTTGTGCAGGCGGCAGTACGGGTTGAGCAAATTCTGCTTGACCTATACTTTCCATATTCCATTCCGCAAAGCCTGCTATAATTCTAAACTCGGCAACTTCCCGCTTATCTTCATAGGCATTGGGAAATAAAAAAGGGAATTCTTTGTCAGATTCATCCTTAAGAATATGGATGTCTACTAGGTCATTGCTTTTAGTTTCAAAAGCTTTTATGGTAACATTCCCAGATTCTGTTACCTCTAACAGAAACTCGTGTGCACGTGTGAGTTCTCCTTCATTATTAATAGGCCCCTGTAGAAAGAAAGGTAAATCGGCATCAAGATAAAAATATTCGCCTGTCCAAGCATTTTTAAAATAAAATGTATTCTCTTTACCCTGAACTGGCAATAAATGGAATTGATTGATCAATTCAAAGTTAGACTTAAAAGAATGTGCTATCAAATTTACAAATCGATAAGTTCCTCCAAATAAATCTTGATCTGAGGCCCCTAGTGATAAATCCATGGATTTGCCATTTCGCATGGGTTGCACGTAGTATGAAATTTCAGGATTGAACTTTAGTGTATTGTTTATGAATGCAAGTCCTGAGGCATCAATTTTAAGTTGTGTACCATTCTCCCTAAAAGATTCAGCCGAAAATGATTGGGATTTTAACTCTGTACCATTTTCGTCTTTAATACTAATATCCATGGCAACACCTTCTTTTAATTCTTGCACTGCGGCGCTGGTTAAATCCTCTATGTCAAACAAAACTTGGGCATAATTGGTAAGGGGATTGATGTCAAGTATTTTGGAATATGCTATTTCTGACGCCTTTAAAGTAACCTCCGCAGTTGATGGATTATAACCCTTCTTTGCAATATCACGTACATCTATAAATAATCCAATGTTCCCAAGATTCACTGCTACGCTATCTTCTGAAATTCCATCTGATTCTGATAATTCACCATCTTTATCTGTCGACGGTTGTGTAGGGTCCTCTACATTTTCTGTAGTAGGGGTCAAAGAGTCTTCCTCTTTACTGCATGACGTTGATACTATAAGCCCCATTATTAAAAGAAGTTGTAAAAAAAAGCTTAAGTACTTTCTCGAATCTACTGTTTTCATTATGAATTTATTTACTTGGTTAACTGAAAACAAAACTATCTCTACCAAGTTTTTTTACCTAGAAACGATAATGGACAAAACCATGGACAATCTGAAAAGCACAGTAAAAACAGGTATCTAGAAAGTATTGATAAAATAAGAGAAATTTATCCGCACTAGAATTCTTCTAAGAATGAATTTAGGTTTCCTTGTCTGGTCTCGGCCAGTTTTTTTTTCAAACGATATTTTGTCTTAACAACGCTCTCGGGACTAATTCCTAGCATAGCACCAATTTCCTTATTGTTCAATTTCAATTTTAGCATGGCGATAAGTCTAATTTCTGCTTGGGTAATTTGTGAATAACCTTCCTTTAGGGTAAAGAAAAAGTTGGGATAGACTTCTTCAAAAACTGTTTTAAAATTATCCCAGTCCTCTTCGGTAAGAATAATTGAGTTGGTCAATTTTTTAATGTACTCCTGTTTTTGGGACTGGTTGGCCTTAGATTGTGCTATCTGCTTTTCAAAAGTTTCTATTAATCGATTTTTTTCTTTTATGGAGTTGTAGAAATTTTTTAGCTGCTGTTGACGTAGCTCCAGTTGCTTCTGGGTGTCCATTAACTTAGTTTGGGAAGCTGTCTGTTCCTGATTGTGTAGATAAAAAATCGCGAACAAAAAAGTTATTTTTTCTAGAGCGTTTCCTGCAATTGAATAAAAGAAAGTTTGGGCATAGGCATTTTCATATTGTGTTATCCAAGTTGCTGAAGCCCCTATTAAAATAAAGAGTGTGCCCGCGAAGACAAAGTATTTGAGCTTGCCAGGAACTTTAATGAGCAGTAAAGTTCCTAGGAAAATTGAAAAAAAGTTGATTTTGTTTACCAATGGTAATAGCTTATAATAAGATACCATATTCGTTAAGTTCAAGTACAGCAGGACACTAATGGCCAAACCACCCAAGATCATATAGCCAATAAAAAGAAAACTAACCCATTTTTTAGAAGCGGCCAAACTAAGGTAGCTATGAATAAAAGTCAAGTACAAGATAGCTGTCATAGGTAAAAATAAGCTGTGGGAAAAGGGCCATTGGAACGAAAATAAAGTAGGTATCTGATAGTATCCGGTAAAGAAGAATAAATGACAAAAGCTATAAAGTGCATAAAACAGATAACTTGTTTTAAATGCAGTAACCATTAGATAAAAGTTTCCAAATAGGATAAGGAGTAATATCCCTGTATAAATACCAATACTCCATAAATCGAACAAGGCATTGGTATCAGCAATTTTTCTATCACTGATAGCAACAAAATCGAAGTCCTTAAAAGCCAAACCATCTAAGAATCCCTTAGTTTTTATATAATAGGTCTTGGTTACATCTGGATCTATATAATCTCTTATTTTTCCATCAGCATCCTCACCGCTGTACAACCGGTTATTATAGGTTTTTACCAAGACTCCCTGTGGGTCTGGGAACAAATTCCCATCAATATCATCCAAGGAAAAGAATTGAACATCCCAATCGTTAGAGTAAATGACCAAATCTTTTCTTGAATTTGTGGCATTATGTATTGTGAGCCGAATCCATATATTACTTGTTTCTTGATATTCACTATCTGGCCTACGAGGACTGAATTGGTTCCGAAAAGCAGGGCCTGCAACCTCTTTAAAGGTTAAGTTTCCATCAATATCTTCAAAAATGTAGGTTTTATCATTGGGAACAAATTGTTTTTGAGAAGTGTTTTCCTCATTTATAACATAGCTTTGGGAAATGCTTAGTTGAATCGATAGTACAAAAAAAGCAAGAATGGGAATCTTCAAGGCAGATTGGACTTTTGAGGGATTTTAAATGTCTAAAATACGGAAAATCCAAATGCATGACTGGATTGGAAATGAACTTCAAAACCAGATTTTATACAAGCTGGTCCCGGAACTATAAATGACGGTAGGGTTTCAGTACGTATTAAATATCCTGCTACACACATTGCCAAAAACAATGTCCGTTTTTAGTTAGAGAGATAGTATGGTTGTCATGTGTTACTTTCTGAAATCAGATAATGTATCATAAGACACATGTTCCAAAGTTTATTGGACATCGCTCTTGGAAAATAGTACCCATTTACAGAACGCTTTATCCTTTTTTAAACATAACATTCATTGTATTTCATCGAAAAGGTTTTTTTTGAACATCTATTTTATAAAGACTATCGTAAATTACATCAAAATAACCTACTTATGATCAACTATTTAAGCCTGATGTGCTTCTTTTTGCTGTGTTTTGTTATTGGATGTGTATTTATCTATTTCTTTGGAGAAGGACAAGACGAAACTACTATGGACCCATATGATTCTATCGTCTTAAGGAAATCCAAAGATTCTGAAATATAGTATGTCCCCCCAAGAGTTTCTATGGATTTATAAGTAAAAGCCATACTTGATTTGTATCACAGGTCTATTTCAGCAGTAATAATCTTTTCTCAAAGGCTACACAAGTTGTAACATATATAGATGATCATCAGTTTTATTTTAAAATGCGGTACAAGAATAACACCTCTAAAGTATCCTTTTAAAAGGCATATGTTTTGGTATTTCTTATCAAATTGGATAACTTTATTTATACAGTTATAATACTGCGACTATACCATAGCGATAAAGGATAGTCTTTATTACCCCACCCATATCAAAAATCTTTGACCAGTAATAAAATTATTTATGGCAAACAAAACCTACAGAACTTGTTTGAAGTGCGGAACGGTAAATTTAAACAAAGACTACTGTGAAGAATGTGGTGAACTGATTAATATAGTTCTTAAAAGAAAATTAGATCGAGAGGTAAAGGATAAACAAAAAATAGACTTAGAAAAAACAAAAAAGAAGAATGGCATAACTATTTTCTTTGAACGGGCAAAAGATCATGATAACTTGCTTATTAGATTTATTGCGCTATTCTTGTACTCTATTTGGATCATTGTTCTCGCTATCGGCTCTTTTTTGGCTTTTTTGTTTGGTTATATCGCTGCTTAGGTCTTAAACACATTTAGTGAACGATTTTTTTAGACGTTAAATGAAGTTGATGAAAAAATTTTATTTCCCTTTCTTCTTGCTACTTGCATCTCTGGTTTACACTTCGCAGCGACTTGGAATTTACCTCCCCGAACTTGTGAACAATCATTTGAATGATTTTTTATGCATTCCCTTAGTGCTCAAAATAGCACTATATGCTGTTCGCCATATTAAATCCAATAGTGATTTACAAATTCCTTTAGCTCTTCAATTTTGCGTAACCGTTTTGTATTGTATATACTTCGAGATTTTACTCCCTAAAGTTGACGACAGATATACAGCTGATCCATTGGATTTGGTCGCTTATTTTCTTGGTTTAATAGTGTTTGGTTATATAGAAAGAAGACATGGTACGGAATTCCGGCGTGATGATGGAAGACAGAGGGTGTAAATTTTTAAACTGCAGGCTTTAAAAAAGATTGAACTATGGATACTCGGGAAAAACTAATCTCTCTTTATCATTACGATTAGCGTTTCGCATTAGTGTCGTAAGCTTAAATTTAGGCACAAAGAAAATTATTATGCTGTAAACTTTCGTGGAAATTGGATAGTAAATGCTTTTCCATTAGAGCAATTTGAATAATCCTTTCGAACATTTCTACGGTATATGGTTTTGGAAGAAATCCGAGGCATCCCAAATCGCTTACTTTTTGTGAAAAGTCATGTATTGTAGAGCTTGCAACCGACATAGTACCGCTTTTCAGTTCATTAATTAATTGAATTCCTGAAAGTATGGGCATTTCCATATCGGTTATTACAAGGTCGGTACCAAAAAGCCTTATATGTTCTAATGCACTAACTGGATCGGTAAAACTTATTGGTCGTGAAAGCTCTGGGTGGTCATTTGCTATTCTCATGGCAATACTGCACCATAAAGGAGAGTCATCTACAATGACAAGGTCTAGTTTTGTTTTCATAGCGATTATCGAGGTACAGGGAAAAACGAACTAGGGGAAACTAGTAATGTCACTTCTCGACATAATACCGGAAAACTCTTTAAAATGCATTATTGCCAAACTTATCTCTTTGGTTAACAGGACATATCCTGATAAATAATACCAATATTCCAGTTAATAGAAAGGTCTCCCTTTTTAAAAGCGGTAATCCATTCGATTCTTGTAGAAAGGTATTTTACATGGTTTTCTGATTAGAGATATAATGTCCAACTAGACCATTAAGAGTATAAAGAATGTATTATCTTAAAAGAATAAATGATTTTCAAAAAAAAATACTCTTAGAATTATCCAAGAACATGGCAATTTCTATTTTTATGGTTTGTTATTTCCTAAATGACAAACCCTTCTAAATAATTCTTGCTGTTTATTTTGATTTCAATTACTTTGGTAATACGATTTAATGGGTTACAGTCATGGTTTTCTGTAATTTATGAGTTGTAGTGCCCCAAGTCCCTTACGTTTAAAGAACTTATCGTAACGGTAACCGAATATAAATAGGTTCAACTGTTGTTAAAATGACAGAAAGGGAATTACATAAAGAGCAGTTGTTGGTAAAGAAACTCTCACAAGGTGACGAAAAAGCTTTTAGAGAACTTTTTGATGGCTACAGGAATCAATTGTATAGATTTAGTCTAGGTATGCTTTCTTCCGAAGCCTATGCAAAAGAGATGGTCCAAGAGGTGTTTCTAAAGGTATGGACAAAACGGGAAAGTTTAAACCCAGAACTTTCCTTCAGGTCTTATCTTTTTACGATTACCAGAAATAAGAATATCAAATTTCTCAAGAAAGCAGCAAATAATCTCAAGTTGCGGGAGGAAATCTTTTACAGGAGCCAAAAATCTGCGAATACAACAGAAAAATATATGCGTGAAGCAGATTTAGAAGTTCTTAGACAAAAAGCTTTAGATCAGCTTCCCCCTAAAAGACGTATAATTTTTGAAATGTCGCGAAACGAAGGCAAGAGTTATGAAACCATTGGCCAAGAGCTTGGTATTTCTACAAGTACCGTTAAAAGTCAAATGAGCAAAGCATTGGAAACACTTCGCAATTTTATCCTTGAAAACAAGGATATAAATACTGCTTTGGTGATTATGAGCCTTAGTTACTTCTAGAATCTTTTCTTTTTTAATAAATATTGATATTTAAGTATTTGATATGCAATGTATTATGATTTTTATTGAATTTTTTTCAAAAAAAAAGAGGCAATGAGTAGTACTCTTTTTCCACTCAAGGGTATTATAACTATACACCCATAGCAAAATTGATGGAATCAGTTAAATTGAAAGAACTTTTCGAAAAATACCTTAAAAGGGAATGTAGTAAAGAAGAAATTCAACAAATCGTAGCCTATTTTAGAACTTCAGAAGATTTATCGGATGTTCCAACAATTGATGCTGTTTCTGAATTGCTGGAAAAATTTCCCGATATGGATGATGTAGAAGCCGACCAAATGTATCTGGAAATACTTCAATCCGCCCATAAAAAAAAGAATACATTTAGCTTTAAAAAAGTAGCTGGAGTAGCTGCTATTTTTATTGGATTGTTTGCCACAGGCTTTCTTTATCTAAGGGGAGATTTTATATCAGATGATGAATTCAATCTTATTCCCGCTGATGAAGCTATAACATTACAATTGGATAATGGAAATGTAGAAGTTATCAAAAATGATGGTAGTGTTCAAGTAGTTGACCCAAAAGGTAATATAGTAGGACAACAATCTGGTAATCAATTGGTCTATTCCAATGAAGTTGTTGTGGAAAAATTGGTGTATAATACCCTGACCATTCCTTATGGAAAACGATTTGATTTAGTGCTTTCCGATGGTACCAAGGTTACTCTAAACTCAGGCACATCCTTAAAATATCCCATAAAATTTTTACCAAACCACAAAAGGGAAGTCTTTCTTAGCGGAGAAGCTTTTTTCGATGTTGAAGAGGACAAGGAACACCCGTTTGTGGTCAATGCCAATGAATTGGATGTAACTGTACTGGGAACACAGTTTGTTGTTTCCTTGTATGAAGAAGATAAGACAACCGCAGTAGTCTTGGTAGAAGGTTCTGTCGATTTATCCAAAGGTACGGATACAGATACAACAAGATTGACTCCAGGAACAAGAGGTGTTCTAGATGAAAGAACAGGACTGGTTAGTAAAACTAATGTGAATATCAGTTTTTATACTGCTTGGATGCAAGGAGTTTTAGTATTCAGAAATGAGACGTTTGAGAACATCTCGAAAAAACTGGAACGGGTCTATAATGTATCCATAATAAGCGAGAATCCAGATTTTGACAAAGAAGTTTTTAATGCCAGTTTTGATAATGAAACCATAGAAGATATCCTCAGCTATTTTAAGGATAGCTACGATATGAATTATATCATCGAAAACAACACAATCTATATAAAATAACGCCAATGAAAAAAAACTAAAACGCTAAAACAAACTCAAGGTAATTTTTAACTGGTACGATAGAAATAAAAAACCGGAAAATGTTGCAGCATTTCCCGGCTTGAATCAAGTGATTATTTCTATCTGAAATAACCAAAATTAACACTCAAAAATATGAAAAAACTTCAATTGGGAGGAGGGCACCACCCGCCTACTTTCAAATTTGACTTAAAAATGAAACTGACCTCTCTACTTCTTATTGCTATGGTGTTTTGTATGAACGCCAATGATAGTTATGCACAGAGGACCAGAATAACCTTAGATGTAAACAATATTACCATCGCTCAAGTTTTGGATGAAATTGAAAATTCTACAGAATTCAAGTTCATTTATAGCATCAAAAACGTTGACTTGGAGCGTAAAGTGTCCATCAAAGTAGAACAGTTAAGAATCCATAATATACTTCGTTCACTTTTTGATCAGACCAGGACATCATATAAAATAAGGGGAAGACAAGTGATTTTGACCAAAGTTGAGCCTATTCCAGCTCAAGAAAACAAAGCTGCTGAAGAAGAAGAAATACCTCAGAGAACGCTTAGGGTAGAAGGGAAGATTTTGGATAATTTGGGAGTTCCATTACCGGGAGTTTCCATTATAGAAAAAGGAACGACCAATGGAGTGGCTTCAGATTTTGACGGAAATTTTCAGCTCAATGTAGAAGAAGGCGCAATCTTAGTTTTTACATCCATAGGATTTCTTGGAAAAGAATTACCGGCGCAAGCCTCTATGAGTGTCACCCTTAAAGAAAGTACTAGCGAATTGGATGAGGTTGTGGTAGTGGCACAGGGTATTGCAAAATCAAGAAAAGCGTTGGGATATGCGCTATCTAAAGTAGATACCGATGAAACAGATGCACGTCCTGAAGCCGATGTGGCCAGAACGTTACAAGGTAAAATATCAGGGGTTCGAATTTTTCCTACCGATGGTAGTAGTGGAGCGACCGCCAACATAAGGGTTAGGGGTAATTTGTCGTTAAGTGAAAGCAATGCCGTTTTAATCGTTGTGGACAATGTGGTGTTTTCCGGAAATCTTATTGATATTGATCCAAATTCCATTGCAGATATTACCATCTTAAAAGGTTTGAACGCATCGGTTTTATATGGTAGTCAAGGTCGAAACGGTGTTATTCTTATTGAAACAAAGGCCGGTAGTGCAAAAGTTGGCGAGAAAAGTTTTACGGCAAACATAACACAAACCTCATATACCAATACGGTAGCTAATCTACCTGATTTTCAAAATACGTTTGGGGCTGGGAATAATGGAGTTACCGATGCAAGTACCATAGGAAATCTTGGGAGTAACGGAGCGCGCTTTACAGATTTGGATTTTGTGCCGCACCCTTTGGCAAATGATTCCCGTTTTCCAGAATTTTCGGGTATCGAAGTTCCTTTTGAAGCGGCTCCCAACAATGTGCGCGACTTTTTCAATACGGGCATAGGGAGTGTAACTTCGTTGAATTTGACCGCAACGGGAGAAAAAACTTCATTGAATTTCTCTTTGGGATATACAGATGAAGGAGGTATACTGGGTAATAATGATTTTAATAGGTTTAATATTAGTGTAGGTGGAACTTCTCAGCTAACCGATAAGTTAAAATTATCTTCTTCGTTGTCATTTAGTTCCAGAAAAAGAAACTCGTACACAGCAATCGATACTGATGATGATGATGGCTCGGATATTCTTTCCAACCTTTACATTATCCCCAGAAGTTTGGATATTCAGAATTTACCTTTTCAAGACCCAGCTGATGGAAGCAATGTATATTATCGTACCGATCGCGAGAATCCAAGGTGGACAATAAACAATACGGGCCGAGAAGATATTATCCGTAGAGTAAATGGAACTGTAAATTTAAACTATCAATTGGGAAAGCACCATAGCTTGACCTACAGAGGAGGACTTCAGGTTGAAACGAACAATCGTTTGGATTTTAGGAATCGTGGAGGATTGGGAGATGAGGCATCTTTGGGTTCGTTAAACCTTAGGGCCAATGCAGAATTCGACGTGGACAACACCTTGATCTTTGGATCCAATTATCAAATTTCGGACAAACTGAGTTTTGAATCACAATTAGGTATAAATTCAAGATATGAGACCTTTAGGTCTTTAGATTCTGAATACACCAATCAAATAGTGTACGGTTTTTTACGTCCCAATAATTTTAGAACCCCAGGAGAAGGGGATTACGATGAGACGAAGAACAATCTCTTAGGTGTTTTTGGACAGTTCGATTTTGATTACAACAGGTATCTTTATTTGAATTTATCAGGTAGATTGGATAAAGGATCTACAGTTGAAAAAGAAAATCAAAATTTATTCTATCCAGGAGTTTCCTTATCCTTTATACCTACCTCTGCTTTCGATTTTGGCGATAGCTTCATCAATTATTTAAAAATAAGGGGCGCTTATGCAACTTCTTCTGGCTTTCCCAGTATATTTAATACAAGACAGAGCCTGTCATCAGACCCAAGGGAGTTTAGTGATATAAATGGTAATCTAATTGTAACCAACTCTTTGTTCGGTCGTTTTGCCAATCCAGATTTGGAACCAGAGCTCCACAAGGAATTTGAATTGGGTCTTGAAGGTAACTTTTTTAATAATGCCGTAACGTTTCAGGCTTCGGTTTTTTCCCGTATTTCTGAAAATCAAATATTTGAGACCGGGATTGCTCCTGCCACAGGTTTTACAAGTACGGTTATCAATGCCGGAAGGGTTGACACTGAAGGTCTTGAATTGGATTTGGGCATAAAATTGTTCAGGGGCTCAGATTTTAATTGGGATATCAGGAATACGTTCACGACTTTTAAGTCCACAGTGGTCGATTTACCCGGGGATATTACAAGAAGAATAGATCCAGACGATAACATTTTTTTGATCGAAGGCGAAGAGCTGGGGATATTTACGGGCAGTTATGTGGTTCGTGATTCTGAAGGAAACGCTTTGGTAAATCCAGCTACAGGCGTTCTTATTACCAGCGATGATGTGGGTTTGCAAGATGAAATTATAGGAAATGTACAGCCAGATTTTAGAGCTACTACTATCCATACACTCCGATACAAAAATTTCACATTATCGACACAAATGGAATATGCCCATGGTGGTGATGAAGAATCTTCTTTATTCGAAATTTTACTTGAGAGGGGCGTTACTACCGATACGGAAAACAGGGAAGGTAGTTTTGTAATACCTGGTGTCTTTGGTGATATATCAACGGGACAAGCGTTGTTGGATGTCAATGGTAATACCATACCGAACAATATTCAGGTCTCGGGCAACAATGCGGTGTTCTCCAACTTTTATGAGGCGGATGAAAACAATACGTTCGATGCTTCTGTATTTCGAATTCGTGAGGTTGCCCTTTCTTATAATCTCAATCGAAAGACCTTTAAAAATCTGCCATTTTCCAGTGTAGACTTTACCTTGAGCGGTAGGAACGTGTTTTTTCGTGCACCCAATTTTCCGGCAGGGGTCAATTACGATCCGGAAACTAGCGGTTTGTCAACACCTACGACTAAAAGATATGCGTTAACGGTGTCCGTTAACTTCTAATAAAAATCAAACGAGATGAAAAAAATAACAATACTGGCAAGCATTTTTGTTGTAGTGCTTTTTGCTTCGTGCGAGTTGGGCGCCTTTGATGAAAGCTTTCAAGAAAACCCAAACTTACTCACACCTGATCAAGCAGACCCAAACTTTCTGTTGAACAATGTACAGAAAGAAACGGCGGATTTAATTCAAAGTTTAAACCGGACCACAGATGAAGTGATGCGCTATACTTATCTGAACGAAAGTTACACAGATGTAGCTGGACCAACGGTCTTGAATGGTGAATACACAGAATATTTTGCCTATTCACAGGATGCGATCATTATAGAGGATTTAGCGGAAGGAAATGATGATTTATTGTTTCACAGGGCAATGTCAAAGGTTTTGATCGCTTTCTCCACAATAATGATGGTGGATTATTTAGGGGATATCCCTTTCTCCGAAGCCAATAGGCCAGATGAAGGTATCCTTAATCCCAAACCAGAAGATGATGAGGCTATCTACAATGCTGTACTAGAGCAGTTAGATATAGCTATTGATGATTTAAATAATGCCACAATAGCTCCGGTAGATGATTTGTTCTATGATGGTGACGCCGAGAAATGGATTAAGCTGGCAAAATCACTACAATTAAAGATGTTGGTCAACATGGGCGATACCGCCAAAATCAATGCGCTATTGGAGGAAGGTGATTTAATTGAACCAGAGGATGATTTTCAGTTCCAATATGGAACAAGTGCTGTAGATCCCAACAGCCGTCATCCAGATTTTAACGTGGGTTACGAGCCAGGTGGATTCGGATCGTTTTTGGGCAACGATTTTCTTAACTTGTTGCTGAACGATAAAAGCGAATCAGATCCACGGATTCGATACTATGTTTACCGTCAGAGCGATGCAGATCCATCAGATGCACTGTTGGGTTGTGTGGGGTCGAGCAATTTTGATTTTTGTTATTTGGGTAATTCGTATTATGGTAGAGACCATGGAGATACCAGAGCAAGGGCCACCGACGCTATTTTTAGGGCAACGTACGGTCTATATCCCGTTGGCGGTACTTTTGACGAGGACAATCCCAGTGATCCAGATTTTGCTATAGCTACACAAAGCCAGCTTGGAGCAGGAATCTTACCTATATTATTATCCTCATTTGTAGATTTTTTAAGGGCTGAGGCAGCACTGACCCTGGGGACCAATGATGATGCAGCACTACTACTGGAGTCCGGGATACGAAAATCAATGGACAAGGTATTGAACTTTGCAGGTGGCGTAGCAACCGATTCCGATTTTGCTGCTACCCAAGAACAAGTGGATGCTTATGTAACCGAGGTTATGGATGCATATGCAGTCGCAGATGATAATGGAAAGCTTAACATTGTTTTAAAAGAGTATTACTTGGCATCATACGGCAATTCGACCGAATCCTACAATGGCTATAGGCGCACAGGTTTGCCAAATATTTTCAATTCACCGATTTTCGATAGCAATACTCCTTTTCCAAGGTCGTTTTCGGTACCCGAAGATGCTATAAACAATAACAATCAACTAAGTCAGCGTTCCATTACGACCCAGGTTTTTTGGGATACGAATCCAGCTGGCTTTATCAAATAACAAAACAATGTACACAATGAAAAAAATATATGTATTACTGTTATTGGTATTTGCAATATCCTGTAACGATACCAGCGATATTTTGGGTGAAAATTTTACTAGGGGCGGTTTGGTAGTTTGGGAAACTGTACCAACTTCCTTTACACTTGATTTTTTGGCGATTGAGACTACAGAGTTTGCGCATCGCATCGAAGATCCCAACAATAATATTATTTCCTACGAGTTGTCTATGAGTTATGCAGATGTAACTGTAGATAAGTTTGTTACTATAACGACTTTTCCGAATGACTTGGTCATTAAGGGCAGTGATATTTTAGCGGCATTGAATCTAATCCCCGAAGAGTTTGATATTACCATAGCTTTGGATTTTGTAGCTACGGTGACCACCACGAACGGAATTTTCAGTGGAAACCTTACTGACTTCGATAGTGGCACCAATATGAACAATGGGGGTGAGGCAGGTCCAGAGCTATTGGACAACCCTGCTTTTAACCAAGCGATAACATTTTCCTTAAAATTTATTTTTCCACCGCCACCAAATATTGGGGGAACTTTCTTTGAAGAGCCTTTTGGTTCACCAGGCGACTATGAAAGGGCCGACCCCATTGCAGAAGGAGAACTTTTCAATAACCCGGGACAACCTTCTGTTCAACATACGGCACTTGGACCCATAAGTGAAAATGAAATTGGTTTTAGGACCTTTTTCTCAAATCCAGATTTTAGTGTGAGTAGCCCAGGGTTCGATGATGAGAATATTGGAGTTACTACGGACGGTTCTCTGGTAGGAGGTTTTTTTGATGGAGGCCAGCAAGCATATAGGCTTGAGGATACTGATGGGGTACTGACCATTCTTTTTGATCGGGTTGTGATAGATCCAAACGTTCATCCCCGAACAGGTATACGAATACAGTTTTTCCCCGGAGATACCAGTTGGGAAGACGATGATTTTTTGACTATCACTGCGGAAGTAGAACAAGGTGGTGTGATCGAGACTATAACACTTATAGATATTATAGGTGATGATGACCCTGAAGGTGATGATATTGAAACAGCATATATGGGACAATGGAATATCGCCACTACAGAGCTTTTTGATGGGGTCACTGCATATACCTTAAAAATAGATGCGAAAACAGGGGCTAATTCCGAGTTCATTTACTTTGATGAGATGCTAATTTATCTTCCGGAATAGACAAACTCTTTAAAAAATAAAAATGAAAACACAATATAAATTAATAAGGGGATTGGCAATTGCCTTTTCGGCTCTGCTAATTATCCTCAGTATTGAATCTTGCGAGGATGAGGACTTCAAGGTGATTCCCGATGAAGAGATAGAACAGACCATTACCAGTATTATGCCTGCTAGGGCCGATATAGGAGCAACTGTTTTAATAAAAGGCACAGATTTTAGCCCGGTTCCCGTGAACAATAAAGTTAGTTTTAATGAAGTTTCCGCTACGGTAACTGCTGCAACGGACACACTACTTACGGTAACAGTTCCTGAAGGAGCTACCACAGGCCCTATTTCTGTTTCAAAAGCTAAGTTTACTATTGAAGGACCAGTTTTCACGGTATTTCCAGCTCCATCTATATCAGAATTAAGTGCAACTGGTGGGGCAGTTGGTGAAACAATAATTATAAAAGGGCTAAATTTTGGGGCCACAGTTGAAGAGAATATAGTGAGGTTTAATAGTATAGAAGCAGAAATTATCAACGCTTCCGCAACAGAACTTGAAGTGAAAATACCTGCAGAAGCAACAACTGGACCACTAACTATTGAAGTACAGGAACAAACGGCTACTTTGGAAATCTTTACGATAGCACCGGTAATTCTTTCTTTTGAACCTTTAAAAGGTGCTGCGGGTGAGGAAATAACCATATCGGGAACTAATTTTAGCAGTATTCTGGTCAATAACAATGTGACCTTTGACGGGGTTCTGGCAACTGTAGTTTCTTCAACGTCCACAAGTTTGACGGTGACAGTACCGCCAGAAGCTATTTCAGGAAATATAGCTGTTGAAATAGAACAACTGTTGGCAACTAGCGAAATGGAATTCATAACAGTACCCAGTATCGAATCATTTACACCTTCTGGAGTAGCTTCAGGAAGTGAAATAACCATTAACGGAGCAAATTTTGGTACAGAAGCTTCTGATTTGGAAGTGTTGATTGGAGGTATATCGGCAGAAATAGTTGGAAATAGTTTTGATGCTATTTCAGTTGTTGTTCCCAATGAATTGGAACCTGGAGATACAGCTGCTACAGTAACTTTGGCCGGGCAGATCTCTGAGCCTGCTGAGTTTGCCATCATACCTCTAGTTGTTTTAGGGTTCACAAGCTTTGAAGAGGTTCCAACTTTTGGACTAGACCCAGAAGGTGATGCATTTAGATATCCACGTCCGGCGGCATCCCAAGATCCAATGCCAAATATCCAGGATACAGATCCATTATCAGAGGTGCCTTATGTTGCATTTATAGGCGGAGGTGAAGAGCTTGGCTTTACAGCTGCTTTTGTAGCTGATGATGTCAGTGAAATTGAAAATGAACGTTTGGGAGTATACAACAATACTTCAATAAACGCTGAGCCTCAAAATTTTGGTATTCCTTTTGAGGACGGGATACAAGGATATGTTACTTCTGATTTAGATGGTACGGTAATATTGAGATTTGATACCATGACGAACCTTAACCCTAGTATAACCAATGCTGTATTGCAGGCACGTGTATTTTTTAGGGATGAAAGTTGGGAGTCAGGTGAAGGAATTGAAATCTTTTATGAAACTGCAGATGGTCTGGGAGAACCAATTGTATCAATACTTTCAGACGATGTTGAAGCAATAGCAGGTGCATCAACTTTGATATCTGTACCCTTCCCTACAGATAAGTTGCAAGAAGGAAGACTTGTGGTCACCTTTACCAGCAGTGCTGGAAGTGAAACAGGCTCACTTGATTATATAGCCATTAAAGGGGTGTTATAATCAAAGAACAAAATGTTAATTTTTAGTAAACATATTATGAAACAAAAAATAAAACTAAAATATAGCGTAATCGTTTTTCTAATGATGGTTCTGGTTGGCTGCGATAAAGATGATGATAGTCCTGGGACAATAGCTCAAACGGGAGAAAAAAGAGTATACTTTACCACTGAAAATGTAGAAGTTGGTCGAACCAGTGCTGAATCTTTTAGTGTGGAACTTAGATATGATGGTCCAAAAACTGAAGAGACCATAGAAGTGCCATATACAGTTAGTTTTCCAGCTGAGGACAATGCAATAGAGGGTGAGGATTTTAGATTGCCTAAATCTGGTACTTTTATTATTGAAAAAGGAAAGGCCCTTACTAGTGTTGTTCTATTGCAAGAAGTTATCAATAACGAAAATGCCGAAGAGAACAGATCGGTGATTTTTGAACTTCAAGCAAAAGAAGGGCTTGTAATTGGAAACACGTCGGATGGCGGAAGTTCAATTACGGTTACCATGACTCCGTTTGTAGACCCAAATGATCTTGAAGATTTTATAGGAGACAAAAAATATAGGTTTTCCGCATCGGGATCAATATTTCAAATCCCTTATTTTTCAAATAGAAAGGATATTGCAAATACAGATGATGAGGCCATAACAACTGCGGTTATTGCAGTGCACGGTTCTTCCCAAGATGCAAATGGCCAGTTTGAGTCTATAACGGGCGCGGCCCAATTGGAGGGAGTTAATTTAGATACTTTGCTTCTTATAGCTCCTCAGTTTGTAGGAGATGATGAGGTCGAACAGTTTTTACTTGATGAAGACCATGTATTTTGGGACGATGGTGATTGGCGAGTAGGCGATGATTCTTCAGAAGGAGGTGATGTTTCATCGTTTACCATTATGGATTCATTAATGGTGACATTATCTGAATACCCTAACCTTAAGAGAATAGTTTTTACAGGACATTCAGCAGGCGGACAATTTGCGAGCAGGTATGCTGCCAGTACACCTATTGTTGATGAATTGGAAATAAAGGGTATAGATATGAGATTTGTGGTAACCAACCCAGGTACATATACTTATATGGATGATAAGCGCAAGGTGTTGGGCACTGAAAGTACATTCGAGGTGCCTCCTGTTTTTGCCATAGAAGATTGTTCGGACTATAACGAGTTTCCTTTTGGCCTAGAGAATTTGTTTCCATATTTGGACGTTGTTGGAGCTGAGAATGTTCGTGACAGATTAGAACAAAGAAGAGTCACCTATTTAATTGGTCAAAACGATAATGACCCTACCCCAGAAGAGACTAGCATTAATGAACAGTGTGAAGCAATTCTACAAGGAAGAGATCGGTTTGAAAGGGCTACAAATTACTTTGATCACTTAATCGATACTTACGGTTCTTCAATTCTGGAAAGACAGGAATTTTTTGTTGTACCCGGAGTGGGCCATAGCAGTAGCGGTATGTACCAATCAGAAATTGGACGTAGAAGTATATTTAGAAATTGATAAACAGGTACTTTGCAACGGATTCCGTAGCATCTACCACAGTATTTTTTGAGTTAGTTAATTAGTTTCTTTGTTAAAAGGTACAGGAATATATTCCTGTACCTTTTCTTTCAAGATATAACTTAAACCAAACTCATCTTCAGGTCTTAAAGGATAAGATATATCAAATCGCATAAATCATGATGATCAAAGACGTAACATACTTTTTTTTTGGCATAGCTCTACTTTTTACGATAAAGTATAGTTATCAAGACCCTGGGAATAAAAATGGTTTACCTTTTAATGGAAACTATAATAAGCACACAGGAGACACAACTTTTTCTATAAATAGAAATGGAAAAATGCTTAAAATCCCTTACTACTCCAATGTGAAGTCTCTGAATACCAAAAACGAGTCCATAACCCGTGCTGTGGTTTCAGTACATGGCGCCAGTAGAAATGCAGATGACTACTATACTAATATGTTGACTGCAGCAGAAATGGAATCAACCCAAATGGATACACTGCTTATTGTAGCACCGCAGTTTCTCATAAAATCGGAAATTGAAAAGCTTCGGTTAAATGGTGAACACCTGTATTGGAGCAGTGGAGGTTGGAAAATTGGCAACTTATCTAAGGACCAAGGGCCTGATTCGAGCTACGGGAGAATATCATCATTTACAATGCTGGATTCGTTATTGTCTCGTTTGGTAAAAAATAATCCCAACCTAAAAACTATCGTAGTATCTGGGCATTCTGCTGGAGGACAGTTTGTAAATAGATACGCTGCAGCAT
This sequence comes from Flagellimonas sp. HMM57, assembly GCF_021390175.1. Taxonomy (NCBI): domain Bacteria; kingdom Pseudomonadati; phylum Bacteroidota; class Flavobacteriia; order Flavobacteriales; family Flavobacteriaceae; genus Flagellimonas; species Flagellimonas sp. HMM57. The sequence continues at coordinate 4,116,424 of NZ_CP090004.1, read as the reverse complement.
CCCCAGTTCCCACAAGCATAGAAAAAATGGAAATCACTGTTCGTTTCGTCGTCAATAATCCCAGCTCTTACTTGTATTTGGATGATACCAGAAAAGTTCCAGATACGGATCACTTTCAAACTCCCATAACGGAATGTACCGAGTATAACGAATACAAATATGGGTTGGATGATGTGCCCAATTATTTAATAAAAGTTGGTGTTGACCAGATTAGAAATCAGTTTAAAGAACGGGAAGTGGTATATCTTTTAGGTGAAGATGATAACGATCTGAACAGTTCATCACTGGATAGATCTTGCGGGGGTAACCTCCAGGGGAGCCACCGTTTTGAGCGAGGTATTACGTATTATAAATACCTACAGTCATACTATGGACCCCATATCAAAAATAAGCATGTCATTGGAATCATTTCAAATGTGGGGCATAGCCATAAGGAAATGTTTCAATCAGAATTGGGACGATATTATACTTTCCTAAAATGAATAGGATGATAATGAAGGTAAAAACACTGGTTTTTAGTATTGTTCTATCCCTGGCTTTTGGTTGTGCCAGTAGTACATCTACTTTTATAAAAGGAGAAGAAATGGATACTACTGTGCTTAATAGTTTGGATGGCCCCTATATCTATTCTGATAAGGACAGTCTCAAGATTATTTCGGTGGAACAAAGAAAAAGCAAATCCTTTTTCATAAACACGGCCAAAGTAAAAGAATCCAAGAATCAGAAATTTACGAGTAAGATCAACAACTCTGACAATGATCAATTTGCCTTTGCTTTGAACAAAGAATATGGAATACCAGACGCTATTTATGATTCTGGGAATAAAATATTGGTTACCTCGGATATAGAAGGAAATTTCAACACATTCTATAGTTTATTAAGAGGCAACGGCGTTATGGACAAAAACTATAATTGGACATATGGTAATGGTCACTTGGTCATTTGCGGGGATATGTTCGATAGGGGTACAGAAGTATTGCCGAGTCTTTGGTTACTTTATAAGTTGGAAAAAGAAGCCAAAAAGTCTGGAGGGATGGTACATTTTATCTTGGGTAATCATGATGTGATGAACTTGTATCTGGATATTCGCTATGTCAATGAAAAATACATTGGTTTGGCGAGAATCATATCAGGAATAGAGGACAACGATAAAAAAGCATATCGCTATTTGATGTCCGAAAAAAACGAACTGGTCAAATGGATAAAAACTAAGAATGCTGTTGAAAAAATAGGCAATAACCTTTTTCTACATGGTGGTATAAGCGAAGAATTAATAAATGCTGAGTTATCCATTAGCGACATCAATACTGTTGTTCGAAAAAACCTAGAACACGGTCCCATAAAAAAACCAACGGATGATGAGGTGTCAAAACTGGTTTTTGGCAATAAAGGTCCATTTTGGTATCGCGGACTTATAAAAGACAGAAAAAACAAGTATGAGAAAATCAACGAGGCGGCGTTAGACAGAATTTTGGATTTTTATGCTGTAGAACATATCATCATAGGCCACACGATAGTTTCGGACGAGGTAACGGAAGATTTTGATGGAAAAGTCATTCGAGTGGACATAAAACATCCCAAAGAAAAATTTACGGGAAAATCACAGGCATTGCTTATTGAGAAAGGAAAATATTATAAAGTAAATGATGTTGGAATTAAAGAAAAAATGACTTTTTGATTTCATGTTTAAGGAAAAATCGAAGCTGTTCCGAGATTAAGACAACTGTATAAAGAACCTAATAAAGAATAAGAACAATCTATGAAAACATTAACAAGAATAGTAACTGTAATCACTTTTTGTTGTGGAATTTACGTTCAAGCACAATCGGAAACCTCGGTGGATAAATCGTTTACCAAAGAAATAACAAAGCTCAAAAAAAATAAGAAGGTACAATCTGCAATGCAGGTTATCGATGCCTACGAGCAAGAAACCATAGAACAAATGATAGTTCTAAATGAGATTCCGGCTCCTCCTTTTAAGGAATCTGCCAGAGCCGAGAAATTCAAGCAAATGTTTTTGGAAATTGGTCTGGACAGTGTGTGGATAGATGCGGAGGGTAATGTATTAGCGCTGCAAAAAGGAAGTTCTAATGGTAAAACTGTTGCACTTGACGCACATATTGATACAGTCTTTCCTGAAGAAACAGATGTAACCGTAAAAGTTGAAGGAAATACCTACACTGCACCCGGTATAGGTGACAACAGTAGGGCAATGGCCTTGGTGTTGGCAGTGGCCAAAGCAATCAAGCAATCAAATATTAAGACCAATGCAGATATTGTTTTTGTAGGGACTGTTGGTGAAGAAGGCCCTGGAGATTTACGGGGTGTCAAACACCTTTTTAGTGAAGAGTCTGACCTAAAAATAGATTCGTGGATTGCCGTAGATGGCGGAAGTCCAGGACGAATCATAAACGGTGCCTTGGGATCAAAGCGCTACAGAGCAATATTTAAAGGTAAAGGAGGACATTCTTGGGGCGCGTTCGGATTGGCAAACCCACATCATGCCTTAGGTAAGGCGATAGATATCTTTACAAAAGAAGCGAGTGACCTTATCTTGCAGATGGAAGAAAAGACTATCTTTAATGTTGGTAGGATAGGGGGAGGGACATCAATTAATTCTATCCCATTTGAATCGTGGCTCGAAGTGGATATGCGTTCCCTTAGTCCAAAAAATCTAATACAAATAGACAGTGTATTTAGGCATAGTATGCAAAAAGCAGTGGATATATATAATGATACCAATGTTAAGGATAAAGTTTGGCTTGAATTGAAAAAAATTGGTGATCGTCCTTCAGGTGAACTATCAAAAGATACTCCTTTGGTACAAAAGGCTCTTGCAGCTGCAAATGGAGTGGGTCTTGCCCCTGTTCTTAAAACCTCATCTACCAATAGTAACATCCCAATTTCATTGGGAATACCGGCAGTTACCCTAAGTAGGGGTGGAAAAACTACTGGAGCACATTCTCTGGACGAAAAGTGGATCAATAGTGACGGCGATAAAAATATTAAACTAGCATTACTATTACTTTTAGCAGAAGCAGGATTACGATAGCATAAACCTACCATATGAAAACTAGAAACGAAATTGACCTACTTGGGGAATTGCCAATAGCTGCAGAAGCCTATTACGGCATACACACACAAAGGGCGATGGATAATTTTCAAATTTCCCAAAATGTAATCGGTGATTATCCCATTTTTATAAAGGGAATGGTCCTCACCAAAAAGTCCTGTGCCGAGGCAAATAGGGATATAGATATTTTGTCACAGGAAAAGGCATCCATGATAGTGGAGGCCTGTAATATAATTCTCGAAGACCTTAAAACCTATAGTGTTTTCTTTCCAACCGATGTTTTTCAAGGAGGAGCGGGCACATCTGTTAACATGAACGTTAACGAAGTAATTACCAATGTTGCTTTGGAAAAAGGCGGATATCAAAAAGGGGAATACCATATACTTCATCCCAATGACGATGTCAACTGTTCGCAATCCACCAATGATTCCTATCCCACAGGCTTTAGAATTGCGATTTATTACTATTTGGAGCATTTAATGGATAACATATCTAAATTGATTCATAGTTTAGAAAAGAAAGGAAACGAATTCACGAATGTGCTGAAAATGGGACGTACCCAGTTGCAGGATGCCGTCCCAATGTCACTGGGGGATGAATTTAATGCTTGGGCCACAAATCTTAAGGAAGAAATAAAGAACCTGAAAATGGTTCAAAACTTGATTTTGGAACTCAATTTGGGCGCTACTGCTATAGGTACGGGAGTCAATGCTCCTAAAGGCTTCGGTAGCATGGCGATTGCATATTTAGAAAAGTATACGAATATACCTTTCGTCCCTTCGGAAAATCTAATAGAGGCTACTTCGGACTGTGGGGCCTATGTCATGATTTCTGGAGCCTTGAAAAGAACCGCTGTAAAGCTTTCGAAGATTTGTAACGATTTAAGATTACTGTCCTCAGGACCTAGATGTGGCCTTAATGAGATAAACCTTCCCAAAGTACAGGCAGGATCGTCCATTATGCCCGCAAAGGTTAATCCCGTAATACCAGAAGTGGTCAACCAGGTTTGTTTTAAGGTAATTGGGAACGATGTTACGATTTCTTTTGCTGCAGAGGCAGGTCAATTACAATTAAATGTGATGGAACCGGTCATAGCACAATCATTGTTCGAGTCCATTAAGCTACTGTCCAACTCTTGCGTTGGTTTAACAACAAAATGTATTACAGGAATAACGGCAAACGACGAATATACCAAGGCAAAAGTGATGAATTCTGTTGGATTGATTACATTTTTGAATCCCTATCTTGGACATCATATGGGTGATTTGATAGGCAAAGAAGCCATTCTGACAGGGAAATCCATACGGGAACTTATTTTGGAAAAGAAGCTTTTGTCAGAAGAAGAGCTGGATAAGATTCTAGATAGCGAAAATTTAATGCGCCCCAGATTTAAGGAAAGCGTACCATAAAGAAGTTATCATTTGATAAGAGAGATAAAGTCTCGGCTAGTCGTTATTCACCAAATAAATTCAACCCTCTTTTTTCATTTCGATAAATTGGGTAATGAAAATCATCTGGTTTTTTCAAAAGAACAGGTGATTTTTGTTTTATACCGTTATTGTTCTTGGTGGAAATAGAAAGTGACAAAGACCAGATTGTTCCCAGTATTGGCCTAGTGGTGGTTTAATCTTAAATTTAATATTGTAAATCTTAATTAAATACATAAGATTGATATTAAATGACAGTAAATGAAAGCTAAAGAAATAGAGAATTATGACTTTGAAAAAGTTAGAAATTTATTGAAAGAAAACAACCTCCCTTATGAAGACATTCGCTCTTCTAAAGTAGAGTTTATTACTTCAAAATCAGATAATGAACTCGTTGGATGCATTGGAATTGAAAAGTATGGCGAGGATGGGATTTTGCGCTCATTCGCTGTAGTAGATACTTTTAAGAACAGGGGAGTAGGTGCTAAACTTATCACCAAACTACTTGACAAAAGTAAAAATGATGGAATCCAAAAACTACATTTACTGACAACTACTGCTCATGAATATTTTTTAAAGCATGGGTTTCATATTTCGGAACGAATAAAGGCACCAAAAGCAGTTGCCGACTCCAAAGAATTCTCAGAGATATGTCCTTCCACTTCTATTTATATGGTGAAGGAACTGAACTCTTGTTAAGAGACTAAACTTTTTCAATACAAAAAAATCAAATTGCTCCAATGCTTTGGCCAGAAGGCATCATTTGTCATAGGATTTTTTATAAATCATAAGTTACTTTAAACTACTTATTTCAAGGTAAAATCAAATACCGTTTCGTTTAGGTAAGTTGAACCTGGCAAAAGTTTACTAGATGGAAATGTCTCGTTATTTGGTGCATCTGGATAATTCTGGGCTTCAAAACATATGGCAGGGAATCTTTCAAATTCTGCGTGTTCATAATAGCTTAACTCAGGAAGTTGTTCTGGGGTGTAGATGACAATGGCGGGCTGGTTGGTAAAGACTTTCATGTAAAGACCGCTCTTTTTAGACCAAAGGGATGCTGCCTTTAGTGATTTGTTCAGAATAAAAGTATCATCAAGACCAGCAAAACCAGAATTTTCCATTTCTGATAAATCGTTATAATCGAATCTCGTATCTTTTGATGGGTTGATTTTGCCTGTAGGAATTGTTTTTTCGTCTACATCTATATAATGGTCGCTGTTGACTTTTAAATATTGACCTAGAATTGTATCATTTCCACTAAGGTTAAAGTAAGAGTGGTTAGTCAAATTGACCACTGTTGTTTTATCTGTTGTTGCGGTATAGCTAATTTTAACGGCATTTGATTCCAATAGTTGGTATGTAACCTCGACCTTTAGATTTCCAGGATAGTTTTCTTCTAAGTGCTTGCTCTCATAAGAAAGCACAACATAAGGATTTCTATGGGTTCCTATTTTTTTTACGGTCCAATATTTTTTATCGAATCCACATTTTCCTCCATGCAAGTGGACCCCATCGGTATGGTGCAAGGCAAATTCATCCCCCTCTAAATTAAAGCTCCCATTTGAAATTCTACCGGCATACCTACCAATGGTAGTGCCTAAGTAAAGCTGATGGTTTTGGTATTCTTGCGAGGCGTAATGTTCATGATTATCCAATCCGACCACAACATTGGTCAATCCATTATCTTTATTTGGAACTTTAAGCGAAACCAAGGTTGCTCCATAGTCGCACACCTGCAACTCCATGCCTTGGGAATTTGTTAATTTCACTAGTTCCATATGATTTCTTTATTTCTCATTATTGTTGTGCAGCCTATCGTATAAGTCTTGAGTCTGAAGTGTTTTATGCTTTACTGGCAGTATCGCTTAAACACAATCTAGTATCGATTTTTTTAAACATAGTAAACCTTGTGCTGTTTCTGGGTTTACATGACAAAAATACCCCTATGTTTTATGTAATGATGTTAAAGGTGTGGCATAATATGATATGATTGATGCAAAGATAAGTTCATGTAAAGTTTAAAAACTAAAATATCATAATTGTTATAATGGATATTTACCTATACTTTTTATGATTTTGAATACGAATGAACAAAAAATTTAGTTTGTATGTTCAATGAATCAAAAAATTGGACGCAACCACTTGCCTTTTATTGAATCCTTAAAAAAAACTAAGCCGAACTCGATTATGTCAATAAATTATGACGACAAATTTTACAATCACTATCAACAAAAAGAGTTTGAACTTCCTCCTCACTATTCTAAGCATGAAAACTTCTTGATGCGTTTTAAAGCTTGTTTTGAACATCATGAGTTTGTTGAGAACGCCACCATAGTTGCGCTTTTTAAAGAGGGAAGTGGGGTTTTCCAAAGGAATGGGCAACGTTTAAATGTTGAAAAGGATAGTTTTTTTGTTTTAAATCCAAACGAAGGTTGGGAGTTTTTTAATGAAGAGAACAGCTATATGGACGTTTTGAGTTTTGGTATTACTAAAGATTTTAGTTCAAGTTTCTCGTATTATTTAAAGACAAAGAATGAATCAATATTGGATAACCCATTTGATTCAATAAAGGATATGAACTTCTTTTTGGAAAAACCTTTGTTTTCGGATTACTATTCCTCGGGTAAGCTGCTCAAACATATATACGATTTGAGCAATGATTATGAATTTGAATTTTTATGCCCTGAAGAACTTACCATAGAGGTGTTGAAATCAATATATAAAGAGCAGTTGTTGGGAAATAAAATAGTGAATAACATTAAGGTCAAAAAAGCATCAACAAAGAAAGAAACATTAAAAAGGTTATTGATCGCTTATGAGTTTATTCATGACAATATTCAAAAACATATATCAATAGATCAATTATCATATATCTCTAGCTTGTCCAAATTCCATCTCTATGACTCTTTCAAAACAGCATTTGGAAAGACACCGCATCAATACATCAATAGGTTAAAAATTTCTAAAGCTAAAGAAGCACTTCACAAGAAAGATTTATCGGTTACCGAGATATCTGACTTTTTTGGATTTAGCGACCTTAGTGTATTTAGCAAAGTTTTTAAAAAAGCATATGGTAATCCACCTTCTTACTATTTGGAGAAAAATTAACATTAGTTACTCCAAACCCCAGTACATTGTTTATAAACGGTTGATCAAAAAAACATATCATTAAACTACCAATAAAACGTTTATAAATGTTCTGGCCGACTTGGGAAATACTATTTTTTTGATAAATACTAGTATTTGGGTTTATTTAATTGGACATTATTTAATGTTAATTGTATATTTGCACCCGCAAAATAGGTCGCGTAGCTCAGCTGGATAGAGCATCTGCCTTCTAAGCAGACGGTCATAGGTTCGAATCCTATCGCGATCACGGTATAAAAGGCTCCCATCTTTACGGGAGCCTTTTTTGTTTTAAGTCTTACAAAAAGAGTTCTCAAAAATCAATATAAAAAGCTTTCCTCACTGAAGTAAATAATTTTTTGCAGTTAGACAAGGATATGTGAAGTACTGATTAATGATTATGAAAACTATGTTAAATTGATTGAATGAACTTTAAAAATGATTTTTTGACAAATAAGTGATGAAGTTATCTAATAGATTTGAATGACATTACATCAATTTTATGCGAACAGTTTCAAACAACAATCAGATAAAAAGTACAATATCCTATTCCTAAATACCTATTAGGAGGTTTTGGAAACATAAAAGTAGGGTTATGCTCAAACCAACTTACATTTTTACAGAAGCATGTTTTTTGAATTCTTATTGACTTGGAAATAAATATGTCGTTAAGTAGAAGTATCAAAAATAGCTATACAACTTTTCAATATGTTCATGGAACTCAAGCATTATTTGGAAAAAGAAGGCAAGAATGGAATGGTGGAATACGGATACTTTAATAGTAATATCTATAGTACAGTTATGTTTAACTCAAATTATTTTGATTCTAATTCTCATTAGAGGTAACTTTTTTATCAAGAAAAAAGAAAAGAACCCTTTATCAAAGAATACCAATGTTACCAAACCCTTATCAAAGACTAAATATAAGAATAGTGGTTTGACCACAGATTTGGCGAATGATTTTAAAGTTAAGCTTGTTGAGCTTATGAAGAAAAACAAGCTGTATCAAAACCCAAACTTGAGGTTGAATGATGTAGCCTTGAAATTAGGAATTTCAGTACATCAAACATCACAAATAATAAATCAAAGGTTTGGTCAAGATTTTAACACTTTTGTTAATACGTATAGAGTGGCGGAAGCAATAAGACTTTTCAGGATAAATGAAAACCCCAGTATTGGAGAAGTTTTGTTCGAGGTCGGATTTAATAATAAAGCCACTTTCAATAAGGCCTTCAAAAATTATGTCAATATGACCCCTACAGAATTTATTGAAGCGTCCAACAACAAAAATAAAGTACACCTCTTTCCCAGTAATTGAATAAACTATTTTCTGATAGTTTTTTGATATATATTATCATTTATTTCTCTTATCATTTATCCTTAAGATTTAGAGTGTATCTCTTTTTGTAAGGTTAGTTTCAAATACCTTTTCCAAATTTGAGATGTTCGGTTTTAAACTGTTTGATTAATTGAAATAATAGGTAAATAATTATCGGGATAGTGTAAAACACCTATAATTATAAACTTCCAGACCTATTTCTTTCCCTTTTTTTGTTGCTGCAAATTTGAAACGTAGAGTGGTACGATGTCGGTACTGAAAAAATTTAGGGAATTACATTTTGTTCTCATTTTTAGAAGGTATTTTTTGAATTAGTCACCAATTGACAGCTGCCACTCTACAAATTCAAACAACTAACTTATTTAATAACTAACACTCAATTTTAATGTATGAGAAGTAAAATTTTTTTATTTACAATTTTCTTATTGTTGTTCTCCTTTACGACAATAAATGCGCAAGGAGATGTACGCTCCGGCACGGTGACAGATCAAAGTGGTTTGCCGCTTCCTGGGGTCTCAGTGGTTGTAGATGGTACTACCAATGGTACCCAAACCGATTTTGATGGAAACTATATGATTTCTGTTGAGACGGGTCAAGTATTACGTTTTAGTTACATCGGTCAAAAAACAGTCGTTAGAACAGTAACTGGTTCTAGCGTTATCAATGTGCAAATGGAAGAGGATGCGCAGGCTTTGGAAGAAGTTATCGTTACAGGTCAAGGTGCGGGAATCCAGAGAAGAAAGCTATCTACTACGGTCGATGTCCTTACCGAAGATAAGATAGATCAACTCCCTGCAAACCAAATAGACCAATTGCTTCAGGCTACAGCGCCCAGTGCACAGATTAGATTGAGCTCTGGACAGCCGGGAACAGCATCTATTATTAGGACAAGAGGACCAATTTCGGCCGCGTCTTCCTCTACACCGGTGATCATCGTGGACGGTGTCAGGGTCGATAATTTGAACTCCAATGCACAATTAGGCCTTGACACAGGTGGTGCGAACGTTTCTGCCTTAGCAGATATACCTGTTGAGTCCATTGAACGGATCGAGTACATTAAAGGTGGTGCGGCTACCACATTATATGGTGCTGATGCAGCAAATGGTATCATTCAGATTATCACAAAAAAGGGAAAATCTGGAAAAGGAACCGCCTTTTTTGAAAGTAGGCTTGGTGTTATCAAGGGCACAGAAGATTTTTTAAAGTATAAGCGGACCGCAGAAGCCATTTTTCAACCAGGCTTTTCTCAGGAGTATAGAGTGGGCTTTAGCGGTGGTTCCGAGAATTTTACCTATAACTTTGGTGGGAGTTTGTATAAAGATGACGGATTCAATGACTTGAACGAACAAGTCAGAAGGAGCTTTACCTTTGGATTGAGTGCCAAGGTAACGGACAGATTAAAATATCAGGGATCTTTTTCTTACGTAAGTTTTGATTCTAATCTGGATTACAATGCAAATACAAGCTTTTCACGGTTTTCTAATTTTGAAGGTGCAAGTAGGGGGCTCGATTTGGATGAACTCCCCGAAGAAGAATGGATACCTCTAAGGGACAATGCTCGTAGATTAGGGGAACTGGTCGATATAACTGCCAGAACCAGTCGTTTTACAGCATCGAACAAGTTTACGTATGACATAACAAACTCACTACAGGCTAATGCAACTGTAGGTATTGATTTTAGAACTACCGTACAAGAGGGTTTGAACAGTAATGAGTTTTTGGTTGAACTTGGTGATGTGAACCCAGGGACTACTGATCAGGCTGAGTTCACTCGTGCGTTACGTGATAATTTTGTGGTTACTGGGGACATGAATTTTACGCACAGGGCTAATACCGAGAATTTTTCTTTTGTTACCGTCTTTGGTGGACAGTTTTTCAGAACTTCCGATAGGCAAAACCGTCTGGACGGAGAAGGTGGTGTTGACGGTACCAGAAAAATAGACTTCTTTCCAACACAAGCTAGTTTGGATTTTGTATTAGAGAATGCCAACTATGGCCTTTATTTCTTGGAAAATGTAGGGATATACGATGTAGCGTACTTGGAATTTGGTGGACGCTTGGACAGGAGCACCGCTTCCGGTAGCAACACCAAACCGCTTTTATTACCAAAAGTTGGGTTTACCTATAATTTCTCTGATCATGATTTCTATCGGGAAAGCAATATCAGCGATTGGATTTCCAATATTAAGCTAAGGGCCAATTATGGTGAATCCACAAACTTTGCCCAACCTTTTGAGCAAGATAGGACTTTTGAATTGAGTTCGTTTTTGGGTACCCCGGCAATTTCTTTTGCAAATCCAGGCAATGCGGATTTAATATCAGAAACGGTACAGACGACAGAGTTTGGGCTAGAACTTGGTTTCTTTAGAAATAGGTTGAATTTTAGTGGAACCAGGTATGTGGCCAATACCGTGGATGCATTATTTACACCGGTTGCCCCACCTTCCCAAGGGTCACAGAACCAAATCCAAAATCTAGGTAAAGTAGAGAACAAAGGTTGGGAGTTTGAGATGAGGGCCGCAATTCTACAATCGACCAAACACCAAATGAATCTATCTCTATCCTACAATACCAATGAGAACAATGTTGTTGATACTGGCGGTGGAGCACCTTTTGTTGTTGGAGGATTCAATGTGCTGGGCTCTGTTGTAGCCGAAGGTGAAAGTCTTGGGTTTCTTAGGGGAACTGCAGCTGTACTGCAGGATGATGGAACGTATGCTTTTGAGACCAACTCATTTTTAGGAAAGACTTTTGCTCCTAATTTTGGGTCTATAAGCTTTGATTATTCCTTTAATAACAAGTTGAATGTATTCATTACAGGCGACTATCAATTTGGTGGAAAGATTACAGATCTTAGTTTCTTGTTAAGACATATAAGAGGTGTTGATGATACCGGTATACCACAGGAATTGATAGATAGTGGGACCTCTCCATTCAATTACGTGAACTTCTTTGTTTTTGATAACGATTACCTAAAAATCAGGAACATTGGGGCATCCTATGATTTTGGTGACGTACTCAAGCCTTTCTCTAATGTAAGATTTGGAGTAACGGTTACCAATCCGTTCAATTTTACCGCTGGGAATTTTGATCCAGAGGCCACAGGTTCGGGAATTGGTCTTCAAAATGGTTTTTCCAGTGGAGGATTTGCTTACGGAACCGAGTCCGCCCCAAGGATTTATATGAGCTCTTTAAAGTTTCAGTTTTAAAAAATTAGATATGAAAAAAATAACATTGATAGTAGGTACGGTTCTTATTTTTGCTAACTGTACCGATGAATTTAGTAGTGTAGTTGACTTCACTAAGATTGAGAATCCAACTTTATCGGAGAATTCTGTTGTTGGACAGCCCAACTCTTCATTGGTGTGGCTCGATGGTATAAAGCGAAATATGGCCTTTGTTTATAACGAGTTATTGATGTTATCCGAATTGGGCTCGGACAACTATGTAAATACACAAACATTCTTTAACCAGTTCATGGATAACCTCGACTTGCAGCCAGCCGATCCCGATTTGAGGGATGCAACAAGGGAAATTGCCAGGTTACGGGAAATGGCGCTGTTTGGTTTGGAGGAAGTTGGGCCCGGGGATTCCGAGTATGCTACCGAAACAGAGGCAGATTACAACTATTATTTGGGTCTTTCCTACATGTATGCTGGAATGTATTTCCCAGCTTTGCCCCAAGAACCGCTTGGACCTGCCATACCTGCGCGCCAAAATTACTTGGATGCCATCACAGCTATTGATATCGCTATTGAATTGAATCCGGGTCAGACCAGATACTTTATGGCCAAATCCAGAATACATTATTATTTGGGAAATAAAGCTGAAGCGGTTGCTGCTGCAAATGCAGCATTGGCAATAGATGGCGCATTTGACAACGTTGTAAATTTTGATGAAGATGCGCCAATTAATGTTCCCGATGGAACGAATCCAAGTAATGTATTTGAAACCGCATTGTACGAAAGAGCAACTTTTGATGACTTACAACCACTACCAACATTGGATTTTCTTGATCCCAAATACTCATTTCTATCCCCAGGTGAAGATCCTCCGGTCCATTATTTAAAAGCAGAGGAGGCGTTATTGATTTTGGCGGAAGCTAATCTATCTGACAATAATGTTGCTGAAGCTCGGCAAAACTTAACAGATTTATTGGCTCTCATCGATACTAGGGAAGTTCGTAGTATTGATGATTCCATTGAAGCTAGAAGCGAGGTGGACCCAGGTGGTAGACCAGATAATACCAATGTAGTAGTAAATGGAAGGCCAAATCTGGTTTTGGATAGACAGAACGGTAATGTTTCCATACCTTCAGTTTCCGGAACTTCGCTTACAGCAGATGATATCGCAAGTTTGAGCGCTGATGATGCAGGATTGGCGTTGTTGTATAGGACTCGGCAAGAAGTTTTTATTGCCGAAGGACTTCGTTTTGTTGATATGGGTCTAAAACTTATCATTGATGAAAATGAAGTACTGCTTAACGATAATATTTCTGAGACAGATTTGGGGGCAGCTATTTTATTGCCTCCCTTCATTTCTTCCGTTGCCGATGATTTGGATGCTGTAACGTACGACGCCGAAGCAGGTGTTGCAACCACAGCAATAGATGTAACGGAAATTTTAGTTGAAAATAAAACTTCTGATTTTGTTCTGCCATTTCATTAAAAATGAGTGACATAAGTAAAAAGGGCCCTGTAGTTACAGGGCCTTTTTTTATTTTTGAAAATAAAAACGTGAAATGCCTATAGTTATTAAGGCAAATCTTTACTATTGAACTGCCTAAATATTTCGATCAAATCACCTTCTTTTTTATAAGAAAGTTTGTTTTTCTTCGCAAAACTTTTGGTGTCGTTGTCAATTAATTGTGCTATTTCATTTTTGCTTTTTGGTAATGGATTAAAAACATCTCCCTCTTTCTTGTAGTATAGATTTGAAGTAATCTTGATTTTATCTTTATTTTCTATCCCCAATAGCGCTGCATCTGTGGCCGCTTTGATAATTTTGGCACTGTAATATTTGATAAGGTTGATTTTTCCCTTTGTCAATTGTTCTGCAAAAACTGTTTTTACGGTATTGGGAGCTTTAAACGGAACAAAGATTTTACCTCCAATTTTCACTTCTATATTAGTGACTGGTTTTAAGGCAATAATCTTTTCCTCTTTGGCTATTTCTATTTCTTTTGTGTATGTATTAAATCGTGCTACAAGATTTACTTTTTTCTTTTTGTTGTGGTCATAAATCACAGTTGGGGTCCAATCCTCCTGTAAATAAGGAGATCCTTCTGTTCCTTCTATTGAATTTGCCGAAACTCTTAGGACCATCCCAGAAGAACTTTGCTCGTATTGATAGGTTGCATCTTCTTCATAAGTATAAGAAGCTGCTTGAGAATGACAAAAAGTTGAGGCAAAGGAAAGTACTACAATAGTTCTTGTTTTAATTTTTTTCATTTAAAATAGTTTAAGAGGATAAAATGGTTTTATGAATTGAAGTATATAAGCAATAACACTATGTTTTGTTCTTTAAAATCAGTTGTTTGAGTGAGTATTGCTATATATTATATGTAGTTATTAAGATACGAAAATTTTATGCTCTTTTAAAGCGAAATCAGCAACTTTTTTATGATTAAAAACCCGTATCTGTGAGAAGTAATATAAATAGCTATTTAAAAAACTATCATGTTTGATACATGGTTGTTAAGTACAAAACCAATTGGTAATCATTCGACTTCAAAATACTGAATTGAATTGTAGAGATGATAACATTTCAACCTCTTTTTTCAAAAAATACTACTACTCATTTTGTCTATATTTGGAAAAGTATCTACTAGACCGTTGTATGTTTTTGATTTTGGTGTTGCCTTTACAGGTAAAAAATGAAGTACTCTCATTCTACGGATGGTGGCAATTCGTTGTATGCCTTTTTGCATTTTTGGCGTTAATTGCCATTTGGTGGCATATTGGTAAAAAGCAAAATGATGTTGGACAGGTTTGGTTGGCACTTTCTATTTTGTGCTGGAGTATATCGGGCTTAGTGGAAGTGTATTATGCTGGTTCAGAAATAGATACTACGGTTGCAATAGACGGTTGGCGCAGTATTTTGTCTTTGTTCAATAGTCTTTTTATTTTACTGGCGCTCCCGTGGTTTCGATATTTGCCCAAGCCTATCGGACATATTATAAAGTCCAATTATTGGGTATACATTGTGGGCATTCCTTTCTTATTTTCAATACTCCCCACCATAAATAAAATGATTTCGGGGAAGGTAATGGGCATTATTAATGAACTTGATGTATACTATGCGGTCTTGACCTTACTTTTTTTGGGTTATGTTTTATGGGAATCTTTTGCAAAACGCAGACTCAAAGCATTGGCTTGGTTATCATTGGTATGTATTCTATTGACCTTATTGGCACAATTTTATAAGCTCACAGGTTCTTACATAAATCTTACACTGTTTTCGGCAATTTTTAAAACGTCCCTTATCATGTTGTTCTTCGCTTTGGCTTTAAGTTGGGTAAAAGAATTGGCAGAAAATGTAATTCCCAGTGCGGAATTTTTGTACATGACATTTAGAAAAGAAAAGAATGCTAATGGAAAAATTAAGAATGTTGTCTCATTCAAAGGTTTTCCGGGAGATGCTGTTAGAAAAGTGGTTTTGACACCAGCTTCTTATGAATTGCTTCTAAAATTTGCGGAACGGAAGAAGGGCGATACCGATGATTGGCTGGAAATTAAGCCTAAAGGAGACACATTTAATGGTAAAAAATTTGATATCAATGATTACAATGAAATCAAACGTTTGCTCAATAGTTTGTTGGATGGCATCTTTGGTAAAGAGAATTGGACTAGAAACCATCACCTAAATCCCTTGAAAAATACGCTTTTTGAAATGTCCGAAAAGAGAGCGCGTAAAATACGTTTGGCAATTCCTATTGATAATATATCCCTGTAAATAAAGGAGATATGAAAAACATGTCAGTAAGTTGGTTACTGACATTTTTAATTTTTTTCAGACCAATTCAATCTGGAAAAAATATAAACCGCACTTTGCTTTCAAAATCAAAACCAACCGATTATGAGTTTGAAGCACAAGCGATTGCTAACCTTTGTAACACTTTTTGTAATTCCTTTAATTACCAAAGCAGCATCCAAAGGTTTGGACCAGCGTGTAAATGATGCGTTTATGCCATTTGCAATATGGTGGGAAAATCTTGTTTTTACAGAATTGAACCTTTTTGGATTGAGTATTCCATTGGTTCTTATATTGTTGCTATCTGGAGCTACTTTTTTTACCATTTATTTCGGATTCATCAACATAAGGCACTTTCCAACAGCAATCAAAGTAGTAAGGGGAAAGTATGATGAGTTTGAACATATGGTTTCGAATTCGACTATAACTGCTGGCAATACATCTGAAGCAATTCAAGACGACGAACATCATGGCGAGGTAAATCACTTTCAGGCATTGGCCACCGCGGTATCCGGTACTGTAGGATTGGGAAATATTGCAATGGTAGCGGTAGCCATTTCCATTGGAGGGCCGGGAGCTACATTCTGGATGGTGATTGCTGGACTTTTGGGCATGTCCTCAAAATTTGTTGAGTGTACATTGGGTGTAAAATATAGGGATATTGATAAACAGGGGAATGTGTACGGAGGCCCTATGTATTATCTGTCTAGAGGACTAAAAGAGAAAGGATTCAAAAATTTGGGGAGGTTGTTGGGAGCCATATTCGCCGTAATGTGCATTGGTGCTTCGTTTGGAGGAGGCAACGCATTCCAGACCAATCAGGCTGCTGCACAGATCGTGTCAAGATTTGGGTTGCAAGGTCCATCATCTGGGAGTATTGTAGGTATTATTTTTGCGGTAATGGTCGGGATTGTGATTATTGGAGGCATCAAGCGAATTTCCAAGGTTACCGAAAAGATTGTGCCGCTAATGGCGTTTCTATATGTTGCTGCAGCATTATTTATTATTTTTTCCAATATTGATTATGTCGGTGCTGCTTTTCAATTAATTTTTGATGAAGCTTTTACACCAAGAGCTACCATTTCTGGAGGATTTATAGGGGTGATGATACAAGGTTTTCGTAGAGCCGCTTTTTCTAATGAAGCTGGTGCAGGTTCAGCCGCAATCGCCCATTCAGCAGTAAATACAAAGTTTGCCGCATCTGAAGGGTTGGTTGGACTTTTAGAACCCTTCATAGATACCGTGATCATTTGTACCATAACGGCAATCGTGATTATTATGTTCAATATGGATGGGGCTTTTGCATATGGTGATGTAGTTAATGGAGAAGCCTTGATGGCAAATGGCGAAAGAATAGGAGGGGTTAACTTAACTTCTATGGCTTTTGAAAGTGCCATTCCGGGGTCTTCCTATATTTTGGTTTTGGCAGTGGTACTTTTTGCCTTTTCCACAATTTTATCATGGTCCTACTATGGACTTCAGGCATGGAAATATCTATTTGGTAGAGGCTTGTGGATTGATTTGAGCTACAAGATTATATTTTTGATTTTTACGATTCTTGGGGCTGCCGTTACCATGGATGCAGTAATCAAGTTTTCCGATGCCATGATTTTAGCTCTGGTTTTCCCCAATATTATTGGTCTGTTTTTTCTATTTCCAAAGGTTAAAATAGAACTGGTCAAATATTTGAAAATAATCAAGGAAAAAAAGCAACACAAAGCTATCTGAAGAAAATCAACATCGATTAAAGTTAATTTGCGGTTATATTTTCCTGTTTAGTTTGCAGATACGAGAGTATTTTATTTCTTCGAAATTCTAAATTCGAAGCATGACAATATTTGTAGATATGGATGAAGTGTTGGCGGACACTTACGGCGCACACATAGAATTATATAATAAAGAGTTTAACGGGAATTTGAAAGTTGAGGAATGTATGGGTAAGGAAGTATGGCAATGCGTGCCCGAAGCCCATCAAAAGAGTGTAAGGAATCATGCTCGTCGAGATGGTTTTTTTACCAATTTAAAAGTAATTCCAGACAGTCAAAAAGTTATGGAGGCGCTGAGTAAGGAACATGAGGTTTATATAGCTTCAGCAGCTATGCAATTTCCAAATTCCCTCAAAGAAAAATCAGATTGGTTAGATGAGTTTTTTCCCTTTATTTCTTGGCAAAAACGTATTCTTTGTGGTGATAAGCATATTTTAAAAGGAGATGTCCTTATCGATGACCGTAGTTATAACCTGGAAAGTTTTATGGGAAAATCTATTATTTTCACATCGCCCCACAATATAAATACCCAAGGTTTTGACCGTGCTGATACATGGAAGGCCATCGCGGACAAACTTTTGTAACTTTGACCATGAAAATACCCCATCTACTACGTAAAGCGTTCTTTTTATGCGCTCTTTTTTTGATGCAAGGTTGCACCGCACAATCACAACTTGTAAATGACGAATTAGAGACCGTTACCACGGAAAACCTTAAATATTACCTATATTATCCAGAAGGGTATGAAACTGATAATGAGGAAGGTTTTGGCTTGTTACTTTTTTTGCACGGAGGGGGAGAATCTGGAGGAGAACTGGAAGAAATTAAAAAGAATGGTCCCCCAAAATTATTGGTTGAAGGAAAACAGTTTCCTTTTTTAATATTGGCGCCCCAAAATCCATATAGGCGAAAATGGTGGAACACCGAAGCTATTATTAAACTCTTGGATTCTGTAGTCGAAACCAATAATGTGGATAAAAAACGAATTTATTTAACAGGCTTGAGCAGAGGTGGAGGTGCAGCGTGGGAGTTGGCAACGCAATATCCCAAAAAATTTGCTGCGATGGCCGTTGTGTGCGGTATGGCACCTTTACCCTATGCACATTGGATCAATAAAAAAATGCCCATTTGGGTGTTTCACGGGGATAAAGACGAAGTAATCCCCGTTGAGGAGTCGGACAAAATGGTCGCAAAGCTCAAGGAAATGAACTATGATGTTCGTTATACACGATACAAAGATGTGGGCCACAACTCTTGGAGTAGGGCATATACCACCCAAGCCTTATACGATTGGATGGCGCAACAAAAACTAAAATGATGTATAAGTATTTTTTTTTATTTCTTATTGTGTACTGTTTTTCGTGTAAACAGAAAAATAACAATGAGCCCGTGAGCTTAGTCTTGCCAAGTACAGATAGTTTATCAGAAGTAGTAACGGATTCAATAGTTGAGGAAGTTCAAGAACAACCATTAAGATCTTTCGAGGGATTGGCCGACACAACTTTTGTAAGACTGGCCGATTTTAGTCACGATTTTGCATATGATATGCGTTATGCAACAGAAAACAACTTTCTAAAGGCAAAAGTTTATGAATGTGCCGAATGTTACACGAGGGTAAAAACGGCTAAAGCCCTAATCGAAGCGAGTAAGAGCTTTATGGAAAAAGGAGTGAAAATCAAGTTTTTTGATTGTTATAGACCAAATTCCGTACAGTACAAAATGTGGAAGATTGTCCCAAATCCGCAATATGTGGCCAACCCTGTAAAAGGATCCATACATAATAAAGGAGGTGCCGTGGATATTACCTTGGTGAATTTGGAAGGTAAGGAGTTGGATATGGGCACAGACTTTGATTTCTTTGGAAAAAGGGCGTATCACGACAATCTAGATTTACCCGAAACAGTTTTAAACAATAGAAAACTATTAAAGGAAACTATGGAATCCCATGGTTTTTGGTCCATTAGAACCGAATGGTGGCACTACAATCTATCAGCGGGTTCCAATGATAAAATAGCTAATTTTAGATGGGAATGCGAGGATTAGGCCCTTTTACAGTTTATGATGATGCGTTTTCCATCCATCGCAGTGGTAAAAAATAAGTATGCATCCCCACCATCTTTTATTTTGTGCTTTTTTCGTATTTCCGCTACTGATATTGGGAAATTTCTAATGGTAATATTGGCGTTGTTCAAGCTAAGTTCCTTGATTGATTTTTTTGAATAGGGCAGCACCTTTACGATTTCGAATCTTCTCCCTGGAAAATCGACTAGTTTCTGAGAAGTATACAAATGAGAATGTTGATGCAGTTTTTTCAGTCCAAACCTTTTGCCGACCGATTTAAAGCCCCCAGATTTTAAAATAGCGGAATTGGATTCGTACAGATAGTGTTGTGGATCTCCATATTCTGAAATGATATTTTGCTCTTCATTGAGTTTAAAGCTAAAGATGGCTTCTCTGTCTTGGGTCAGGTTTATCGTTTTGATTGTAATTTCTTCCTCAAAACCATATTCCAAAATGTAAAGAAGTTCTTTTACATCATTGTCTATAGCTACAACGTGAATCTCCTTTACAAATTCCAGCTCTTTCAAGCTTTGTGAAATATCCAAAAGGGGAGAGGTCTTGACCAATATTTGTCGAGTCCTATCAAAAAATAACTTTAGATGAAGGGGAAGGTTGGGCAAGCAATCTTTCAACTTAAATACTTTTCCCAATGTATCATCTCTACGAGATGGATCAATGTAAAGCCAATCAAATCTTTGTTCATTTTTTTCTAGATAATCAATTCCATTTACAGCAATGCATTGGACATTATTTTGACCTAGCATTCGAAAATTATGAGCAGCTATTTCACTTAGTTCTTTGTTAATTTCGCAATGCAAAACAGAATCAATTTTTTTTGAAAAAAAATAGGAGTCCACCCCAAACCCACCGGTCACATCTAGAAGCGTTTTTCCAGTGATGAGGTTTGACTTGTAATGAGCGGTCAACTCAGAACTGGTTTGTTCAATGTTGCGTTTGTTTGGGAAGTAAATAGTATTGGTATCAAACCAGGTCGGCAGTTTACCCTTGCACTTTTTTTTGGATTCCAACTGTTCTGCAAGTTCTTTTTGGGAGATTCCTTTAAAAATAGGCTTTTGCAATAAAACTGACACGATGTCAGTATTCCAATTATTTTTTATAAAATTCTGTACACCAGTATTTAATAGTATTTTATTCAAACTAATACTACAAGTTTTTTGTTAGCTTTTTTACTACTGTATTTTCAGCTAAAAACTCCTTTAAAATCACTTTAATAGCGGTATATCCAGGTACAGCTACTACCATACCTACCACACCAAAAAGTAATCCTGCTATAATAATAACCAGAAAGATTTCTAGCGGATGCGATTTAACACTGGTCGAAAAAATAAAGGGCTGGGAAAAGAAATTATCGACCAATTGTCCAATGACCAAACCAACAAAAACGTAGAGCGCTTTGGGCAAGATTACGGTGCTAAAATCAGACCCTAAAAAGCTCGTCATGGTCAAAATAATCATTACTGCCCCGCCTGCAATCGGTCCCACATATGGGATGATGTTGAACAAGGAACATAAGAACGCAATTACGATGGCATTTTCTACACCTGCAATGAGCAAAGCAATGGTATAAATAACAAAAAGTATAAAGAGCTGAAGCAAAATACCGGCAAAATATCTGGACAGTAATCCATTTATTTTATCAACTGATTTCACTAAATTACTTTCTTTATTTTCTGGAAAAAAGGTCAACATGCCGTTTTGAAAAAGTTTACTGTCCTTTAGAAAAAAGAAAGAAATAAAAAGAACGGAAAAAAGGCCAACACTAAAATCGCTTAATACATTTACAAAGGAGTTCAAGAAGTTGGGAATAAAACCTAAATCCAATCCTTCCAACACATTTTTTTCCAATTTCGAATCTTCAATGAGTGTATTTACACCCGCGGTAGTTGTACCAAAATATTCTAAAATTTGTTGATATAATGTATTTATATTGACCTTCAGGTCTTCAATATCCAGCAGCGAAAGATTTTTGCTTTGTTCGGAAATCAATGGGATGAACAGCGATAAGATGCCTAGAAAAAGCCCTAGCATCAAGACCATGGTCACGATTACCGCAAGGGTGTTCGGGAATTTTAATTTTCTCCTTAAAAAAAGAACAATCGGTCGCCCTAATAAAGCGATTACCGCTGCAATGGCCAAATAGGCGAGAACAGATTGAACTTTAAAAAGAAAATAGCCCAAAAGAACCACGCCAACAATAATGGCTACTGCTCTTAGAATTCCGTTAGCTACAGTTTTGGAAGTCATATATCAACTTTTAAAGGCATACTCAACAATATTTGACCCCATCTGCAGTGCTTTTAAACGGATTTCTTCAGGGTCGTTATGAACAGAAGGGTCTTCCCAGCCATCGCCAAGATCGCTTTCGAACGTGAATAGCAATAGCAGTCGTCCCTCTTCAAAAATGCCCAGGGCTTGAGGTCTTTTGCCATCATGTTCATGAATTTTTGGTAACCCTTCCGGAAACTTGTAGCTCATGTCAAAAATTGGATGGTCCGCTCCAAGTTCCTCTAACTGTTTATTCGGAAATACTTTTTGCACTTCTCTTCTTAAATAAGGTTCCATTCCATAGTTATCATCAATATGCAAAAAACCACCCGATAGCAGATACGTTCTCAAATTATCTGCCTCTTCATTGGAAAAAAAAACATTACCGTGTCCGGTCATATGCAGATAGGGGTATTGAAAAATAGAAACACTGCCTACTTCAACAGTTTTGGGCTTTGGGTTTATTTTAGTACCAATAGAAGTATTGCAAAACCGGATTAGATTGGGCAATGCCGTAGGATTCGAGTACCAGTCCCCACCACCACCGTATTTGAGTACGGCAATCTCCTGTCCTAGACTGGGATATATCACAAAAAAAGTTAAAAAACCGAATAACAAGGTAAGTTGTTTCATGCTGCAACGAATAACCTAATAATCAAAAATACAGTATTCATGTTTAAAAAAGTCATAATTTCTTGTATCGCTCTTCTTGGAATATCTTTAATGGGTTTTTATAACGGAACAAAGAAAAAACCTGTAAAATACGAAACCGATACTGCAGAGAATGTTGAAAATACAGCAGTTATAGTTTTGGAGTTGTTCACTTCTCAGGGATGTTCCAGTTGTCCACCGGCAGATTTACTTCTAGAAAAAGTCAAGGAACAGTATCCAACTGAAGTCTATGCGCTCTCTTACCATGTGGATTATTGGAACTATATAGGTTGGAAAGATCCCTTTAGTAAATCGGTTTACACTAAAAAGCAACGGGATTACAATATAAAATTCAAATCTCGAAGCAACTATACGCCACAATTGGTGGTCAATGGGAACGAACATTTTGTTGGTTCAAATCGATCA
Organism: Flagellimonas sp. HMM57; assembly: GCF_021390175.1. NCBI lineage: Bacteria > Pseudomonadati > Bacteroidota > Flavobacteriia > Flavobacteriales > Flavobacteriaceae > Flagellimonas > Flagellimonas sp. HMM57. The sequence goes on along the minus strand of NZ_CP090004.1, from coordinate 4,093,294 downwards.
AAACTATATTCTAAGATCGATGCCTATAAAAAATTGAAGTCCAGCAATTCAGTATCCTTGGACAAAACGACCATTAAAGGCAATGAGGTAATGTTTAATTATACCATTGATGGAGGGTTGGCCAGTAAACAGTTGAGGGCGGTTTTGGTACTGGATGAACGAACCACATCTGTAAAACGTGGGGAAAACAGGAACAGGGCCTTAAAAAACAGCAACATCGTTGTAATGGAAAAATATGTGGATTTACAATCAAAATTTGGAGTTGCTACTATCGAGATTCCCAGTATTGTAACGCCAAAAGAAAAACTTACCTTAGTGTTACTTGTGGAAAATGATGATTTGACTATTACCGGAGCAGCCAAAATGCGATTAGAACGCTAGTTATTTACTATGGAAACCGTGGTACAGGCAACGATAGCTGCAGTTTCTGTTCGCAAACGGGTCGTTCCCAATGAAACAGGAACAAAGCCTTTGGATTTGGCCTGATCGATTTCTGCTTTCGAAAAATCACCTTCAGGTCCAATCAACATTACGATATTGCTATCAGCAACAGCTTTTCTTTTAAATTCCATTTTTTCACCTTCATCACAATGTGCAATGAATTTGAAGCCTTCCAATTCCTTATCCATAAATTCTTGATAAGAAATTATGGGATTTAGCTTTGGCAAAAAAGTTTGTAAAGATTGTTTCATTGCAGACTGCAGCACACGTTGCATACGCTCTATTTTTAGGACTTTCCGCTCTGAACGTTCGCAGATGATCGGGGTAATCTCATCCACACCAATTTCAGTGGCTTTTTCAAGGAACCATTCGTAGCGGTCGTTCATTTTGGTAGGGGCAACGATTAGATGTAATCGGTAGCGTTTGGGAACACTTTTTATATCCTTTACAATTTGCGCTTTGCAATTTCTTGGGTCTGCAGTAATAATTTTGGCCTCGAACAAATAGCCTTTCCCATTGGTGATCTGCAATAGGTCGCCCTCTTTTTTGCGCAATACCTTAACAATGTGCTTGCTTTCTTCCGGAGTAAAGAAGAACTGCTTAAAACTGTTGTCCAATGAGGGGTTGAAAAAGAGTTGCATGTGATAATGATTACTTTAGCGAAATTTTAATATGTATTTCTAAGTTAAGTTACTGGGAAAGTTTGACAATTGGTAATAAATCAACTGCCTATTGCATATCTTGCCTTTGCAGCTACATTCTGTTCGGTAAAATCAGCTTCTAAAAACTTAAGATATCCCACAATTCCTATCATGGCTGCATTATCCGTACAATACTCAAATTTTGGTACATAGGTTTGCCAATCCAACTTTTCTTCGGCCTCTTTCAGTCTTTCACGAATTCCAGAATTTGCCGCTACGCCACCACCTATGGCTACCTGTTTTATGCCAGTTTGCGTTACGGCTAGTTGAAGTTTGTCCATCAAAATTTCTAAAATAGTGTACTGCACGGAAGCACAGATATCATGGAGGTTTTCTTCAATAAAATTTGGATTTTTTTTGGTCTCCCGTTGTAAAAAATAAAGAATTCCTGTTTTCAGCCCACTAAAACTAAAATTGAGACCATCTACTTTTGGTTTGGTAAATTGAAAGGCGTTAGGATTGCCAAGTTGCGCATATTTGTCTATCAACGGTCCTCCGGGATAGGGCAATCCGAGTAATTTTGCACTCTTATCAAAAGCTTCACCAACTGCATCGTCCAAGGTTTCCCCTAAAACTTCCATGTCAAAATAATGACTGACTTTAACGATTTGTGTGTGCCCGCCACTAATGGTCATGCCCAAAAAGGGGAACTTGGGAGCTGCTTTGCCTTCGTCAACAATAAAATGGGCCAATAGATGTGCTTCCATATGGTTCACTTCTATTAGAGGAATATCCAGTCCTAAAGAAAGTGATTTTGCGAAAGAAGTCCCTACCAGTAAAGAACCCATTAGTCCAGGACCTCTGGTAAAAGCTATGGCAGATAGTTGTTTTTTATCGATATTTGCGTGGGCCAAGGCTTGGTGTACCACGGGAACAATATTTTGTTGATGTGCCCTGGATGCAAGTTCGGGGACAACACCTCCATACTGCTCGTGTATTTCTTGTCTGGCCACCACATTGCTTAACACTTTGGTATTGCATAAAATTGCAGCCGAAGTATCATCGCAAGAAGACTCTATCGCAAGAATATAAATATTTTTATGTGCCACAGGTTTTGGAACAAAAATTGGTTAAGCAAAGGTAAAACATAAAAGCCCTATCAGAAAACTAAGGAAAATACTATTACGTTTCATATTGGCGATCTTGCTCATCTTGGTTTTGGGCTCGTTAATACTATCAATCCCCGCAGTACAGACCCGATTGGCGAACTATGCCACAACATCTTTAAATGAAGAATTTGGCACCAATATATCCATTGAACGTGTAAGTCTGTCCCTCTTTAATCTAAACGCAGGGCTGAAAGGAATTTATGTTGAGGATTACAAAAAGGATACACTTTTTTACATTCAAAAACTATCCACCTCCATTTTAAACTTGAAAAATATGGCGGATGGTACTTTGGAGTTTGGGGATATTGAAGCGGATGGTCTGTTTTTTAACATGAAGACCTACGAAGGGGAAAGGGATACCAATCTAGATGTTTTTGTAGCCAAACTTGACGATGGTAAACCAAGGGCACCGGGAACACCACCTTTTTTTATGTCTTCGGATGAAATACAGATTTCGGAAGGAAAGTTTAAGCTCAGTGATGAAAATTTGGAACTTGAAGAGATACTTGATTTTTCAGATTTGGAAATATTGGCAGAGGATTTTCAAATTTTAGGGCCAGAAGTAACGCTTAGTGTTGACGACCTATCCATGGAAACGAAGCGTGGTATACGTTTGGAAAAAATGTCTACCGATTTTAAGTATACCAAACAACAAATGCGTTTTGATTCGTTACGGATCAAAACGAAAGAATCAAACATTAAGGGCGATTTGGTTTTTAATTACGATAGGGAAGATTTTGCCGATTTTTTGAATAAAGTAAATGTTGTTGCCGATTTTAACGAGTCTACAGTTGCCTTGAACGAAATCAATGCTTTCTATAATGAATTTGGTACAGATAAGGAAGTCTCGTTTTCTACGAACGTAAGCGGTGTGCTCAATCAGCTGCAATTGAAGGAGCTGTTTGTCCAGTCAGAAAATACAGGGATTCGCGGAGACTTTCAGTTTAACAACATGTTCAGCCAACAAGCACCGTTTGTAATGCGGGCGGATATTGAGAACATTACCTCAAGCTACTATCAATTACGTTCAATATTGCCCAATATTTTGGGGAAGAACATTCCTTCAACCATACAAAAACTGGGGCAATTTACCATTCGCGGAGATGCCGAAGTGACCGAAACTTCGTTTGATGTACAAATCAACTTAAATACAGCCATTGGTAGCAGTTATACCGACCTGCAAATGACCAACATCCAAACCATAGATGATGCTTCCTACAGGGGATTCATTTCTTTGATTGATTTCAACTTGGGCAGCTTTGCAGAAAACGAACAACTGGGCTTGGCAACTTTGGATGTAAATGTAGAGGGAAAAGGATTTATTGCGGAATATCTTAATACAGAGGTGATAGGTGAAGTATATAAACTTGAATTCAATGATTATGAATATAACGACCTAAAGGTATCAGGAATTCTAAAGGAAAAATTGTTCGACGGTTCATTGGTGAGCAAGGACGAAAATTTTCAATTTGATTTTAAGGGGCTTGCCGATTTTGGGGAGAATTCCAATAATTTTAATTTCATAGCCTCCGTAGACCATGCCAATCTAAAACGGTTAAACTTTATCAATGACAGTGTTTCCGTTTTTAAAGGCGACCTGAACATGGCCATTGAAGGCAATACACTCGATAACATTATTGGACAGATCCGTTTTTCCAATACCACGTACCAAAATAAGAACGACACCTATTTTTTTGAGGATTTCTCCATTACCTCTTCATTTGATCAAGACACCATACGAACCATAGAAATCAATTCCCCAGATATCATAACGGGGTATGTAGAGGGAAAATTCAAGGTGGAAGAGATTGGTAAGTTAATGCAAAACTCCCTGGGGAGCATTTATACCAATTATAAACCCTTTGAAATTTCGGATGGACAAAAATTAAACTTCAATTTTAAGATATACAATAAAATAGTGGATGTATTCTTTCCTGAAGTTGCTTTTGATGCCAACACTTTTATCAGGGGAAATATAGTCTCGGATGAAGGTGACTTTAAGCTCACCTTTAGATCACCAAGCATTGAAGCTTTTGGCAATAATTTTGAAAATGTTGAATTGAAAATCGATAACAAAAATCCATTGTTCAACACTTTCGTGTCTGTTGAAGACATGTCTACGGTCTATTATGACGTGAAGGATTTTAGCCTGATCAATACAAAACTTAAGGATACGCTTTTTTTTAGAACGGAATTCAAGGGTGGAAGTGAATTTGACGATAGTTATAACCTGAACTTTTACCACACGTTCAACCAGAACAACAAGTCCGTAATAGGTTTAAAAAAATCGGATGTTAATTTTAAGGGGAACACTTGGGTACTCAATAAGGACGGCAACAGCAAGAACAAGGTCATTGTCAACAGAACCTTGGACAGTATTACGATCGAAGACCTTGTAATGGACAATAACAATAGTGAACAGATAAGGCTTAGGGGAGAGTTGGCAGATTCTACCTATAAAGACTTGGACCTTCAGTTTAAGATTGTCTCGTTAAGTAAGATAACCCCAGATATAGATAGTCTTAAGTTAGGCGGTGCCGTAGATGGTTTTCTGAATATCTTACAAAAGGATGGCAAATATTTACCAACATCAAGTCTCAATATTCGGGATTTTAGTATCAATGATATAAGGCAGGGTGATTTGGAAATAGGCATCTTTGGAAACAATGACCTTACCCAGTTTGGCGTAAGCAGTTGGTTGAACGACAATGGAAAGGAAAAACTGAGCATCAACGGAAATATTAGCAATATCAATAAGAATCAAAAATTGGACCTATCCGCCAATTTTACCGATTTCAATATAGAACCGTTTAGCCCTTTGGGTGAGGGTGTTATATCAAATATAAGGGGAAGTGTAAATGGTAGTGCCAGGATTACGGGAGATGTGTCGAACCCCTCGATAAATGGAGCATTAAGTTTGAATGATGCGGGAATAGGTATACCTTATCTTAATGTAGACTATGACTTTGCACCCTATTCCAGGGTTCGTCTTTTTGATCAGACGTTTTATTTTGAAAATATAGGGTTGTCAGATGTCGTTGAAGGAACTACCGCAACTTTGGATGGTACAATCAATCATACTGCCTTTGAGGATTGGTCCTTGGATTTGGATGTAGACACCAACAACGGCCGTTTTATGATTCTAAATACCGAGTTTGACGAAGAATCCCTTTACTATGGAACGGGTTTCATTAATGGAACAGGAAGTATTTATGGTCCAACAAGCGGATTGACGATTGCCGTAGATGCCAGTACGGGAAAAGGAACATCATTAAAAATACCTTTGAGCGATGTTACCAGTGTTGGGGATTATTCCTTTATCAATTTTATAGAAAAAAGTGGCTCGGAATCGTTTAGGGAAGAACGTACTTTAAAGGATTACCAAGGTCTGGAAATGGCTTTTGACCTAGCTGTTACACCAGATGCAGAAGTCGAGATAGTAGTAGATAGAAGTTCGGGTAGCTCTCTAAAGGGAACTGGGGAAGGAATTATTTTAATAGAAATAAACACCAATGGTAAGTTCAATATGTATGGGGAATTTGTCGCGGTGACCGGAGAATATAATTTTAGATATGGAGGTGTAATTGATAAAAAGTTTCTGGTACGACCAGGAGGTACCATTCTCTGGGAACGTGACCCTTTGGCGGCACAACTAAATCTTGAAGCGGTTTATCAACTTAATGCCAATCCCGCTCCTTTGCTTGAAAATGCTGGATATACAGGTAGAATCCCTACCGAAGTGGTCGTTCGATTGGACGGTGAATTGGAAAACCCCAATATCAATTTTGACATTGATTTTCCGGGAACAAATTCTGTAGTGCAATCTGAGCTGGAATATCGACTCCAAGATCCCACAGTAAAAGAACGAAATGCCTTTTTTCTATTGGCCCAAGGCACTTTTGTAAACGAACAGACAGGGGTCAACCAACAAGCGGTTACTGGTAATTTGATACAAACAGCTTCTGGACTTCTTAATCAAATTCTTTCCGGTGACAACGATAAGTTCGATCTGGGTGTCTCATACGAACAAGGTTTGCAAGACCCCAATGCTGATATTCAAACAGAAAACAGAATTGGCGTAACTGTTTCGACAAAAATATCTGATCGGGTATTGGTAAACGGCAGGGTTGGGGTTCCGGTTGGTGGTGTTTCAGAAACCGTAGTGGCCGGTGATGTGGAAGTTCAGGTTTTGTTGAACGAAGAAGGGACCCTTAGCGCAAAAATCTTTAATAGGGAGAATCAGATACAACAGTTTTTGGCAGAGCGCCAGGGGTATACCCAAGGTGTTGGTCTTTCATATCAAGTAGATTTTAATAGCTTTAAGGAATTGCTGCAAAAGGTTTTTAAGAAGAAGGAAAACAACATCAGGCCACAGGAACCGATACGGTCTAGGGAAATTATGGGAAAAGATAGCCTGATTCGTTTTAGCTCCAAGGTCAACACTTCAAAAAAAATACCTGATTAAGACTATTTTTCTTGATTTTTTTCAACAAAAATCCAACGAAAACGTTTGAGAAATTCACTGAAAACAAATTAGTTAATATGTCATACTTTTATTAAATAAAGTTTCCTAGCTTTGATTTTTTAAAATTTTGAATGGCTTCAGAAATCAAGAAAATTGCAGTTTTTACATCAGGTGGAGATTCCCCTGGAATGAATGCGGGAATTCGCTCCGTAGTTAGGACATGTGCTTATTTGGACATAGAATGTGTTGGAATTTACCGAGGATATGAAGGGATGATAGAAGGGGATTTTAAAATCTTGGATGCCCGTAGTGTCAATAACATTATCAATAAGGGGGAACTATCCTAAAATCCGCAAGATGTCACGAGTTTAGAACCAAAGAGGGTAGAAAAAAGGCATACGACCAATTGAAAAAAGAAGGCATAGATGCTTTTGTAGTTATTGGTGGAAATGGAAGTTTTGCTGGTGCATTGGCATTTAACGAAGAGTATGATTTTCCTGTAATGGGAATGCCGGGTACCATAGACAACGATATATTGGGCTCTACATATACCATAGGCTTTGATACCGCAATAAATACCGTGGTGGAGGCTATAGATAAGATAAGGGATACGGCAAGTTCCCATAATAGATTGTTCTTTGTTGAGGTAATGGGAAGAGATGTAGGCCATATAGCCTTGAACTCAGGCGTTGGAGCGGGAGCAGAGGAAATACTTATCCCAGAACAGAATCTTGGTCTGGAACGTTTGTTGGACTCCCTTAAGCGCAGTAAAAAATCAGGGAAATCCTCCAGTATTGTTATTGTTGCCGAAGGAGACAAAATCGGTAAGAATGTTTTTGAACTAAAAGAATATGTAGAGGAGCATTTACCTATTTACGATGTTCGGGTTTCCGTTTTGGGGCATATGCAGCGTGGAGGTAATCCAACTTGTTTTGATAGGGTGCTTGCCAGTAGAATGGGCGTAAAGGCTGTAGAAAGTCTATTGGAAGGCAAGTCAAATTATATGGTTGGTATTCGCGATAACAAACTTATTCTTACTCCCATAAGCGAAGCTATTAAGGCACATACAGAAATTGATGCAGAACTCGTGAGGGTTTCAGATATAATGACAACATAATCATAATTAAATACATAAAAATGTCAAATTTAAAAATAGGAATTAACGGATTCGGTAGAATTGGAAGATTGGTCTTTAGGGAAACCGTAAAAAGAGATAATGTAGATGTCGTAGCAATAAACGATTTGTTGGATGTTGAACACCTCGCGTACTTATTGGAATACGATTCGGTTCACGGAAGATTTGATGGAACAGTTGAGATAAAGGACGGACACTTGGTAGTGAATGGAAAAACTGTAAGAATTACCGCAGAGCGCGATCCAAAAAGTCTAAAATGGGATGAAGTAGGAGCTGATATCGTAGCGGAATGTACAGGAATCTTCACCACCTTGGAAACAGCGCAGTACCACATTGACGGAGGAGCAAAAAAAGTTGTGATTTCTGCACCATCCAAAGATGCTCCAATGTTTGTGATGGGGGTTAACCATGATGATGTAAAAGCTTCGGATACAATCGTATCCAATGCATCTTGTACTACAAACTGTCTTGCACCAATTGCTAAAGTATTGAACGACAAGTTTGGCATTGAAGAAGGATTAATGACAACAGTTCATGCTACTACAGCAACGCAAATGACAGTTGATGGACCTTCCAGAAAAGATTACAGAGGCGGAAGAAGTGCCTTATTGAATATCATTCCAGCATCTACAGGAGCTGCAAAAGCGGTGACAAAGGTAATTCCAGAGCTTTTGGGCAAGCTTACCGGGATGGCCTTCCGTGTACCAACAGCGGATGTTTCTGTTGTGGATTTAACAGTGCGACTAGAAAAAGAAACTTCGTACGAAGAAATCAAAAAAGCATTTAAAGATGCTTCTGAAGGAGCTATGAAAGGTATTCTTGGATATACTGACGAACCTGTAGTATCACAAGATTTTATAGGAGATGCCAGAACCAGTATCTTTGATGCTGGAGCTGGTATGGAACTGAACTCAAGGTTTTTTAAAGTGGTTTCATGGTACGATAATGAAGCCGGCTACTCCAACAAGTTGATTGACTTGGCAGTGCACGTAGCAAACCTTTAATTTATCTTTTTTGCATACGAATCCTGAAAGAGGTTTTTCCTTTTTCAGGATTCAATATAAATACCAACCTATGATATTGATTGTGGATAGTGGGGCGACCAAATCTGATTGGATTGCCTTAAACGAAAAAGGGGAGCAACTGTTTCTTACCCAAACCTTGGGTCTTAGCCCAGAAGTATTGACACGGGAAGTGATTGAAGATCGTTTAGCGAACAATTTTGACATTTCCAAAAATAAAGACATTGTTAGCCAATTGTACTTCTATGGAGCTGGATGCGGTACAGATAGGATGAAGAATTTTTTAAAAGAAATTTTCAAGGACTTCTTTCCAAACGCCAAAGCGGAAGTTAGGGAGGATACCTATGCAGCTATCTATTCGACCACAAAAATAGGGGACCAAGGTATTGTATGTATTTTGGGTACAGGCTCCAATTGCAGCTATTACGATGGACATCAACTGTTCCAAAAGGTTACTTCTTTAGGATATATTTTGATGGATGATGGCAGCGGAAATTTCTTCGGAAGAAAATTGTTACGGGACTATTACTTCCATAAAATGCCACAAGATTTGGGAATTCGTTTTGCCAAACAATATAATCTTGATGCAGATGTCATAAAGGAGAACTTGTATAAGCAACCCAATCCGAATACGTACTTGGCAACTTTTGCACGTTTTATCATAGAAAATAAAGAACATGCATATTGTCGTGGTGTAATTGACAAAGCTTTACAGCAATTTGTAAATAACTATATCATGCAATTTGAGCTTGCGACCAAAGTGCCCATAAATTTTGTGGGCAGTATTGCTCACTTCTTAAAGGATGAGTTAACAACCGTATTGGAAAGAAATGATTTAATCCTAGGTGTAATACGCCAAAGACCGATTGAAGGACTTGTCGAGTTTCACAAAGAAACTATTTAACAGCGATCATCGAAATCTCGACATTCACAAACGCAGGGAGATTTGCAACTTCTACGGTTTCTCTAGCTGGTGCAGTTTCAGCATCAAAATAGGAACCATACACTTCATTAATTTCTGAAAACTGGTGCATGTCCTTTATAAAAATTGAAGTCTTTATGACATTTTCAAAAGTCATATCGGCCTCAGAAAGGATTGCTTTCAGGTTTTCCATGGACTGTTTGGTCTCTTTTTTAATATCACCTTCAACCAATGACCCGGTGGAAGGGTCTATCGGAATTTGCCCAGAAATGTAAAGGGTATCTTTTATAATAACAGCTTGATTGTATGGACCAATGGGCGCAGGGGCATTTGGGGTATTTATTATTTTTTTCATCAAAATAGTAAAGTTATATTTAAAGCTTCAAGATATTGAAAATTACCTTCTGCTGGTAAAAGGCTGGCTTCTATTTTCCCATTTAAGATCGCTGAGTATAGAACTTTTTATCCCAATAAAGAAATACCATCGTTCGAACTGTCCAAAAGGAGTCCAGTCAAAACTAAGCCTAAAACTATCCAAGTCCCTGTTAAAAGTAAATCTTGTATCGGTAAAACCCTTGTTTTTTATATCATAACCAGAGTTGAAACCGACCTCCCATTTTGGAGAAAGTTGAACATTTCCAGAAAACATGAGTGAGTGGTTGGTAATTTCTTTTTGCCGATTACTGTTATTATAGGTGGCAACATAAGTAAAACGTATGTCCCAGGGAATTTTGGTATTGTACAACGGATTATCCACTTCGTCGGTTTCCGGATTTCTGTTGTCAAAAAAGGTTTGGCCATTTTGAACGCCATCAATTGCAAAAGGGTTCTCACCATAACCAGGCTCTTGGTCTTCAGGGCCATCTTCTTCTTTTTTGCCTCCACCCTTTTTTAGCATTTCACTATTTAACGTGAAGCCTGTATTGACCCTGGCCGAGGTCAGTCTAAAGAGACCACCTCCATTGTTGACATTTAAGGTGTTTATTCTTCTTCCATTATTGTCGATGGCATAGGGATCTAAGGTAGCCGAAAAGTTGATAGGAACGCTCTTAATAATTTCGGTTGCCCCAGTCATACTAAGAGGGCTCAGTTTTAAAGAATCGGCTTCAAAATTATAGCTGGTAGATAAATTAAGATTGCTCAATATGCTCACTTTTTTGGGTTCTATGGCTGTAGAATCCTTGTCCCTTACTTTAGCCTCGAGTGTGTTTTGTATAGAAAAAGACATGGAATTGCCCCTTGTCAAAGACGGTCTACCATAAATACTGGTTTCAAAAGGGGTGTATTGGACTTCCTCTCCATCTTCGTCTAAATAGGTTTCGTAAAACTGTTCAAATGAGGGAGCATAGCTATAGCTTATCGATGGTCGCATTACATGTCGGATAGCCTGTATTTTTTTATCCTCACCACGATTGAAAGTACCATAAATGGTTGTTCCTATACTTGCCCCAAAGTTGTATTGGTTGAATCGGTCAAATCCTGAAATAGTGTCAGTTACCACCTCTTCTGAGCTGCGGTCAAATCTACGGTTTATGGTCTCAAGTGTCCATATATCTTGGTAGCTTCCATTCAGGGTAACACTCATGTATTTTGCAACCTTGAAATTGGTGGCTATCGGTATTCTATGCCTTGCCCCAATACGTGCGTCATCGAACATGGCACCCGTAAAGAAGTTTTCTTCTGGAGTGGTAATGCTATTTTGTGCGTTTACATCATACTGAAAGTTTATGTTGTCAATGATTCCTTTTTTAACCCCATCTCGTTCTGCAAAAGGAAAAATACGTTCCATACTACCTTGGAAGGTTGGGAGCTGCATGGTTACGGTCTCACTTCTCGTATTTAACCCGTGTGTCAGCGTTAAACTGGTATTGACAGAGGGGTATTCGGGAAACGTTTTTGAATAACTTATGGAGGAATTGAGATTATTGGTCTGAACTTGAGAACGGTTATTTTGATTGAGCGAATTTGTGAAAAACTGACTGCTTGCAAGATTAACCGATGCTGAGAAACGAGAGTTTGGGCTAGCTTTTGGATCTTGCGTATGCCTTACTTGGATATTGTATATGGTGGACCTGCTAAAATCATCAAAACCTTTTTGACTTTGAATGATGTTCTCAAAACTGAAATTAACATTGCCCCTAAATCTGTATCGTTTTGCGTAGATGGACTGCGTTCTAAATCCATAGCTTCCATTGGTATAAAAGTCTCCACTCAAGCTTAAATCCACATAATCGCTTATAGGAAGATAATATCCCCCGTTCTGAAGAAAATATCCCCGCTGTGGATCATTACCAAAAGTTGGGAAGATTAGTCCCGCCGTTCGTCCTGTAGTCAATGGGAAATAAGCAAATGGCAATGCGATTGGTGTTGGTACATCTACTATATAAAGATTACTGAAACCAGCAATGATTTTCTTTTTCGGTACAAATTTGGCCTTTCGTATTCTGATGTAATAATCTGGGTCGACCGTATCCTTGGAAGTAGTCAATTTACCCTCACTTAAAAAGTAAACGGAATCGTTCTCTTTTTTGGTTATTTCAGCATATACCTTCATGGCATCGCTCCCCAACTGGCCCAGACCTGCTTGCTGTTCCGTTCTAGAGTTCCAGATAAGCGCTTTTTGCGTATCAAAATTAAAACGAATGGAATCTGGCCTCACTTCGTTTGTTCCCTGTTTAAAATAGGGTAATTGGGAATATGTTCCTGTAGAATCCCTTATTCGTCCGGCATATACCTCGTTTTTAATATAATCCATTACAATAATCCCAGCCTTTAGTTCTGTATCTTGATAATAGATTTCAGCTTCGTCGTACAAATAGATTTTATTATCCTTCTGACTCAATTTTACATAATCCTTTGCCTTGTATTTGATTTTATCCAGAAGCAACGGCTGTTTTTGTTGGGTACTATCTAGTTGTGTAGAATCACTGACAATTGAGTCATTTAGTATGTTAGGTGGCAATAATGGAGCTACAATACTATCCTGTATTGCTTTTATGGGAAGTGGTACAATGGGATCTTCTTGTGCCGACAGATTTGCCATACTACATAGGAGTGCAAATAGGAAAACTAGAAGATGTTTATTTGATTGCAACGTGATAAATCCTATTTTTGTTCTAGTTTGGCTCAGTTTTTGGGCTCAAACTTACATATATTTTTTGTTCTGTTGATTGGGGATTACAATATTTTTAACCATTGCAGAACGCTATAATTACGCAGTTCTTATGAATAAAAGTCAGTTAGCTTTCTTTACTTTTCTATTTGTCTCGCTTTCATTGACTTCATTTAACAAAAATGATACCGAAGTACAAACAAAGGATAAATTCGTCGTTGTTTTGGATGCCGGACATGGTGGTCATGATCCAGGTAATTTGGGAAACGGTTATCTCGAAAAGAATATTGCTTTAGCGATTGTTTTGAAAACAGGAGAAGAATTAAAGAAAAATTCAGATGTAAAAGTCATTTACACAAGAGATGATGATTCCTTTGTCGATCTTTTTGTAAGGGGCAAAATTGCAAATGATGCAAATGCCGACCTCTTTGTGTCCGTGCACTGTGATTCACATTCTTCAGATGCTCATGGTGCAGGAACCTTTGTTTTGGGGCTTCATGCCAATAGGCAAAACTTTGAAGTTGCTAAAAAGGAAAACTCCGTAATCTATTTAGAGGATAACTATGAACAACGTTATGCCGAGTATGACATTAATTCGCCAGAATCCGTTATTGGGTTGACTATAATGCAAGAAGAGTTTCTAGACAATAGTATTTTATTGGGGAAAGTATTGCAGGATAACTTTACAAAACAATTAAAAAGAAAAGATAGAAAAGTAAAACAAGCAGGGTTTATTGTGCTTCACCAGACCTTTATGCCAAGCGTATTGGTAGAAACAGGATTTTTGACCAATGTAAATGAAGGTAAGTATTTAAATTCTGAAAAGGGACAAAGGGAAATGGGAAAGGCCATTGCACAAGCAATTTTGACCTACAAAAAGAATGTTGATACTGGACTTGATATAGCTAGTGAAGTTGACGTTGTTGAGGATATCCCAGAGGTTGTCAATGCTTCCACGGAAACCAAAAAACCAGCAGACGAAAAGGCTAATGCCCAAAAAGTCACCCCTACCACTAATCCAGAAGAGAAGAAAACGGAAATTGTGGATACCTCCTCAAATTCCGAACCGTCCAATACAGCAGGCGTGATCTTTAAAGTGCAACTAATGGCCAGTGCTAAGAACATCCCACTCACGGGAGCCAATTTTAATGAGTTGGATATGTTGTCCAAAGAACCCTTTAACAACTTGTATCGTTACATGTACGGTAATGCAAGTACATACAATGACGCAAAACGTTTAAAGGCAAAGGCAGATGCCAAGGGGTATACTACCTCCTATATTGTTGCTTACAAAGATGGTGTAAGGGTTTCATTATCAGAGGCCATCAAATAGGAATGGCCAACTGTGGTTACCTTCACGAAAATATTCCTAATTTTGTTTAAATCGTAAACTGATTCTTTTGAAACTAACCAGGGAAATTAAAACTGGGATTATAGTGATCGCAGGAATACTCGCAGTGATTTTTGGATTAAGTTATCTGAAATCCTCATCATTTTTTGAAGATACCAAGATTCTCTATGCAGTTTACGACAACGTTGGTGGACTGCAGCCGGGCACTCAAGTATCCATAAATGGTTTTGCCGTAGGAAATGTAACCGATATCCGTTTTAAGGATAATTCGGGGAAACTACTGGTCACCCTATCTATCAATAATGATTTTACATTTTCTGCAAATAGCAAAGCAGAGTTATATGATACCGGTATCATCGGTGGAAAAGGAATTCAGATAAAACCGGTCTTTGATGGTGCTTCAATGATAAAGTCTGGAGATACACTTATAACTGAGACCAAACCGGGTCTTACTGAATTGGTACAACAAAAGCTGACACCTTTGCAGATGAAGGTCGAGGGAGCGGTTTCGCACGCAGATTCACTTCTGCTCAAATTCAATTATATATTGGATGAGAAAACTAGATTTGAATTAAAACAAAGTATAGCTGGACTTAATGAACTTGTTTCTAGTTTTAAAGGAAGCGCGGACAAGTTAAATACACTGTTGGACAATAATACAGAGCAGTTGGACAATTCATTAAAAAATGTGGATAACATTACAACTAATTTCTCCAAGCTTTCAGATTCTCTGGCAAACGCAGGTTTGGCGGAAACAGTAGCCAATTTTCAAACAACGGTAGAAAAATTGAACAGCGTGCTTGGAAAAATTGAAAAAGGCGAAGGGTCCTTGGGCAAACTTACCCAAGACGAAAAATTATACGATAACCTGAACGCAGCCTCAAGAGAATTAGACCTTTTGCTGCAGGATTTTAGATTAAATCCAAAAAGATATGTCAATGTTTCTGTTTTTGGAAAGAAGCAAAAAGAGTATGAGCTTCCCGAAGATGACCCCGCCGCACAAACTCAAAACTAAACTATGGAGTACTTACCCAATATACTTTTTGCACTCGCCCTTATCGCAGGGGTAGGTTTTTTTTCTAGGAATGTGAAGAAACTCTCCAGAAACATTAAATTAGGTAAAGCTATTGAGGTAAACGATAATAAATCACAACGCTGGACCAATATGGCGAAAATTGCTTTAGGTCAGACTAAAATGGTGGTTCGCCCAATATCAGGACTCATGCATATCATCGTGTATGTTGGGTTTATCATTATAAATATTGAAGTCTTAGAGATTGTCATAGACGGAATACTTGGAACTCACCGTGTTTTTGCTCCATTGGGAGCACTGTATAATTTCTTGATAGGCTCTTTTGAAGTTTTGGCCTTCTTGGTTATCGTAGCAGTTGTAGTTTTTTGGATTAGAAGAAACATTATCAAATTAAAAAGGTTCCTAAAACCAGAAATGGAAGGCTGGCCTAAAAAAGACGGGAACCTTATTCTATATATTGAATTGGTACTCATGTTTCTATTTTTGACCATGAACGCTGCCGATTTTCAATTACAGCAAATGAATGCTGAGTATTATACCAAGGCTGGTGCTTTTCCAATTAGTCAGTTTATCGCACCACTTTTTGATGGCATGTCAATTTCAAGTTTGGTTTTAGTAGAGCGTACTGCTTGGTGGCTTCATATTTTGGGGATATTGGCCTTTTTGAATTACCTGTATTATTCCAAACACCTTCATATTTTATTGGCATTTCCAAACACCTATTATGGGAAGTTGAAGCCTAAAGGCGAGATTGATAATGTAGAAGCAGTGACAAATGAGGTAAAATTGATGATGGATCCTACGGCTGACCCTTTTGCCGCTCCAGCTGAAGATACTGCAGACCCTGAAAAATTTGGGGCTTCAGATGTGATGGATTTGAACTGGGTACAGTTGCTCAATGCATATACATGTACCGAGTGTGGTAGATGTACTTCGGAATGTCCTGCAAACCAGACTGGCAAAAAGCTTTCTCCAAGAAAGATAATGATGGATACCCGTGACAGGCTAGAGGAAGTTGGGAAAAACATCGATGCCAATAAAGGCGAGTTTGTTTCTGATGGAAAACAGCTATTGAATGACTATATCACCCAAGAAGAATTGTGGGCATGTACCACATGTAATGCATGTGTAGAAGCATGTCCCGTAAGTATAGATCCATTGTCCATTATAGTTGAAATGAGGAGGTTTTTAGTGATGGAGCAGTCTGCAGCACCATCTGACCTTAACAATATGATGGGGAACTTGGAAAACAATGGTGCTCCATGGCCTTTTAACCAAATGGACCGACTAAACTGGACGCAAGAATCTTAAAGAGAAATTAAATGGCAAATGAAATGAACGTACCCACTATGGCTTCACTTTTTGCTGAAGGAAAACAGCCCGAAGTACTATTTTGGGTTGGTTGTGCGGGAAGTTTTGATGATAGGGCAAAGAAAATTACGAAGGCTTTTGTGAAAATATTGAATAAGGCCAATGTGAGCTTTGCAGTATTGGGTACCGAAGAAAGTTGTACAGGTGACCCAGCTAAAAGGGCGGGCAACGAGTTTTTGTTTCAGATGCAAGCAGTTACCAATATTGAGGTAATGAACGCTTACGAAGTGAAAAAAGTGGTTACGGCCTGTCCACACTGCTTTAACACCATTAAAAATGAATACCCAGGGTTGGGGGGAATTACGAGGTTGTACATCACACCCAATTTCTGAAACAGTTGCTTGATGAAGGAAAAATTTCCTTGGAAGGAGGAACTTATAAAGGAAAACGGATCACATTTCATGACCCATGCTATTTAGGCAGGGCAAATGATGTATTTGAAGCTCCCCGTGAACTCATTCAAAAATTGGATGCGGAATTGGTCGAAATGAAAAACTGTCGAAAGCGTGGATTATGCTGCGGTGCCGGTGGAGCTCAAATGTTCAAGGAAGCGGAAGAGGGAGATAAAGAAGTAAACATAGAACGTACCGAACAAGCTTTAGAGACACAACCCGAAATAATAGCTGCTGCTTGCCCATTTTGTAATACCATGATGACGGATGGTGTCAAAAACAAAGAAAAAGAAGCCAGCATCAAAGTGATGGACGTGGCGGAACTTATAGCAAATGCAGAAGATTTATAATAGATATCCATCAAAATGAAACACTTTTTCAAATATACATTGCTACTTTCTTCTTTTATTTTGCTAGTTGCATTTATCGCAGAAGACAAATTAAAGGATGACCTTTTGTTCTATGCCTCCTTTGATGAAGGCACATCTGCAGATATTGCAGTAGGCGATAATGCTATTTATACTGCCGAACTTAGAAAGAATATGCAAGATGCAAAACCCGGTCTTTTAAATCCAGATGTAGTTTTTGACAAAGGAGCCGGTCTTTCTGGAGGTGCTTTGGATTTCAAGAAAAAGAGTAGAATGGTTACCTTTTTTAAAGCAGCTGAAAATATAGGATATTCCAAGGAGAATTGGAACGGCGCCGTTTCATTTTGGTTGCAACTAGATCCAGCTAAAGATTTGGAGCCTGGCTATTGTGATCCCATTCAAATAACCGATGTTAATTATAACGATGCGGCACTTTGGGTAGATTTTACCAAAGAGAATCCCAGGGATTTTCGCTTAGGGGTTTTGGGCGATATAGAGGTGTGGAACCCTAAGAAATTGGGTCCGGATGAAAATTCGGATTATTTGAGACGATTGGTTACCGTAAAACAACCTCCCTTTGAAAGAGGTGGGTGGACACATATTGTTATTAACTTTTCAGGATTGAATACTGAAAACGGTAGTTCGGAATTGTTCGTTAATGGAGAAAGTAAAGGAAAAGTACCACCAATAAACGATCCTTTTACATGGGATGAAGAAAAATCAAACATCATGTTGGGGCTTAACTATATAGGTTTGTTCGATGAACTTTCCGTATTTAGCAGACCTTTGAGTACTGATGAAGTGGGACGCATTTACAATGCAAAAGATGGTTTGAAATCATTATTGGATTAATTTAGAATATACAATTAAGACGCTTTATGTTAGTACCTTTTGATAAACTTCCTGACGACTCTAGGATTTGGATTTACCAAGCCAACAGAAGTTTTACGGATACCGAGCTAGAAGAAATTCAAGATAAAATGAAAGGTTTTATTACAGAATGGACTGCGCACGGTAGTCAATTGGAAGCGGGTTTTGAAATAAAGTATAAAAGATTTATAATTATCGCGTTGGACCAGTCGAATACTGGTGCGTCTGGTTGCTCTATTGATGCATCCGTTCATTTTATACAGGAGTTGGAACAAAAATATGGTGTAACACTTTTAGATAGGATGAATGTATCGTTCAAACAAGGTGAGTACGTTACGTACAAATCGTTAAAGGACTTTAAAAAAATGGCCAAGGAGAAAGCCATTTCGGGAAATACGATAGTGTTCAATAACTTGGTAACCACCAAATTCGAATATCAAGAGCATTGGGAAGTTCCTGCCAGTGAGAGTTGGCATTCAAGGTTTGTTTCGTAAAATATCCTTTAAATTATCTTAATTACCGTGCTTTCTTCGATGAAAAGCAATATTTTTAGCAGCAATAAGTTGATGTCTTAGACAAGATATTTATGCGCATAAATTTTTACTTCCCCCTTTTCTTTTTATTTCTTTTTAAAATACATGGTCAAAATGACCCGTTAATTGTTTCCGATTCCCTAGCACAATCCAGTTGGGTAGAGGTTCAATATAGAAATATGTCGCTGAACGAGCGTATAGGTCAACTTTTCATGGTAAATGTTGCCTCAAATCAAGATAAGGCTTCAACGGATAAGATATCGAAGCTCATTAAAGAACAGCACATAGGGGGAGTTATTTTTTCAAAAGGCGGCCCAAATCGCCAAGCGAAGCTCACCAATGCGTATCAGGCCAACTCCAAAATACCTTTATTGATCGGAATGGATGCCGAATGGGGCCTTGCCATGCGTCTTGATTCAACATATGCCTTTCCATGGAACATGACATTGGGTGCTATTCAGGATAGCAACATAGTTGAAAAAGTTGGTTTTCAAATTGGGAAACATGCCAAGCGGTTAGGTGTTCACATCAATTTTGCACCGGACATAGACGTCAACAACAATCCTAAAAATCCTATTATTGGTAACCGTTCTTTTGGTGAAGATCCTACAAATGTGACTCAGAAGGGAATCGCTTTTATGAAAGGAATGGAAAAAGCAGGTGTTTTATCCTGTGGAAAACACTTTCCCGGTCATGGCGATACGGCGACAGATTCCCACAAGGCTCTGCCGATTATTAACTCAACAAAAGAGCGATTGGATTCCATAGAACTGCATCCCTTCAAAAAATTGATAGAAAATGGGATAAGTACCGTAATGGTAGCACATTTGGATGTGCCAACCCTTGAAAGTAGGGAAGGACATCCATCTTCCCTTTCTAAAGATATAGTTTCAGGATTGCTAAAAGAAGAATTGTGCTTTAATGGGCTGGTCTTTACGGACGCATTGAACATGAAAGCTGTCTCTCAATTCGCAAATGAAGGAGAAGTTGAGCTCGAAGCTTTCTTGGCAGGAAATGACATGTTATTGATGCCTGAGAATGTCATGAAGGCCAAAGAAAAACTGATAGAAGCTTATAATGAGGGAGTTATTACCGAGGAGCGCCTCTCTGTATCGGTCAAGAAAATATTGATGGCCAAGTATAAAGCTGGACTATCTAATTACAAGCCTATAAAACTGGAAAATCTCTATGAAGATTTGAATGGCGTGGATAATGATGTTCTTTATGAAGAAGCGATTGAAAATGCAATTACCGTCGCAAAGAACAATTTTTCGTTACTCCCAATAAAAAAACTGGAAAACAAGAAGATTGCCTATGTAAAGTTTGGTGATGACTCTGGCGAAGTTTTTTTTGAAACGTTATCAAAATATGCCAAGGTGACTCAAATCAATGCCAAAGATGTTGCAGGGTACAAAAAGAAACTTGCCGATTACAATCTAGTAATTATAGGTTTTCATAAAAACAACCAAAGCCCTTGGAAAGGCTATAAATTCTCCAAAAATGAACTTTTTTGGTTACAAGAGATTTCTAGGCTACGGACCAGCAACACGATACTGACTTTATTTGCAAAGCCTTATGCGCTTTTAGACGTCCTAAATTTCAAAACTATTGATGGAGTAGTAGTAGCCTATCAAAATAGTGCAATAGCACAAGAAAAAACTGCGGAAGCAATCTTCGGTGCAATTGGTGCTAATGGGAAGTTGCCCGTTTCTGCCCATGAAGAATTTCCGGTTTATACAGGAACAAAGCTAAAATCGTTACAACGTTTGGGCTACAGTATTCCAGAACGGGTAGGCCTCAATTCCAGTAAATTGGCAGCAGTTGATAGTCTAGTCCAAATAGGACTTGATTCTTTGATGTTTCCGGGAGCACAAATATTGGTGGCAAAAAAAGGAAAGGTTATTTACAACAAAAGCTTTGGTAAACCAACCTATAAGGCAACAATGGGAATTCAGGAATCGCATATTTATGATTTGGCTTCCTTGACCAAAATTCTTTCAACATTACCTATGATCATGAAAATGGAGGAAGAAGGTAAAATTGCGCTGAACAATACGTTTGAAGAATTGATACCTGAATATGCTGATTCTGAATTAAAAGACGTTACAGTGCTAAAAGCATTATCTCATTACGGTCGACTTCCAGCCTGGATTGCTTTTTACATAAGCACTTTGAACAATGAAAGGAAACCTTCATCAGAATTTTATAGGACTAAACTAACGGATGGATTTTCCTATAAAGTAGCGGAAAATCTATATATAACCGATGCTTACAAAGATTCTATTTACAACAGGATAGGAAGACAGTCATTAAAATCCAATCGTTACCGCTATAGCGATGTAGCTTATTATGTATTTAAAAAATATATAGAAGAAACCTATGGTAAGCCAATAGACGAGCTGGTCAATGATTTTTTGTATACCCCAATGGGTTTACAGCGTACATCGTTCAATCCCCTAAGCAAATTTACAAAAGACGAGATAGTGCCTTCTGAAGAAGATACCTATTATCGTTACCAAACTGTGCAAGGATATGTGCACGATATGGGTGCGGCAATGCAAGGTGGTGTAGGTGGACATGCAGGTCTTTTCAGTAATGCCGATGATGTGGTCAAAATAATGCAGATGTATTTGCAAGGAGGCTACTATGGTGGGCATCGCTTTTTTGATGAACGGACGATTAAAAAATTTAATACCTGTTACTTTTGTCATAAAGATGTAAGAAGAGGAGTAGGTTTTGATAAGCCCCAGTTAAAGGAAAAAGGGCCAACCTGTGGATGTGTTTCTAGAAAAAGCTTTGGGCATAGCGGCTTTACCGGAACTTACACTTGGGCTGATCCTGAAGAAGAATTGGTCTATGTGTTTTTGTCCAATAGAACCTATCCATCTGCCACGAACAGGCTCTTGGTCAAATCTGGTTTACGGACCAGAATCCAGCAGGCTATTTATGATGCCATTATAGATTAGAACGTAAATTGCGTTAGCTTTGTGAATATGAAAATAGCAATAGTTTGTTATCCAACCTTTGGTGGTAGTGGTGTTGTAGCTACAGAATTGGGCATAGCTTTGGCGGAAAGAGGGCATGAAGTCCACTTCATTACCTATAAACAGCCAGTGCGTCTGGATCTCTTAAACAACAATATCCACTTTCACGAGGTCAATGTCCCGGAGTATCCACTTTTTAGATACCAACCCTATGAGTTGGCACTGTCAAGCAAATTGGTAGATACCATAAAGCTTTTTGGAATAGAGCTTTTGCATGTACATTATGCAATTCCCCATGCTTATGCAGGGTATATGGCCAAAAAGATGTTGTTGGAAGAGGGCATCTACATTCCTATGATCACAACACTGCACGGTACCGATATAACGTTGGTTGGGAAACATCCTTTCTATAAGCCGGCGGTTACGTTCAGTATCAATAAATCTGATGTGGTAACTTCCGTATCAGAAAATCTGAAGCAAAGCACTTTGAAGATTTTTGATATCCAAAAAGAAATAGAGGTCATTCCCAACTTTATTGATACAACAAAATACAGTACGGAATATACCGATTGTCAACGTTCTTTGATGGCCGATGATGATGAGCGGATAGTGACCCATATCAGTAACTTTAGAAAAGTAAAGCATATACCCGATGTGATTCATGTTTTTGACCGTATCCAAAAAGAGATACCAGCAAAACTAATCATGGTAGGCGAGGGCCCCGAGAAGGAGATGGCCGAGAAGCTCTGTGATGATTTGGGGATAAAAAATAAAGTTATATTCTTGGGCAATAGCAATGAAATCGATAGGATTCTTTGTTTTTCGGATTTGTTCTTATTACCATCAAAATCGGAAAGTTTTGGTTTAGCAGCTCTTGAAGCAATGATCAATAGGGTTCCAGTAATTTCGAGTAATACCGGCGGGATTCCAGAAGTAAACATACAAGGGGTTTCTGGATTTCTTGCAGATGTGGGCGACGTCACCGAAATGGGCGCAAAAGCACTGCACGTTTTAAAAGATGAGGATATATTAAATGAGTTTAAGGAAAATGCTTATGAGGTGGCTTCTAAGTTTGACATACTGAATATCCTGCCCTTGTACGAAGAGGTTTATGAGAAGGCCTATAAGTCTAGATTTAAGAATTCCTATTAAGATAGATTGCGATGAAAAGGTTTCTCTTATTGTTTATTCTCGTTTCACTGTTTTCTTGTAAAGCACAAAATACTGTTACGGCAGAATCATCTGAGCAAGATGCTGATATTGTTTTGATAGATCAGGACAATTATAGTGGTATCTTGGAATATGATGCAATGGTGATAAAGGATGCCAAATCTTTGAATAAATTTTATTCAAAGATCAATAAGACCAGAAAACCTGGACTTCCTGTACCAACTATAGATTTTACCCAATACATGGTGGTCATCATATGTATGGGGGAACAGAAAGGGAACGCAATACCGGTTTTATCGAAAACGGAAACACTGGGGAACGAAATGATAATCACCGTGAAAATGCCTGATTATCATAAAGATAAATCTTCATCTGAAATTATTACATACCCTTTTTACCTTTATAGAACACCTACTGTTATAAAACCAGTTTCTTTCGAAAAAGTAGGATTCTGAAGACTGTCAAGCCTCTGTTTTTGTCCACTCATCGATAATTGGAGCACTTGAAAGTATAAAGCATAGGGTTACGTACACTAGAGCTAATTTTGTTGGGATAATCCTCGAATCATACGTTATGCTTACTAAAAAGTCGGTCATTTTTTCGATTGTGTTTTTATCTGTGCTTACATTGATGGCGCAAGAACGACAACTTACCAAAAAAGATAGTATAGCGGAAAGTTTTTGGATGGCTACTTTGGGTACAAACTTTGTTGATGACTCTGGTGATGAATTTAGAGAGCTTTTTGATTTAAAAGATGGATGGAACACAGTTCCCCACCCATCAAGAGTAAGCGTAGGACGCTATTTTAAAAGTGGATTGGGGTTAGAAGCAATAGGAAGCTATAACAGATACAATGAAGGAAAAGTAGTTGATGATGTTATTGCTACGGAAGATGTAGATTATTTTGGATTGGATTTTAGGGTAAGCTATGATTTAAACAAGATATTGGGTGAAACAGGCTTTTTTGACCCATATATAGGAATTGGCGCAGGATATACAGATGCCAACAATCAGGGTAGGGGAACCTACAATGCTGTTGTGGGTTTTAGAACTTGGTTTTCAGACCATTGGGGATTGGATTTCAGTTCTACGGGTAAATGGACCATGAATATAGAAAATTCCACAAACCATGTACAACACGCGGTTGGTGTGGCATACCGTTTCAATGTTGAAAAAGGACTTTCGAGAAAAGGCGCAGAAAAGCTAGCTTACTTAAAGGAAATGGAAGAGGAGCAACAACGGGTCAAAGACTCTATTGATGCTAACAAACAAGCAGATGAGCGGGCCAGATTACTAGCTGAACAGTTAGAACAAGAGAAAGAAGCTGAAAGACTAGCAGCAGAAGAAAAAGCAAGAAAAGAAGCAAAAGATGCCGAACGTTCAAAAATCATGAACGAGATTGAACAATTGGGCAGTGTATATTTTAAATTGAATTCATCCTATTTGACCAAGAACGATAAAAATCTTTTGGATAAACTTGTTGATATTTTGAAAAATACCCCAACATTAGTAGTTCAAATAGGAGCACATACAGATTCTAGGGGAACAAATGAATACAATCAATGGTTATCAGAACGAAGGGCGAAACGTACAGTGGATTATATCATATCCAAAGGAATACCTGAAGAGCGAATAAAGTCTGGAGCTTTTGGGGAGTCTAAATTGGTGAACGAATGCGATGATACTACCCCTTGTTCAGAAGATAAGCATCGTCATAACAGAAGGTCTGAGATTGAAATAATCGATTTTTAACTCGTTTGGTGAGTAATGGCCTTTAATTCATTATCCTATTTTATATTTCTTCCAATAGTCTTTTTAACTTATTGGTTTGTCTTTAGTAAAAAGGTTAGAATACAGAACCTTTTGGTTTTGGGTGCAAGTTATTTTTTTTATGGCCTATGGGACTGGAGGTTTCTCTTTTTGATCTTAGCAAGTACCATAGTGGATTTTGTTATTGGAAAGGCCATTTACGAAAGTAAATCAAAAAAAAGGTTATGGCTTTTAGTTAGTGTCATTTTTAACATCACGCTATTAGGCTTTTTCAAGTACTACAATTTCTTTGCCGATTCATTTATGGACATGTTTCAGCTATTTGGTTATTCGATTAAGAGCAGTTGGACCTTGAATATTATCTTACCGGTAGGCATCAGTTTTTATACATTTCAAACAATGTCCTATTCTTTGGATATTTATTATGGACGTTTAAAACCCACTAGGGATTTTTTATCGTTTGCAACGTTTGTAGCATTTTTCCCTCAATTGGTTGCCGGGCCTATTGAGAGGGCCTCTAATCTATTGGGACAGATTATCAAAAAAAGGGAGTTCGACTATGGTCAATGCGTATCTGGTTTACAGCTTATTCTTTGGGGGCTTTTTAAAAAGATGGTAATTGCAGATGGTATTGCTCCAATAGTGGACGATATTTTCGCAAATTATCACTCTTATCCTGCATCAACCTTAGTTCTGGGTGTTACCTTATTTAGTTTTCAAGTGTACGGGGATTTTTCTGGCTATTCGGACATAGCTATTGGAACTGCAAAATTATTCGGTATCGAATTGATGTCTAATTTTAAGTTTCCAAATTTTTCTAGGAATGTTGCCGAATATTGGCAGCGCTGGCATATATCTTTATCAACATGGTTTAGGCATTACGTATATATTCCACTTGGTGGATCAAGGGTAGGTAAGTTACTTTCCGTGAGGAATATTTGTATAATTTTTCTCGTAAGCGGTTTTTGGCATGGTGCCAACTGGACCTTTATCTTTTGGGGTGCCTTCCATGCGTTGGCCTTTATTCCGGTTTTTCTGATGGGTAGAAATACCATATATAAAAATACGGTAGTGGCAGAGCGAACGATTCTACCTACTTTAAAAGAAATGGGTCAAATTTTATTAACCTTTTCTATCGTCACTTTTTCAAGAATCTTTTTTAGATCAGCATCGTTGACTGATGCATTTAATTATATCGAACGGATTTTTTCTAATTTTGAGTATGCACAATACAGCCATCCTTTAGGATATCGTATGGTAGATTACTTTATTCTTCTTGCGCTTTTTGTAATTTATGAATATTGTATTCGCAAGGATGAGCGTAATCCTTTCAAATTCAGGTCGAGGGGAGTCAGGTTTATGTTATATACACTAGTTGTCTTTGCAATTTTACTTTTTTACGATAGTGGTTTTGATCGTTCATTTATTTATTTTCAATTTTAGGTTATGGGCATGAGAAGATTGTTCCTTAAATTATTGGGATATGGTTTTCTAATGTTGGTAGCATTGGAACTCCTTGTCCGTTTGTTTTATCTGGGTAAGGATACACCTATTCGTATCGTAGATGAAAATGGGGTCGAGAAATGGCAGCCCGTTCAGAATGGCTTTTCCGTAACGGGTAATCGTCGACAGAACTTTTCAGCGTACCATATAAATAATTCTGGCTTTAACTCGTATCGTGAATATCTTCCCACTAAGGAAAAAAAAGAGATTGCATTGGTTGGCGACTCGTTTATTGAAGGTTTTCATCAAAATTATTATAGTTCCACAGGTAGAAAAATCGAACAAAAATTACCAAGATTTGAGGTGTATGAATATGGGTATGCAGGGTACGATATGGCTGACCAATTACATTTAATACATGCCTATAAAGAAAAGTTCGATTTAATAGACCATGTGGTTATAGGGGTAAAGTTCTCCAACGATCTTCGTAGATCGGAATATCAGATATCCCAAGAACGTATAAAGTTGGAGAATCCCAGAAATCGACTACTGAAAAAAAGCAAGTTGTTGGTCTATACACAAAGTATTGGATTATTGGACCCCGCGTTGCGAATGGGTTCTGATTTAATAAATCTTTTAAAGGGAAAATCTATGCCATCTACTTTAGGGAAAGGCGATGTTATTTCTATGAAGAGTAAGGATTCGTTGTATCTAAACAATTTTGAAATGTTAGTACAAAAATATGGTTTTGATAAGGACCGATTTGTGCTGCTACTGGATAAAGACAACACAAGTTCTTTGTTCACGGATTATTTAGAGGCCAATGATTTTAGCTATATAGATTTCTCCAAAACATTGAAAGAATCTAAAAAGCCCGCCACCCTTATTTATGATATGCATTGGAATAATCATGGACGGAACTTAATAGCAGGGCTTATTGCAGAATATATAAGTAACAGGCACAGGCCTGAAGCTCGATAGTTCTACCAAAGTTTTTTTAGACCTGGTACATGTAAAAAACTACTTCACAGAAATGAGTCAGCTTACGATTTTGTTTTTTCCTTGATTACATTTATTAAATCTCCAACATTGTTCAAATTCATGAGGTCCATTAGGGAAAATTTTATTTGATGTTTGTTTTCAATTTCGGTAATGAGCATCATGTGGGTTACGGAGTCCCAGCCATCCACATCATTCGCCGTAGTTTCTTTACTTAGTTCAAAAGAGCTATGCTCTAGAACATCAACAAAAATATCTTGTAAAGATTTTACTATATCTTCTTCGTTCATGGTGTTATTTTTTTTGTTTGGAATTATTAAAAAGAGATCTTAATTCTTTCATATCTATTTTGTCGTTCACACTGTGTGGAAACTGCTCTACATATAAAAACTGTGTGGGTACCATGTAAGGAGGTAAAGTTTCTTTTAAATAAGAAAGCATAGGTTTTAAATCTAGTTCTTTGGAACAAATGGCAAGGCCTAATTCTGTATTGCCCATACCATCGGTAATATCGATAACCACTACATCTGTACCCAATAATTTTTTCTTGACATGATATTCTACCTCACCCAATTCTACTCGATATCCCCTGATTTTTACTTGAAAATCTGACCTGCCTACATACATATAATCTCCATTTTCATCTTTATAGCACAAGTCACCAGATTTATAAAATAGATGTGATGAACCTTCATAGGTGCTGCTGAAAAAGACACGACTGTTTTTTTCTTCATTTTTTAGGTATCCAGGAAACAATTGTTCCCCAGCGATACAGAGTTCACCTGTTTCTCCAGTCTTCAGCTCTTTTCCGTTTCCATCTGCAACTAAATATATTGTATTTCCAAACGGCTTTCCTATTGAGAGTATACCGTTCTCATGTTTATTTTGGCCATTTTTTTCAAACAGGTAACCTCCACAATAAATAGTAGTTTCCGTGGGGCCATAGTAGTTTATAATCTGTGCATTAGGAATACAGCTGTTCCATTCACCGGCAATTTCATCATAAAGCTTGCCGCCTGCAAAGCAGGAATATCGTACACTATCGCCTTGTATTTCCTTAAAGTAAGGGCGCAGATAATGTATAATAGAGGGTACCATGATCAGTACGGTTAATTTATGCTCGGCCAACAACTTGATTATTTGAAAATATTTTATCCCACTCTTTGGTAAGGTATAAACACATGCGCCATGGAGTAAGGGAGCTAGAAATGAAACAACGGACATGTCAAAAGTCAATTCGAACATCTGAAGGCAACGGTCGGAGGGAGATAATGAAAATGATAGATGTGTCTCAATGGCATTGGTAAAACTGTTCAGGTTGCTAAACGCTACAGGCGCTCCTTTTGGGACTCCTGTACTACCGGAGGTAAAGATGACATATGCAATATCATTTGGATTTACGTCTTTAAATTCCAGATTATTCTCGCAGGGTTCGTCGTTATTGGTAGGTACTATATTAAACGTATCATCTAGATATGGAGACGATGATGAATCCAGGACATATCTGCTATCTGTAAGCCCTAAAATTTCTTTGTTACGTGCCTTTGGGTAAATTGGATTGATAGGAACATAAGCTTTACCTTCCATCCAAAGTGCTAGAATGGTGGCATATGTTTCTATATCATTGTTGGTGACCATACCGATGAGTTTCTCAGAAAGAGGAATGTTGTTTTGAATTTGGCCACGTATTTTGGAAATGAAATGCCCCAATTCAGAATAACTGTAGTTACTACTTTCGATAAAAAAAGCGTTCCTACTTGGATAATTTTCTATTGAGTTTTTAAGTACTTGAAGAAATTTCATGATGTGTTAAATAAAATGTCCGTCTTGCTCGGCTAAATCCATACCTTTCAACATTGGATGGATAGCGTTATGCGACATAGATTTTTTAGTTTGGGTATATTGGTAAACTACACTGAGATTTTCAGAAAAGGAATCGGCAAGAACAACATTGTCTGTAAAAAGATAGTTTAATTTAAGTCTTATCATGTTTTCATAAATGGATGCGGATACCTTGGTCATATTTTCTTCTGAAGTAACACAATACTTCATATAAGCTACATCGCTGATATAATTAAACGAGATAAATGCCACGATGTTTTTTTCTTCTTGCAATATATAATTGACAATCCCGATCTTCTTTCCAAAACCTTTAACTATACCAGTATTGCTTTTTTTTGAACTCCATGGTACTGGTATATATTGTTTGTTGGCTATCTGCCAGTTGACATAATCTTTGTCTTTTGCTATGAGATCATTCTCCAAAAAAGGCTTTACGAAATTCCACGCATCTGTATCCAGTTGATTTATATATTTTATTTTGATATTTTTTGTTATCCCTTTAATTCTTGAACGGTTTAACCAATAGTAGATAGTCCGGGACGCTTTTTCCAACCATTTAAAAAAGAACTTTATGTACCTTAATATTGGTATTCTTTGTATGATCATTTTATGGTCCAAGGCAATGAAAATTGTATGCCTCTGCATCGTTTGTATGATGGAAAAAGGTTGTTTTTTATAGAACGTATCCGCATTCTGTTCGTAAGCCTTTGTTAATACCCTTTGGTTGGTAATGCGTAATGCTTCGTTGAAAATATATGTTGAGATTACAGTGCCTTTAGCTGCTGTAGAAGCCCACCATTGTGGCATCCAAAAAACCTTTCTGTTGCTACGATCCGTTTCCGTATTCGTGCTTGACAAAACATCTGGAAGAAGATAAGCGAAGCTGAGCACCTCACCTTTAGAATGTGCAAATACAATACAAACGTCCTCTTCATCCATTCCAGGTTTTTCCAAAATCCACTGCGCCTTGTTTTCTGACAAAGGCAATAGATAATCGCGTTCTTCTGCTTTTGTCTCTAAGTAAAAGCGCAATTCTTTTTTGGTTACTGAAACTACTTGTAAATCATTGTTGTTCATGCTCGAAAATTCCGCTGTCTATTTGTTGTTGTCTATATATGTGGAAACTTTCCACGAATTCATCAGGATCTGTGGCTACATCAGAAGATTTTATGACCTTTAGAAAAGTTTTGTAAATAATTTTTGCGTCTAGCCAGAAGGATAACTTTTCAATATATTCCAAATCATAAGCGAACCGTTGTTCCCATTTGAGAAAATTACGCCCAGATACTTGGGCCAATCCAGTTATTCCCGGACGCACATTATGCCTTCGTTGTTCTTTAAGTGAATAAAACGGCAAATAAAAAGTCCGTAAGGGCCTTGGACCGATTAGGCTCATATCTCCCTTTAGGACATTCCATAATTGGGGAATCTCATCTAACGATGTTTTACGGACAAATTTACCTATTTTGGTGATTCGGTCTTTATCTGGTAACAACTCGCCCATACTGTCTTTATCGTCGTTCATAGTCTTAAATTTTAAGACATAAAAAATCTTGCCATTTTTTCCCGGTCGGTCCTGTACAAAAAATGGAGTCCCCTTATTGGCGAAAAACAGTAACAATGTAACTACTAAGAAAATAGGGGACAAAATCAAAAGCCCAAAAAAAGAAAAAACGAAATCTATGACCCTTTTTAAGAAATACTTGTACATTCTATTTAAGATTATAGGACTTTAACCATGCATTTATATGATTTGTTATATAATCCATATCAGAGTTTTTGTATCTGAAATCAACATGAATGTTTAATAGATATTTCCACGGGAGGTCAATATTATTGTCCGGCCATAATTGAGAGGGATAAATATCGTGAGCTATCAAGTATTTCCTGATAGCGTTAAATGCCTCTTCATTTTTGAAGACTAAATGTAGCCCAAAGGTAGTATTGTTTTGATAATCGATAACTTGAAATACATCTGTATTGTCAAGGGAATCCATATGGTTCAGGTTTGCACGTTTGTAGGATGCATAATCCTTGCCCAAAAAGCTTGTGATTTGGTCGAGATGTGAGCGTTGCAACGCAACAACATCGTATTGTTTATGCAGAAATGCTTCGGAAGCATAGATGAGGTTTAGATAATCCTCTTTGGATACATTCCCACCTTCACTTTTTAAGTGTTCTGCTTTTTTTGCCATAGCAGTAGAAATATCGTTCCAAATGTTGTCAAAATCTACACTTCTTACCAATTGCAGGTTATTGTCAATTGGTTTTTTTCCATCTGGTCTCCATAGTATTCCTCCTAAAGGAACGGGAAGCGTTTTTCGTAATGATGCAAAACAAAAATCTGCTTTGCTATTGATACACCCATTGCTGAGCCAGCCATGCGAATGGTCTTCTATACATATCGCCCTATCATTGGTTTTTGGGATATCATAATTGAAAATACCCCAGAAATTATTCAATATGACAACGTCGTTTTCATCTGAAAAGTTGGTGATGGAAAATTTCTCTGCAGCATCAAAAGGTTTTATGTCGTAAAAATCAATGTTTGAAAAGTTAAAAACAAGCCATTCGGTTACGTGCTGACAATAATATTTGGGAAGCCAGATTTTTTTTATCGTTTGTTTTTGTCCTATAGCATTCAACAATGCTTTGATGGCATGCCTACCAGTATAAAAAAGCTCATAGTTCTTGATTGGCAAGTCTGGCTCAAGATTAAGTATAGACTCTGCTTCAACAGCATGAAAAAATGAACCATAACCAATGTTAGTACCTACTAACGCACTCATAACTCTTCAATTTTATGGCAAAGAAATCAAAAAAAAGCCCAGTGCTACAATTTATTGGGATGTAAAGTAAGAATTGACCGTTCTATACCTTATGTTTGTTTGTAGTAAGGTGGTCAGAAGTTCTACAATATTAAAGTTTAAAATCAATAATCGTTGTGAAGAAAATTATCTTTTTGGGATCTAGGACGCATGTGTTTGATTCTGCCATTAAAATGGGTATAGAGTTTGATCATGTTTTCGCATTGAAAGGCAGTTTATTAGAATCAAAACTAATTTCTGAGGATATCGAGCATAAAAGTTTTGATATGACCCAAAAAAAAGAGGTTCTCAACTTTTTGTACAAATCTAATTTTGAGGTTTTGGTATCCAATGGGTGTCCTATTGTATTCCCTGTAGAAAAGTTTGATGCATCTCAAATCTTGGTCAATATCCATCCTACCTATCTCCCTTTTTTACAAGGTAAAACACCTTTGAACGGGGTTTTTTATAATGATTATGCGTTCTATGGTGCTACAATGCATTTTATTGACGCTACAATAGATACAGGGAACATTATCTATCAACATAAAGAAGAAATAACTCCTGATGTTGACCTTGGATTACTTTATTTTTTAGCTTTTGAGTTAGAAGGATTTGTATTTAGAAAAGGTTGGGAGATTTTAAAGGCAAACCGATTTAGGTACAGTGGAGAAAAGCAACAAGGAAAAGCTGATTACTTTAATAGAACGAAAGAAAAACAGCAGGTTGATTTTGAACGAATGGGGAATAAGGAGTTAATAAGAAAAGTGAAGAGCTTTGGTATTGCTTCGCAAGGATGTTATA
The DNA here is from genome assembly GCF_021390175.1 of Flagellimonas sp. HMM57. Classification (NCBI taxonomy): domain Bacteria; kingdom Pseudomonadati; phylum Bacteroidota; class Flavobacteriia; order Flavobacteriales; family Flavobacteriaceae; genus Flagellimonas; species Flagellimonas sp. HMM57. Next base: position 4,060,650 of record NZ_CP090004.1, on the reverse strand, counting down.
CAAAATTGAACGATAGAGATTACCGTATTTTTGAAGTGGAGGAAATTGTGCATCCAGCACTTTTAGAAAGGTTTGGCACTTCGTTGGCCGGAGAGATTCTCTTAGCTTATGACAAGAAGCTTTTAGTGAAGTCTAAAGACGGAATTTTAAAACTAAAAGTATTTCAAACAGAAAACGAATAAAATTTTAATTAAGCGATAATATTGATGTCTGTATATGATGTAAACAAATGTTTAGGTAAAAAGTGTGCAGGTCGGGATAAAACGTCTTGGGATTTATGTATGTTTTTTCCGTTATCTATGAGTCCAACAGTGTTCCATCCCAATTTATTTGGTGTAACGAAGTCTTTATTGACGTTATCACCAATATATGTGTAGTTCTTCGCTTTAAAAAAGTCTTCCACCTTACGATAGTTTAGTTCACTTGGTTTTTCACTTCCTATTTCTTCTGAAATAATGATATGGTCCATTAACGGTTCTAGTCCCAACTGTTTGATTTTATTTCGTTGAGATAAACTTCTACCGTCCGTTATTATGGCAAGCTTTCCATCATTCTCCTTTATTTTTAGCAGAACGTCGTCAGCACCGCTGAACAATTGTATGCTGGGTAAATGGTTTCGATACTTTTGTACCAGTTCTCCCTTTGTTATGTTATATTTTTTTGTGAGAAAATCAAATACGTTTTCACTTTTTCTATAGAGTGAAAACATTTGCGCATATAGGAAAAAAGACTCTTTTGGTTCTAATTTGGCGGCAATTTCGAGATACGCAGATTTTAAAAAATCAATTTCGTTATAAAGAGTGTCGTCAAGGTCAAAGACAATGACATCCTCTTTTTCAATCCTTATGTTCATGAACTAGAATTTCCTTATCATAGCGCAACATTAAAAGATTTGGTTCCCAGCTATTGAATTGTTCGTCTATTTTTTTGTCCAGAAGATATTCCTCTATGAGCCATTTAACATAATTTGCCCCAGCATGGTATGTTAATGGGAATCCACCTCCGAATCTAGGATTCACCTCTATACCAACAATTCTGTCGTCTGTTTTATGCTTAAAGAACTGAACCGTTAAGCATCCTCTGGCACCTTCAATATGATGAAGTCGTTTTTTGATATATGGAATAATACTATTTTCCTCCGTTTTTCCTTTGCTGACCTCTCCATCCCTTACTTCTAGACGCTTTCTAGGTACAGCACATTTTAAGTCATGATTTTTATCAAAATACAGATCACATGTATATTCTTGAAACTCCGATGGACTTAAGTACTCCAAAAACATTAGTTTTTCGTTCTTAAAATGATATTCAGTGAGGTCCTCCTGCTTTTGAATGACATAAGTATCTACACTTCTACTACCATCATAGGGTTTTATAAAAAGTGGGAGGTTATAATCGTTCTTGTCGTACTCCTTGGCTACTTCGATATTGTTTGCTGCAAAGAAATCGTGTATTTTATATTTATTCCTACATTTTTCTATAAAACCCAAACTTGATATGACCACATTCACGTTATGTTCCAAAAACACCTCTTTATTTTGAGCAAGTATTTTTAGTTCGGTATCTATAGTGGGTACAATAAGGGAAATTTCATTAACTGTACAGATATCAATCAATGTCTGAAGGTAATCGTTGTCGTTTACCTTGGGTACGTTAAACGCGCCATCAGCTACCTTGCATGCTGCGGACAACTGTATTTGGGAGTCCACTGTGAAAACCTTTCCTTCGGGGAAAATTTTGGAAAGCTCTGTCTTGAATATTTCAACGAGCGATACTCTTCTGCCGACAGATGTTATTAATATATTCATTTATAATCGATATAGGTGTTCATATATAATACGTTATAATCATCTTCATAGATTTCCCATTTTAAAATAATGGATAAGCTATTCTATCTAAATCCATAAAATCGAGAGGCTCATGTTTCTTGTTCATTGTTTTTATACCTGTATATGGGGAAAAAGTTGATATTACGATTTAAAAGGTGGTCTTTGTTCAATTGGGTTATTTGATTGTAAATTGTTTCGTCTACAATAAATTTCCAGATTCTAAATCGTTTAAAACTCTTTGAAAAAGACGCTTTAAAATTGAACAAAGAATCTTCTTTACTACCTAAACCACCGCCTAGGTTAAACACACGATAACCTTCTGCATAACTTTTAATGCGAACTTCATCTATAATCAACCGTATTGGGCTTAGATGTAAGTACTTATCCGATGTGCCCGATATATGATATTGCACAATATCATTATTTGTATACATCATCATAGCAGCAGAAATAATTTCTTTGGTCTCTTTTAGGGTCACAAAGAAAACCTTTGATTTGAAACTCGTTTGACCCAAAAGAGAAAAAAAATAGGACTCTTCAAAAAAGTAGGATTCCGCAGCATTCACCCTTTTCATATTTTCATGGTAAAGCTCGATAAATTTTTTAATTTCTTGTGGTGATTCGGCGGTATGGATATCACAAAAATTTCTAAGCTTTTTTAAATATCTTTTAGTTGTTTTAGAGAAAACGGTTTTTTGTTCATCTGGATTACTTTTTAAGTCCAAATAAACAATATTGCCAAGTTCAGAAATGTCCCCCATGCCGTGAAGGACTTTATCCTGATCAGTGATGTAAGGGTTAAGTCTTGAAAAGACGCTTATAATTTTTTGTTTTTTTAAGAACGATAGCAGCTCTTTTTTAAAGTTAGCGTTGTTATGCGCCTTTTTTGACCATTTGCTTACCGGACCTGCATAGCCGTATACCGAAGTGGCGTCAAAGTATGGTGTTCCAGGTATGGGCCTTATTATAATAGGAAGGGCAATGCGGACATTTTCATCCTTATAAACCAATAGAACCGGTTTTTCTTCCTCTTTGGCAGATAGCTCATGATAACCAAAAGTATGGTAGAAGTCAAAATCTCCAATGTCGTGCAAGGCCATGTCCCATTCTTGGGCATTGGTAAGTGCAATAAATGAAAATTTTGTGCTACTTTTCATGTTGTCTATATTTAGGAAAGAAACCTTCTACTATATTTTCTTGTGAGTAACTTTCCGCCAATGCGTTGTTCTTTTTGACCTCTTGGTAATAGGCCTCTTTATTTATTATTTTTCTTCCGGTATAATAGCTAATGTCATCATCCTTGGAGAAAAAGGTTTTTTTATAAGAATACAAGGAATCACCATCTTTTCTACCGCCTCCCAAAACGTAGAATCCATACTTATTTTCACGTGCCCATTTTAAAATATTGATTTTCAAATAATCATTTGGTCTTAAAGTAAAATAGTCGGAAAGAGTGCCTCCCAAAAATGAGTACACCGTTTTTTTGGACAGCAGTATCAATTCCGTAGAGATTGGTTTTCCGTCATGGAAAATCAATGCTATTGCACATCTTTTTGGGTTATTCTGTGTATAATTTTTAAAGTACTCCTTTGGATAGAAATATTGGTCCGTTGCTTCATTTCTCTTCATGGTTCTGGTATAGATATCATGAAAAGAGTCTAATACGCCTTCATCAATATTTTTATGGTAAATGGCAAACGTCAAATCATTTTTGACTGCTTTTCTGTAATTGTTCCTTACTTTGGGTTTAAAGTTTGCCCATTGGGCCTCTTCATCTATAATGGTACCTCTTACATTGTTTAGCGTGTGGACTATGGTGCCTGAATATTTTTTATGGTTGTTATTCAGGTTAAACCGAATGAACTCCGAAATTACATTGTTTTCAGCATACCACTCGTCCACTTTTGCCCAGAAATCCGCAATAACCTCACAATCAATTTCATCTTTAAAAAGCGGACCATTATAACCGTAGGGGCTAATTACATCAAAATAGGTTGAGGACGGAATGGGCCTAAGTATAAAGTTCATCAAAATTACCGGTGCTCCTTTTGAATAATAGATGAAATATCTCAGATTACCGCCGCTTATGGTATCTATTTGAAGCAATTCTAGCTTGAAAAAAGGATTTTTACTATTGATTTTCTTCAATTGCTCCTTATAGAACGCTTTATCGCTATCTGACTTTAGTTGGTATGCCTCTAATTTTTTATCGGTCATGTATGCCTTTTTAATTTCCCATAAAATCGGGCATATTTAAATTCTCTCCAGAATTTACACCTTCTTTAAGTAAAACCTTTTTTATGGTCAAGAATAATATTTTCAGATCAAGTGAGAAAGAAATGTTGTCAACATACCATACATCATATCCAAACTTCGTATCCCAATCTATCGTATTTCTACCATTAATCTGTGCCCAGCCAGTAATACCTGGCCTTACTTCATGTCTTCTTTTTTGAAAATCATTGTACAATGGTATGTACTGGAGCAAGAGTGGCCTGGGACCGATTAAACTCATATCTCCCTTGATTATGTTGAATAATTGTGGTAGCTCATCCAATGAATATTTTCGTACAAATGAACCAATAGGGGTTATTCTGTCCTCAAAAGGAAGTAACTCACCCTTTTCATCTGTTTTATCGTTCATGGTCTTAAACTTGATAATGGTAAAAGTCTTTCCATTTTTCCCTGGGCGTTTTTGAAAGAAAAAGGGTTTTCCGTTATTGGAAATTGATAATACAATACCGACAATAAGGAATATGGGAAGGAAGAAAATGAGAGCAAACAGCGCTGCGAAAAAATCTAAAATTCTTTTTATACCTTTTGAATACATATACAATTTATTATCGAGAGATTGTTTGTCTGGCGGAGATTTGGAATATAAGTCTTGCGATTTCGTAACATTCGAAATATACTAAAAACTGTTTTGGTCACAAAGTAAACCTATACGATTCTAAATAGTTTAGAATAGGCGTTGAATTACAGGAATAAAAGTTGAAAAGACTAGGACGCTATGCTTTTGCTTATTGTTTTTCTTTTCATAAGATCCGATGGTAATCAATTTAGTATTGCCAAGAACAGTGCACTTTGAAAAATGATTTTTAGCGTTTAATCGTTGTCGATATGAGAATTGGGATTTGGGGCAAAGCTTAAGTTGTGACTTATGTCCTTTGCCAAGACGACAGTAAATGCTTTGGCACTCGAGGAATGCATGTGCGAGCCATCATAGGTGCTAAAAGAATAGGAGGGAAGTGTATAATTTAGATACGTTATGCCTTTTACTTGGGCTATGGAATCCATTGTCCTATCAAAATTTACCCATTGTTGATTTTCCAGTTCAATGATATCCGAATCAGCGGGCATTCGTACCAAAAAGACATCGCTCTTGGTTTTAAGAAAAGCTATGGTAGCTATCAAATTATTAATCCTGTAAGGGGATTTTTTTTCGGTTTCGTTTGCATTTTTGTGATTCTCCAATGTGAAGGATTTTCCATATTCTATATCTTCTTGGGTTACTTCATAGAGATTGCTTTTTAATTTAAATTCACGCCATCCATCCGTATGCAATGTGGTCTGGTTATCTTCTTTACTTGTTATCAATGCATTGTACAATGATTGTCCATAACAATGGATGATATAATCATAGTTGGGATTTGAAGTATAATCGGAAACTTTTCCGAGCATACTTTTTTTGTCCATTTTAAAGATGGCGTTACTATCCATACCCTTGGGAGCGGTTAGGCTTCCTGGAGTAACACAAAGAATAGATAGGGAACGTTCTTTTTGAATGCTCAGTTTTTTCTTTATGGCATTTAAATAAACTTCTCCGTAGGGTGATTGGAATTTTTCAAAGGCGAAGTTGGTGGTTGGTACATACTTGGTAACAGCTGATAGCTCTTTATTCAATATATGGGGTGTAATACCCGTATTTGCACGCGAAAGGCCAAGGATTATCCCTTCTGCCTCTTGTGTAAATTTGTAATAGTAACCATCTACAGGTCCTAGTACAAGTCTATGAAGTAAAAATAGATAAGCTCCTAACAATAGAGCGAAAAGTAAAGTTACTTTAAGAAAAAATGACTTCATCTGGATACAAGCATATTAGACACAGATTTAAAACTGAAAATAGATGAAGGTATTTTGTCGATTAAGACCAAATAGCACTACAACAAAAATAAAGCAAATATAGATGGCCCACCGCATTGGGGCCGACCTCTTGAATACAAGTTCATGAATTCGAGAATTTCCCTTTAAATAATGAATGGTCTGCACAAATAGAATAAGAAAAATACTTAGGGCCATTTCAAAATAATTATCCAAAATATTGATTTGGAGTGCGTTGATCTTAAAAAGGTTTTTAATGTACAATATAGCATGCGATAGCGAAGGTGACCTAAAAAAAATCAAAGAGAACATGATGTAGGTGAAAATAAAACCAAAACCCATTATTGAAAACAGTCTTTTGGGAAAACTGAGTTTTTGTATTATTTTTTTTCTGATAGGCTTTGTCGCCACTTCTAGTATGAGCAAGAGTGCATTTAGCATTCCCCATATGATAAATGTCCAGTTGGCACCATGCCATAGACCGGTAATAAAAAAAACTAAGAGCACGGCACTTAATCGATTGAATTTAAAATCCTTGATCAAAGGTCTATACAGATAATCGCGCATCCATTGCATTAAGGATATGTGCCACCTTCTCCAGAACTCATCTGCCGATTTAGAGAAAAAGGGACGGTTAAAATTTTGAATAAGATCCACTCCCAAAGTTTTTGCGACGCCAATTGCAATTGCCGTATATGCTGCAAAATCATAATAAATCTGAAAGCCAAAAAACCAATGTCCTAGAATCAAAGGAGGTCCCTGGTAATATTCAGGATCATTAAATGCTAAATCTACATAGATTCCAAGTCTATCTGCCACTACAATCTTTAGGAATAGACCCCAAGCCATATAAAAAATGCCTTTTCTGATTTCTTTATAATTGAAATACACTTTCTTCTTTAACTGGGGTATTAAACGAGAAGCTCTTTCGATAGGACCGGCAACGAGCTGAGGAAAAAATGCAACATAGAGTGCAAATTTTCCAAAATGTTTCTCAGGTTGAATATCACCTCGATAGATCTGTATGGAATAGGCCATAGTTTGGAACGTATAAAAACTGATACCTACCGGAAGTAGTATCTCAGCAAAATTATAACCTGTGGATGCCGAGGAGGTATCCATCTCTAATCCAAAGAAAAAAAGGAGTTCTTTGATGTTTAGGGTAAAAAACTTCAGATATTTAAAAACGAACAATAAACCTACATTGACACTAACACTAAGTGCCAGAAGTAGTTTTTTACTTTTTCTGGATGTTACGGTTGCCATTTTAAGCCCGCAGAGGTAGTCTACAGAGGTGGATACCAATAACAAAATGACCAAAGAGGGTTCTGAGGCCATATAAAAATAGTAACTGGCCAGTAGCAGCCATAGCCATCTGTATTTATGAGGTAAGCAATAGAAACCGATTACAACGAGAGGACAGAAGATTAAAAACTCGAAAGAATTAAATAGCACTGCTCAAATCTTTAGCGTAATAGAATAGATACAAACTTAACCTAAATATATCGTTCACATTTTTAAAATATCTCATTGACAGTAATTGAACATGTACATGTTTAGAAAGGCAAGTATAGAATTTTTAAAAGGCCTTGGAGAAATCTACATAACCTATTTTGTCGACAAAAAGTTCATCCCACTTTCTTAAGTTCCATACTTTTATTTATTCCCTTTACAATGTAATATTTGCCTTTTTCTATTTCTAGGATTTCCACTTCTTTCAAACGTTCACGATTTAGATATAGAAAGTCATATATATGTTTCTTTAAGGAGTTGTTCTTCACGTTTTGTGAATCAATTATTGTGAATCCTGTCTTTGGTATTGCATCATCCAGGTAGGTTATCCTATACTTGGTATTTTTTGATTTTGATGCAAGAAGTGCCAAAGATTTAATTTTAAACGATATTAAATTGAGTTTTTTGGATTTTAGATACTCTTTTAAGGAAATTCGCATCGTTTCAATGTTGCCTAGCAATCTTTCTTCTATGGAGTTTTTACCATAGATGACATGATGTTCAAATTGATAGATATTATTGCTCCATCTTCGTTTATAATCCATTCCGCCAACACCCATTTCAAAGCACACATATCCATTGGAGATGCACCATTCCAACTGTTTATAGATTTCAACGTGGCCAAGACCAAATTTGGCATAGTCGATATTGTACGAGGAAACAGCGCTAAAAAGAATAGTGCCAAAATGATAGTTCAAAGAAATCTCTATGGGCAATTCTTCATGATAGATAATAAATAGCGAAGCTTTTCCTGTATTGATTTGATCAAATGTTTTGGACATGAGTTCCGGCCATTTGTACAGATCATTACTATTTTCACCTTTCTGTCCAAATCTTCTAATTATCATTCCCTTCAAGGCTTCCATAATAGAATGGTATTCTTGCCTTGCTATATTTCCATGGATAAACCTGTAGTTGATTTCAAATGATGATTCCAATCTGGTTACATATCTTTTTACCAACTTTCTAAAATTGGCCTTAAACTGTTCATTGATGTACTGGTCCACACTGGAAAAATCTTTTAATAAAATGCTGTAACCCCAATTCTCCTGAAGAATTTTTTTGACTTTAAAAGTTTGGTCCAAGTGTAGTTTAAGTGCCATGTAATTAGGAACTAAACGCATGGAATATACTTTTTCACTGCCCATTTCCCCTTGCTTATTGACATTTGTATTAAGAATCTCCTTTTGCCCAAAACAGGATATCCCTTCAATTACTGATGGCATGGTGTTATTATCGAACACTTCCGAAAACAATTCTATCCGTTGTATTTTGGTAAAGTTTTTCATTCGAAAATCACCCTTCTATTGTTTTGCATTCAATCAATTGACAATGATTTTTGCCCTTTATAAGGAATTCGTTCGTGTTTTTGTTGAAACGGAATACTTTAGTGTCTCTATACGATTCGTGTTTTGAATACAAAAAATCGAAAACAACCTTTCTCAAATAAGAAAATCCGTCAGCTTCCAAGTTGATTTTTGTTTTATTTGAAAGATTGGAGCAATTCTCTGATGGCTCATGCGTCTGTATTTTAAAAACTTTCTGATTTTTATTGACCTTTGTTTTACGGTACTTGTACTTCAATAGGTTTCTGTACCAGATATGTACATTCCATTTTTTCAAAAAATTTAATATCGTAAAATATGTTCCGGTTTTTAACCTTTTCACCGTTGCTATAACCGTGGCAAGCTTATCCCGCGAAAGATAGATGTAGTGAAATTGGTATTTATAGCAGTGGTTGATCCATCTTTTTTTATAGTATAAATATCCTTTTAATAGATCCATGACTTCAAAGCCATTGTCATAGCACCACTCTATGTGTTTGAGCATGTCTATAGTGCCCAAGTTAAAGGCGCTATAGTCAATATCATAGCAACTTACATTGGAAAACAAAATCTTATCATAGACCATGTTCATACAGATATTTATGGGCTTTTCTCCGTTATAAATTACAAATAGGGATGCTTTTTTTTCTAGAATAAGCTCGTAAGTAAGTTCATGGAATTCATCCCAATGCTGTAACTCGTAATTACACTCTTGTTTCTGATCAAAACGTCTATTGAGCATATATTTAAACTCTTGGAACAAAAAATCGTAAGACTTTTTATCAATGTGACCATAATACATTTTATAAGTTACCTCAAAACATAGTTCCAATCTATTGACATATCTTCTAAGTTTTGACCTACTGGTCTTACCAAAATGTTGATTTAGGTATTCATCAAGGTTTTTGTATTTGGTAAAGTCTATCAGATATCCGTCATAGAGCGATACTTTTTTCAGCTTCAAATCATTAAAGGTTTCAGGAAGCTCAACTTGTAAATAATCGGGGACATCTTCAATAATGAAAAGTGTATCTGCTTTTGTAGTTACTGGATAATTATAAATAAGTTCTTTATTGAAGGTATTGAATACCTTTTCATAGAACGGTGAAACCGTTCTTTCCCCTAAAAAGGAAGCCATGAAGTTTTTAACAACAGTTTTTTTGGGGAACATTTGATTGATTATTAGTTTTTTTTGATAAGCTATGTTTTTAAAATCATGAGTTATGCGACTTCAAATTTCAGTCAGCATTTATGGCTATTTGGACGCTACCACAATTTTTATTGCCTCTTTACTATTATGAATATAGAAAATATTCGAATTTATTTCATCTTTCAAAACACTAACGGTGCTACTATGGCATTTATTGGAATATAAAAAGTCATTCAAGGGTTTTTTAAGAAATGCATGTTCAATATTGCCCATATCTACTTGTGCGGTTACCTTCTCGGGGACTCTGTTGATTCTGGCTATTGCCAATCGTCTTTGGTCATACGATTTAGTTTTTCTATAGTACTTTGAAGCTCTATAACTCCTGTATTGGGTATGTATATTAAAGTGTTTGACCCAGCGAGCAAAACGATATAAAAGTTCATATTTTTTTATGATGCCCAGTGCGACCCATTTTATAATGATTGACTTTTCATCGTAAACAATGTATTTCTGAAAAAAATACTCTCCGTCTACCCATTTGGCCTTATAATCATAATCTCCTTTTAGAAAATCAAAAATTTCAAAATGGTTGTCAAAGCACCATTCCAATTGTTTTATTAAATCTATAAAGCCTACGGAAAATTTCGCATAATCAATATCATGTGTTTTTATGCAACCGTAAACAACAGTATCATAAATAAGGTTTAAGCAGATGCTTATTGGTTTTTTGCCATCATATAAAACGGATAGGTACGCTTGTTTGTCAAGAATAAGCTTATATGCAATGCTTTGGTAGATGTGCCAGTGCTCAAGTTCATCATTGATTATTCTTTTTTGTATAGATCGCTTTTCCAGCATTTGTCGAAATTCTTTGAACAGAAAATCATAGGTGGTTTTGTCGATATCCCCATAAAAAATTTTAAAGTCGGTAGAGAAGGAAAGCTCCAATCTCTTTTGGTATCCTCTAAATTGAGCTCTTCTTTTAGAAGTAAATCTATTTTGAAGGTAATCGTCAATATCGGTATAGTCTTTAAGATTAATGAGGTATCCTTTGTACATGTCCACTCTTTTAGCTGTTATTCCCGTACTTTCAGAATGGAGATTGCCCAAGAGGTAACCGGGAACATCAAAGACAGTGTGGATTTTTTTTTCGAAGAAATTGGTGTAGGAGGTAGGTCTGTTATAAATTTTGCGGTTGAGTAACGTATTGTATATATCTGGAAAGAAAGCAGCGGTTGAACGTTTTTCTAAAAAATGAAGCAAAAAGTCTATTGGTTCAGGTATGATATTTCTCAAAAACGTAAACATAGATACTATATAAATGTAAAGAATGGATTTTTGATATCAGTAAAAAACCAATATATTTTAAGTATGGTTCTCGTATTATGAACTTTTTTTGAAAGTGAAAGATAATTCAGTCTGTAAAGAATTAACCAATATCATTAAAATGCACAACCACGCTACTTTGTTTCATATTGTGGTCTTTACCAGTTCAATCTTGTTTTTTCCACTAAAAATGTAGCTTCCTTTCTCCGAACTTATTTCAAATACCTTCAGGTCATCGTACCTTTCTTTGTTGGAAAACAAAAAATCGTTTGACATACGTTTGATTGTCCTTTTATCATTGATGTCAATTTCCTTTAAATCGGCATACCCATTTAAGTTTTCTATATTTTTCTTAATGTAGCGCAACGAAGCATTACTTTTGGGTACGGTTTTATGTTTCCCAAACTTTTTTATTTTGACGCCAATATGCTTTAAAAATAGATGTACATGTTTTGTTTTTAAAAACTCCTTTGTTTTGACGCTACAGTACTCGGTTTTTCCCTTAATTGCAGCGAACCATTTTTTTTTATAAAAGATCAAGTGCTCAAAATTGTACATATAATTGCTCCAAGCCCTCTTATAATCCAAATCTCCATAACCGAGCTCCAATACTTGCTGTTTATTGGAGTAGCACCAACCAATTTGCTCGTAGATAGCCGTATTGCCCAAACCAAATTTTTGATAATCGATATCATAAGCTGTGATACCTGCATGTACAATATGATTAAAATGATATTGTAACGAGATTTGTATGGGTTCTGAATTATGGTAAATTGCAAACAAAGAAGCTTTTTTATTAAGAATAAGATTGTAGACCAAATTTTCCAGTTCCTGCCAGTTCGATAATGTTTTGTTGACTTCTTTACGTTGCTCAAAACGCCTTGTCAACATCAGCCTTAAATTGGTCATGAGAAAAACATAAGTTTTCTTTGGAATATCCCCATAATATTTTTCATAACTGGTATTAAGACAGGTGTCCAATCTCTTTTTTAATTTTAGTATGTTATTGGACCGTTTTTTAAATTGATGTTTTACATAGTCGTCCACATCGGTAAATCCATTTAGCTGAATGGCGTATCCTTTATTCTCTTGGATAACACGTTTCATGTTAAAAGATTTGTCCGTTGAAATTTTTATGTAGTTGGGTACCAACCTAACAGAATATAGATTTTTATTCCCAATCTTATTTCTATTAGGGTTTTCTACCTTAAAGAATGTGTCATTATTCTTCTTATAAGCAATTCCCGTAATAAATGACGGTATAGTTCCCTTATCAAATAGTTCATCAAAAAAATTGATCTTCGCCAATAGCATTGCTTTTACTTTTTAAAATCGACCTTACAAATCTTGCTTACTTTTTTACCCAGTATATAGTATTCGCGGTCACTATTGAAATTTTGATAAACTTTTATATCATCCACATGTTCCAAGTTGGTATACAAAAAATCGTATACCATCCGACGGATAAACGTATTTTTGGTATTCTGAAGGTTTACTGCTTTTTTTGGCAATATTGTTTCATTTGACAGATCATGAAAGCTAAAGGATATAGGTTCTTGGGATGCATTCAAATACCTTCTGACCGTTTTCTTTAGATTTTTGACATGAAGATGTACATTCTTGGAAATCAAGTAATTTTTGGTTCTTACTTTGGTGTTTGTGATAGAAGAGACAAGCTTTCCAATAAGCGATTTCTTTTCATAAAGAAGAAACTGCTCAAATAAATAGGTTTTGTTGCACCATCTATTTTTGTACTCCAAATCGCCCCAACCCATGTCAAAATAGTGATAATCATTTTCAAAACACCAAATCAGTTGTTTGTAAATTTCAACATGTCCCAATCCAAATTTGAAATAGTCTATGTCAAATGAGGATATTGCACTATAAAAAATCTTGTCCCTGTGATAATTTACAGATATTTCTATAGGTTCATTGGCATTGTATATTACAAAAATAGATGCCCTGTTTTGTTTTATCAATCCATAAGTGGCATTCAAGGTTTCGTTCCATTGTGCTAACTGTTTGCTGGTTTCGTTACGTTGTTTAAATCGTTTTTTTATCATGGTCAACAACGAATCAAAAAGACGGTCGTATTCTTCTTTGGTTATATTGCCATGGTACAAATGATATTTTATGGGAAAAGATGTTTCTAAACGTTTAATGGACCTTCTTATATTTTTGGCATTCTTCTTAAATTTCAATTTAACATAAGAGTCCACTTCTTCTATGTGGGTTAAATCTATCGCATACCCTTTAACCAATTGGTGCTTTACGGTTTTAAAATTTGTATCTTTTTTTAGTGTTGTCTTCAAATAATTGGGAACGTAGGTTACTTCCAACAGGGCAGGAGAGCTAGTTTCATCCTTGTACGGTTTTTCATCTCGATAAATTTCTTTGTCCAAATCAGCATAAGAGATGGATTCATAAAACTTTGGGACACCGTTCTCTCGCTCGAGAAAACTGGAAAAGAAATTATGTGAAACTTTCTTTAGTGACATTATTTGATTAGGTTGATCAGTATTGTATATACGATATTGTCCGTGGGTTTATAAACTTTATATTCAAGGTCATACTTTTAAAGTAGGGCTATTTTGTTACAGCTATTTTTTGTTGTTTTATTCCTTTTATCAAATAGGAAGATGACAAATCGATTTGATACACTTTAACATCAGTTTTACGCTCCGAACTCAGAAAAAGAAACTCATATACTTTTTTCTTTAAGTTGTCAATTCCTGATTCATATGGGTCTATTTCGGTAAGTTTATTTTCTGGGTATGGGTCTTCTAATTCCATAAGCTGGTATTCAATAGCTTTTGTTCTATTGTCGTACCCCTTGTTCCTCAGAAAAAAGGTAAGCTTATTGAGCTTTTCATTTATGTTCTTTTCCCTTAAGAATTGTTTTAATTTGAAAAAGATGGTCAGGCAATTAGCCAATATAACAGCTACCAAGGATTTTTTGTCATAAAGCACATGATATTCAAATTGATATTCTAAATTGCTCCAGCTTTTTTTATAATCATAATGCCCCTTAGAAAAATCCAACTTTTTTACACCATGCTTCAAACACCAGTCTACAAGGCCCATTATGGCAACAGAGCCAAGGTGAAATTTTGAATAATCTATATCAAAACTACGGATAACGTCATATAACGTTTCATCCGAATTGTTATGAAGTGATATTGCAATCGGTTTTTCCCCATCGTACGTAACATAAAGTGAGGCTTGACCGTCTAGCATCATCTGGTAAGTCACTTCTTTGTAGAATTCCCATTCTTTAGTGTTCAAATTGTTGTTGGTCTGTCTTTTATCTTCAAAGCGTTTTACCAAGAGCCTCTTAAAATGGGTAAAAAGATGATTGTACATATCTTTTGAAATTTCTCTACCATACATGACATGCCTAATTTTGAAACAGGTCTCTAAACGTTTTTTGTAGCGGTTCATTTTTTGCTTACTCCGCTTGCTTAAGGTTGTGGTTAGATATTGGTCTAAAGTGGTGTAGGGAGTTAAATCAATAAGGAAACCTGAATATTTCTTTACTTTTTTTACAGTCAACGTATTTTCCTTGAACTCGGGCTCATCTATTCTATATGTTGGCACATCGTAGACCAAAAAGACCTTTCTACGAAAGGAAGCCGTATTTTCATTTTGTAATTTATAAGTGACTCCTTTTGTATTGGTTTTGCCTACATTAAAATAAAGCGGCAGGAGTGAATGTTTTACGAAAGACAAGTTTTCTATAAAAGAAAATTTCAACCCTTTTTTATTCGGACCAAAATGTTGCATCCAAATATTGGTAAAAGGGTACGTTGTAAATGGATTCTTCTCCATAAAGTTGCGAGCTACTTGTACTTCTGAGTTTGTTATGGTTGGATTACTTGGGAATACGTATTCACTTAACGTTGGGGTTATACTATAAAACTGTTATCATGCTTTACTATAATAGTATTTTATGTTCCTAAAATTAGTCGCAAAAATAAGGGAACCTTAAAATTTTAAAAATAAAACCGTCAATTACACTTTTAACTCGGTAAGTGAAAAATATATTAAGTAAATCAGAACGATGTTATTTTACTATACTCAGCTGTTAAATACGATGCTGGGAATTTTTTGAAAAACAAATAATGCATACAATACTCATAAAAGAGTGTATATTTTTTAGTCTAAACTGCGATATTCTTCTAACAGTTTCTCCCAAACAAAGTCTTGTTTGTACCTAGATGCAATGAGCTCATAGCACTCTTCAGGGTCGTATATAACCGTTTTATCAATCATTTCCTTCATTTTTTGATGAAGTACGGTAGCATTCTTCACAGGTACTAACGTTCCATTGCGACCTTCAATGATAATTTCATTACAACCGCTTATATCGGTTACAATACTCGGTAACTTCATTGCACCTGCTTGTATTACGGTATTTGGAAACCCTTCTCGATAACTTGGCAGTACCATGCAATCTGAAATGGCGAAAAACGGACGCACATCATCTTGCCAACCAGTACAGATAACATTATCGTGGTTGACTATAACCGCTTCTGTTTCTGGAAGTATGGGATCTAGCTCCCTTTCATAATCGCCGAGCACTAACAAAATCGCATTGCTATTTGTCTCCAGTAATTTTTTAAATGCGCCAACTAACTCGTTTATGCCCTTGTCCCGCACGATTCTACCCGCAAAGAGAAAAACAAAATCACTGTCCTTGATGTCCAATTTTTGTTTAAGTTCTTGTTTTTCATCGGCATTGTATCGACTGGCGTCAAAAAAATCCAGATCAATACCATTGACATTACCGTTTGCTATGACTTTAAGGGTTTTAGAAGTAATTTTAAATTTTTCAAGGTCTTTCTTCACGCCTTGCCCCTCTGGATATACGCGGGTGGCACAAAAACACAGAACCCTGTCCATAACGATCAACAACTTTTGCATGGCCCCGGTTTTAGTTGGAAAAATTAGACCGGTAAACGTATGTAGCCTATGGGGAACACCTGCGAAATAAGCAGCCATCATTGTTAACAGTCCGGCCTTTGGTGTCATGGAATGGACAATATGGGGCCTTTCCCTTTTAAAGAGCCTGTAAAGGTTCCATACAGATTTTAAATCTTGAACTATACTTATTGAGCGTGCCATTGCCAAAGGAAATACCGCAATACCTTCTCGTTTACCTACTTTTTCCAAAGTATCATCAGTAGTCGAAGCTACTGCACTTACAGAATAGTATTGGGACATGTATTTAAGTTGGCCTTTCAAAAGGCCACCAATGGATGCGGCAATGGTGGCAGTGCGCATCAGTTTTTTTTTCTCTTCCATCGATTAAAAAATGCAAAAATAGGTAAAAATGGAAGCAATGACGATCAGAAAAAATTATTGAGGAAAAAAATAATTTTTTTGAATGAATTTAATTAACTGATATTCAATTACTTGAATATTATTTTTAATAAATTGTTTAATAACTTAAAAATATAAAAGTCCAAAAGGATAGTATAATACGTAAGTTAGAATATCGTATTTCATCGAAAAAATAACGCATTTTAACGGAAGTTCAATATTTATTATGATTTTTACGTTAGTTTTTAAACCCCAAATTATGAGAAACTTACCTGTCTCGATTAAACACACACACTTTTCTTTTTTAAAATTGACACTTTTTTTCTCCCTAGTACTCATGTTGTTCACTTCTTGTTCCCAAGAAGATATTTTTTTGGATGCTATCATTCAAAGTGAGGATGAAGTTGCCGACGAAGGTACTGATGATGGAAATTCAGATGGAGAGGATTCCACTGATGGTGATGCCAACAAAGGGGACTTTGGTGAGATTAATTCAACCCCATGTGCTTTCAGTTTGGATAATTTATCTCCCAATGAAACTTTGGTTATCGACTGTACACTTGATTTAAATGGACAGACAACTATTTTGCCTCGTGACGTCACCCTGCAATTCAATGGTGGAGAGATAGTGAATGGTATATTACGTTTTAATGGCGGTACCATAGACGGTAAACTGTTAAACCATACCTTGGACATTCAGGGAACTGCAGAATTATCGGAGACAAACTTTTTCTTCTATCCAGAGCGTTGGGATGTAAAGCAAGGTACTGTATCGCAGGACGAGGCCAGCGCAAATAGAGAGGGTATCAATTATTCAATAGAGCAAGTCAGTAAATTAAAAGGCTCGGTTTTTTCTTTAGACAAATTCGATGCATACTTTTATGGAGATTTTTTTACTACTGATCCGAAGAATAGTTATGAAAGTAATTCAATAAAAATTCCTTCGAACTTTCATTTTAAAATGAGTTCGAATACCTATTTAAGAACATATCAAACTAATAACCCTGCACCACGTCTTATTGGTATATATAAAGGGGATAATGTTGTTGTCTCGGGTGGTAACCTTATTGGAGATCGTTATTCTCATGACTATTCCCCTGTGAAAGATTGGCTAGATGTAGATAGGAATTCTCATGAATTCGGAACTATATTGTCCATAAAAGGAGGCGATAATATAGAAATTAATGGAGTAATTATTGAGGAAGGTACAGGAGATGGTATTGGAATTGGAGGTTCAACTATCCGTAATGCAGATGGAACGGTAAGGCCTAATGAGGTTTTAGCTACCAATGTAAGAATTGTGGGATGTACAATAAATGATTGCAGAAGAAATAATTTAAGTGTAATAGATGGTGATGGTGTATTGATTGAAAATAATATAATTTCAGATGCAGGGGGTATTCGAAATGGTATATCGTCTGATCAAGCAAGTATAAGCGGTATTAATCCCCAGTTTGGTATAGATTTAGAAGCATATAGAGAGCGTGATGCAAATAATGAACTTATCGAGTATGAAAGAGTTGAGAACGTTACCATAAGAGGAAATAAATTTACTGGTAATTTCAAAGGAGATATTGTCATTTTTACAGCCAATGATGTACTTATCGAGAATAATGAAATGGATAATATAGTTGGTGGTAAAGCGGCGTTTAATTGTAAAATTCTTAATAATAAGATTATTGCAAGAAGTAGTGGTGTTGAAACTTCGATAGGAGTTGGTTTTGGGGAATTGATTATAAACGGTGAGGATTTAGTTTACAACAATGAAATAAGTGGAAATACTATTTCCGGGTTTGATACCGCAATTTCTCTAGGGGGAGTGGATATGAAAGTTAGCAATAATACCTTAAGAGATTTTGATGAGGGAATATTTTTCAAAAATGTAAGAAATGCTGAAGTCCATGATAACAATATGGATAGCAACAGGAATATCGCTTGGGGTTATATCACTATAAATGGCAATGTAAGGAATGTCAACGTTTTTGATGATATAGTCAACGTTACGCATAAAACAATCAATTTTATGGGACTAAATAAAGACTACAACGATGGTAACATAACATTTAGGAACGTAGATTTCAAGTCCAAGAATAATAGAAGTTTATATCTTGAAAATGCTAGATTTATAACTGTCAGGGATAGCAAAATTTCTTTTGGGGTAGAAAACGTCAATTCAACAGGTATCGAACTAATCAATAATACCATACAATAAGTTGATCGTTGCTAAAGCAAGCCTGTGGAATAATATTTAATCAAAAATATCTTTCAAACAAATAAAAGAAGAATTGAAAATTCTTCTTTTATTTTACTTTTTATAGGAATTGTACTTCTTAAGCATAAGAAGGAATGGATTTCGAATAAGGCTGGGGAGATTAAAAATAGTAGATAAGGTTTTGTATTTTAACCCTTGATAATCTGCACCCGGAAACCCAGTCAATGGATATGCGCCGTAAGTATTAAACTTAGTCAATAGTTTTCCGAGCTCCTTAAAGTCCATGTTCGAGTGTGTAAATCTTAGTAAAAGAAAGAAGACATGGCTCTGTTGTCTGTTGCGTAATCTTATTTGACATTTTTTATGATTTGTTTTCTGCAATAGATAGTGTAATTGTTCTATTGCAAAACCCATATCGTACATATGTTTTTTAATATGTCCAGGGGTTCTTTTATTTGACACAGATTCAAGATTTCTAACATACCTGTGTACGTCCATTGGTACATACCCAATTTTTTCAGCTTGGAGAAACAACGAAGGTGTAAAATAGGTGTCTTGGACAAATTTTCTTGGGTAGAAGGATAATAGAGTTGCCTTAAAAAAGTCCTTTTTGACTATATACCACCAAACTTCTGTGCGATAATTAAAATTACCTATAAATTCTTCACCAGTATAAGCAGCAACTTTTGAATTTAAATCGAAATCGTTAATGTTTTCCGAAACATTGAGTGTGAGTAACTTTGTGTTTTGAGTTTTAAAACCAAGAATTTCCAGCTCATTATTAATTAATATAGCCATAAGTGTACCCAATACATTTTCTGCTATATAATCATCTGAGTCAATAAAATACAAATAATCTCCTTTTGCTTTTTTTATGGCTGCGTTTCTAGCTGTTCCTATCCCCCCATTTTCCTGATGATATAAATAAATATTAGGATATTGCTTTATAAATGTTTCTACAATACGTTTACTGCCATCTGTGGAGCCATCATTAACGATAATTATTTCAATGTCTTGATAGTCTTGCTTTACCAAACTATTCAAACAATTACCGATATATTTTTCTGCATTGTAAAGTGGAATTATGATACTTAACATTATACAATGTTTTAATTAAAAGAGAATTTGGTTGTAACTATCTTATTTCCCATCAACCAAACGTTGAATTATTGCAAAATCTTTATTGGAATTAAATTTTCTAGCAAATAAAGCATTACTCGATTTTATCTTGGTATAATCATCAGAAGTTAGCGTTCTGGGAAATTCTGGACCAGTGTTCCAATCTATATAGCGCAAATCATCGTTGATTACTTTTTCTTTAAATATAGAATTCATTACAATACTTTGTATCCATATTTCATCTGTAGCCCTTGAATATTTTAATTTTTTGAAATAATCCGGATACTTTTTCAAAAAATCAAAAATATGGCTCACACTTTCACCGGTTAAGTTTAACCAGTTGGAACCTGCATAATAGTCGATGGGGTAACGTTTACGTTTTATACCTAGCATCCTCTGTAGTACAAGTGTCGTTCTACCTAGAATTTTAGCTGTTTTTCTATGGTTTATTCTCATGAACCAATAGCGGTCCAATCGATCAAAACCATAATTAAACCCCCACGTTTTTATGGGCAAAGGGTTGGCATACATGTAGATACTATCCTTATTTTCTTTAAAAAAATCTTTAATATACTGATTGCTCTTTATTGGTAGGTCATCGCCACTAATATAGCAATAGCGTTCATACTTGTGTTGTGTATAAGCCTTTTCCAATATATGGTTCATATTAAGGATTTGGCTAAAATCACCCCAATACACGGCAACCTCTTTATAGTAGAACACATTTTTGGCTTGTGGGAGTTCATCGATTTGTAAATCGGATTTTTTATCGATCTGTACATAAACATCAAAATCTGGTTGAAGGTGTTGTACCAACAAGCTAAGTTGCTCTGGATTATGATGTGCTAAAATGAGAATGGCAATGGTATTAGGCATCTTTATTCGGTTTAAGTTGCACCATCACTCTGGTCACGATTAAAAAAAGTCTTTTCCGGTTTGCGAAACGAAGAAACCATTGCTTATCGCTAGTTTCTGCGGCAAATGATGTTGGGTAAAGTTTTTCCTCTTCCAGTTTACCTAAAATATCTTTTGCAATGGCAATATCCTTGGTTTCCTTACATACCCGTAACAGCATGGTCGCAATGAGGGAACTAACGCGTCGCTTTAATGGAATATAGGCTCTGGAGTTTTCGGTTACCGTTTTCTCCGTAAAATTATTGATTGCGGTCAATACCGTAAAAATGTCATAAATCATTTTTTTGATTTTTGCAGTATTTGAACTGCGGGTAATTGAACCTGCACGTTGCAAAAACTTAGCGGCAATGGTATCAATGGCCATGATTCGCTGTGCTAAAAAAACTGCACGGGTATTAAACTCAATATCTTCTATATAGACCCTGGGCATGAACTGAAGTCGATGTTGGTCTAAAAAGCCCTTTCTGTATAGTTTATTGCAAGCGGAACTTATGTAGTGCACTTGTTCCAAGTATCTTTCTCCATCCAGAACTTTACCATTGCTACTTGTGGATGCGGTATACGTTACTTTTCCATCATCCGTAATTCCTTGTGCTCCAAATTCTAAAATGTCAAGCCCATTGTTTTCAGCATGCCCTGCCAAATTATTTATACAGTTGGGAATTATCGTATCATCGGCATCTACAAATAGGATATATTTTCCTTGTGCTTCTAACATTCCTGTATTTCGCGCTCCGCTAAGCCCCTGATTTTCTTGGGTGATCATACGAAGGTTTGAATATTTTGTCAGAAGCTCCTCTAAAATGGCAGCACTCCCATCCGTGGCCCCATCATTGATTGCCAAAATCTCATATTCGTTGTCATCGATATCTTGATTAACCAAACTTTCAATACAAGTCTTTATATAATCTTCAACATTGTAAACGGGTACTATAATACTTAACAACATAAATTTTAAAATAATGGTTATCCGCGATATTGATAATAGTAATGCATAAAAAAGGTAAAGGCATAATATAATACTACCACAATACCTACCTTTTTAAAGTGTTGCGGCCATATTTGAGTCTTAAGAATAGGATAAATAACCACAATGCCCATTAAGAACCAAGATAGGTATGCAAAACGGTTAGAAAAATTTGCCCGTATAATCATAATCCAAAAGGCGTTAGCTACAATATAGGTATGGAGAATCTGTTTGTAAAAAGGATCATTAAAGCCCTTTTTAAAAATATAATGGAAGGCCAAAGCCAAAGGAGCGGCACTATACAATAGAAAGTCAAAACGGAATCCAGTAGAGCTGAATTTACTAGGGTCTGCGGTACCGGATAGATAGCCTGCCAAGCGGTCGTCACCAAATCCCAAACTAGTAAACAGACTTATCCATACACCGCCCATAGAGATAGAAAGCAAAATACCCAAAACCCAGAAGAAATAATACTTTTGGGTATCCTTTAAAAAAAACGTAACTCCAAAAGCTGCTAAAGGAAGCATCATACTTTTATGGAACATAAAGGAAAGAAAGAAAAAAACTATCATAACAATTTTATTCTTTTCTTGGTATGAAAGTGCCAAAACGAACAAAGACGTAGCCATTCCATTACGAATACCATTAACACCATAGGTCCAGAAAGAAAAAGACGCTATCAGAACTAAAAAAGCAAAAAGGTAATATTGCGGAAACCAGTTTTTAGAAGCTATAAACAATGGGATAACATAGATACAGGCACTTATAAAAAAGAAGCCTTCCACATTTGTTATCTGGGTACATAGCAGCATAAAATATTCAAAACCTGCGTCACCTTTACCAATTTCCAATAATCCCAAACGAATCTGCTCAAAGGTTTGTGCATAGGTCATCATGTCCACAAATTCTCCATGGATGGGCCTAGTGCCAATATAAAGCAGTACAAAGAGTAGAAGCAAGATCCCAAAGAAGCGATTAAAATGAAATACCTTAACATCCGTAGGTTTTAAAACTAGTGTGTGGAAGTAGGTAATACCACATGCCAAGAGGATTATATTGACATAAAATTCGGAATATTGTTCTATAGGTATAAAATCAAACATAGTACTTAATCTTAAGCGATAAACTGTTTTTTGATTTTATGAAAAACACTTCTGGGCAGATAATAGCGCAAATAGAATACTGTAAGGCTCTGGTTCAACAAACGAAGTTTTGCCGATTTCTCCAGTATTCCAGGCACAGAACGAATATGTTTTAATACAATAGAGCTCCAAAACCCAAAACGTTGATACAGACTGGCTATTGTAATTCTGTAAAACGAGCTTTCTATTGCCCATACACTAGCATCTTGGAGATATGTTTTAAATGTCTTTGGTTCCAATTCTTCCGCAAACTGGTAGATAAGTATGTTGGCCTTTATTAAATGCTCCACATGTTTATTGGAATACACTGTTGTAGCTCCATCCTGCCTACCCAATCTATAATTGTATCTGTGCAATTCAAAACTTTGGAATCTTTCTGTTTTTGAGAATAGACGAACCATAAACTCCTTATCTTCACAAAAAGAAAGTTCAGTATTGAACCTTATTTGGCTTGCTTTAAGAAGTTTTGCGGAAACACAATACAGCCATGGGAAAAAATCACTTGTTTTTTTAGATAAAAGAAAGTCTATCCCACGTATACTTTTTTCATCATTTTCCAACTCTGATGATTCTAAAACAATTCCTTGGTCGTCTACCTTATGATATCCAAATTTTCCGATTTCTAGATTATTGGAGCTCATTTTTTCGTATATGGACCCCAAGGTATTTTTTTCCAACCAATCATCACCATCAACAAATAGAATATACTTTCCCTTTGCTTTTTCTATGCCTAAATTTCTTGCACTGCTTACACCTTGGTTTTTTCTTTCGAAAAGTAGTAAGTGCTTATTATGGGATATAATTTCCCTAACTATCTCTCCGGTTTTATCTGTGGAACCGTCATTTATTATCAATACCTCATATTCCTTTACATCTAAATCTTGATCCAAAACGGATTTTAAACAATTATAGATATAACGTTCCAAGTTATAGGCCGGTATAATTATGGAAATTTTCATTTTAGATTTGACACGACATCATTTAAGGCAGTATTTACCAATTCCTGTTGCTCTTTAACTTTGGTTTCAATCTCTGACGTAAGTAAAGTATACTCATTTAAGATATACTTTACCTTGTCAAGAATTATATTGGCAATCTCACCATTTTCCCAGAGCTTGGGGTCATTTGCTTCGATTATAAGATCGTTCCTGCCTAAATTATCTCCTATAACACCTCTATATTTTACACTATAAGAAAGAGATATAGAGGGTTTTCCCATTTGAAATGTCGACACGGAAGCGTGCATTCGACCTGTTACGGTAAAAATACCGTTGCCCAATATAAAACGTGCTGCGGCTTGAAGCACTTTGTCTTTTATGAACACAAGATTTTCAGTTTTACCGTCTAGGTATTCCTCAAATTTTTCCAATATACCGGCCTCATCTCCATGGGGTGGAAAAGTATGTGCTAAAAAGCAAATTTTCTTGTCACTTAGCTCTGGTATTGATTTTAGAAGGTCTATAAGCCTTTTATAACTGTTAAAGTACTTAGAGATATCATCCGTATAATATTTGCCTACAAGTCCAGATATTACGATATTAATGTATTGACCAGACTGTAGACCATAAGTTTTTAATATTTCAGCTTCGTAGATTTTATCATGTTGTAGAGGCAAATCCAGAAAAGCTAAATCTCCACTTAGTACCATGTTCTTTTTGATTCCCATGTCTTTTTCCAGATATTCATAACAGAATCTATCCCTAGTAAAGATTTTACATCTTCTGGCCATTTTCTTGAAAGTGAGTCTGTTTAACCAGAATTTAAATGGACCAATACTTTGTCCCAATAGCACAACTTTTGTTTTGAAAGACCATGAATAATAGTTTAAAAATAGTGGCCAAACATGTTTTCCATAATATTCAGATAGGTCATCACCACCTAAAACAATCATCATATCAAAGAGTTTTGCTTGGTCATTGGATACGATGTTATATAAATTGTAAAAACGGTCCAAAATACGGAATGGGCTATCCTTATATTCTTTTTTAAACACTTTTAAGGAAATATCTTTATCAAGCTCTCTTACAATTTCTGGCATATCTGCATATTCGTCAAAATCTGAATAGAACTCAACGTCTCCGTCGAAAGCC
This sequence comes from Flagellimonas sp. HMM57, assembly GCF_021390175.1. Taxonomy (NCBI): domain Bacteria; kingdom Pseudomonadati; phylum Bacteroidota; class Flavobacteriia; order Flavobacteriales; family Flavobacteriaceae; genus Flagellimonas; species Flagellimonas sp. HMM57. The sequence continues at coordinate 4,035,643 of NZ_CP090004.1, read as the reverse complement.
TCGTTTAATTTCTTAATGGTTACAAGTCCCATCATACCGGAACCGTAATTATTTAGATTTTTAAAATTTTTTATTAAAATCCTTTTCATGATGAAATATTAGTGTTTTTTGATAAAATTGACAATAATAACCCTTGGGTGAGTTCAGAATGTCCATATTCCCTTGAGTATATATTGATGTCTTCCGTATCCCCCGAGGTAAAATCTACAAGACCATTTTTTGAAGTCAATGGTTTGATAAATGTATAAAATGCATTATCATCAAAACTATAGTCCGCTATGTTAAGAGAGTAAATTAGCATACATGAAACTGAAGTGTCTGTATGCCATTTTTTTGATATACCCAAGAATTGCCCCCAATGGTGGTTGTTTTTAAATTTTTCCAGCTGTACATTCAAATTATCCATTTCTTTTTTGAGATATGGATATTTTGGATTGTTTTGCTCAGAAGTGTAGGCAAGAGCAGCAGATAATCCTAACATGTACCAACCTAAGCCTCTTCCCCAATTACTCGATCCTATTGGCGTCAGTGTTTCTAATTCGATACCATGGAACGGAAATTTGGAAGCCGCAAGTCCATTTTTCATGTAATATAATAGTTGATCGTTCGCCAATGTGGTCAAATCTGGTCTATTGAATGTTTTTGCATAAAGATATAAGAAGGGGCAGACCATACCGAGGACATCAACATAGTGAAAGTCTTTGCCTTTGCGATAAAGTATGATGTTATGTTTTTTGTGTATGGAATTGGTGACATATTCCAAAATAAGATCGCTGGCCAACTTATACTCATTTTTTTTTGTCCTATTAAATAGTTTTAGTAGAACCACTCCCATAGAAACCTGATCTACATAACCAATTTTAATGTCACCATTATTTATGCCTTTTACAAAAGGGGAAAGAATTTTTTCGATATGCACAAAAAGGCTTTCATCATTTCTCCGTTCAGCAAAATCATAAATGCCATTAATCAAAAAAGCTCTTGGGAAGCTATTTTTCAATCGGTTGTTTTTTCGTAGCTTCAAATAAAACAAACGAACAAGAACGATCGGGAAATAGGTGTTATCTGCCAAAGACATTTTTGGGGTTTCATTTTTAGAGATACGCAAAGCCGCTTTTAACACACCGGTTTCATAGTATTGCAAAGGGGTTTTTTTATCGTACATAAAAAAACGTCTTCTAAGTTTTACAATAATGTAAGGATGTATTTCTACAGAATAGAACAATAGGATTAGTATAAGTAAAATGAATAGTATAACTAGTAGCATGAAAAAATTATTGATTTAGGAGGTTATCTATCAATTCTTCTACCGCTTTGGTATTATCTTTTTGTTGGAATTGTAAAGACTTTTTTTCCGTCCTTTTTTTATAGGTATTTAACAGTTGTTTGTCATTAAGAAGTTTTTTTAAACCTGCGTTCAATCCAGTTTCACTATTTTCTACAATCATACCTACTGTTCCATCCTCCAGTATTTCGTTCATTCCTGCGCAGTCTGTTGTGAGCACAGGTGTTCCCAAAAGAACCGATTCTGTAACCGCGGTACTAAAGCCTTCCTGATAAGAAGAGCAAACAAATACATCACATTTTTGTACGTACTTGTGGGGATTTTTGTGGAAACCCAATAGCGTAATTATATCTTGAAGTCCTAATTCATTAATTTGTCTTTTAATGTCTTCTTCTAGTTCTCCTTGTCCAAGTAAGTAAAGATGTACTGGTATATTCTCTTTCACCAACATCGCCATAGCATTAATTAATCGTTTATATCCCTTTTGTTGTGTAAGACGGCCAACAGAACAGAGATTAATGGCATCTTTGGAAAAAGAAATATCTGTGACAGGTTCTTTCCCTTGTTTTAGAATTAAGTCGGTATCTACAACATTGTGAATAACATGCAGTTTTTCCTTAGGTATCTTGACTAGATTCGCAATAGAAAGCATTGCTTTTTCTGAAACACCTACTACAGCATCCATTTTCTGGTATGTTCGTTGCATCTCATTCTGACTTCTATACACTTTTGATATGTCGAAGTCAGTGAGGTCTACATGAACCCATGAAATCAATTTTGTTGCAGGATTTGCACATCCACCGATAACCCTTGTGGGAACACCCTCTAAGTATGCTATGATGACATCGTACTCTTGTTGAACACATTTTCTAAAGAGAAATTTTTGTGAGAATATTTTCTGTAAAATCGACCACCCAGTGAAGACTTTATTCAGAATGGATAGATACTTTATATCATTTTTTAATAATTCCTTATTTACCCCCTCATCAAAAATTGATAATAGCGTAAGCTCATATTTTTCCCGTGATAGGGTATTGAGAAGATTTACCAGCACTTTTTCAGCACCACCTCCTCTTAAATCTGGATGTAGGAATAATACTTTCTTTTTTGAGGTCATAATCGTATTGTGCTTAATTGCTAAGCTTTATTCCAGTTTTTTCGATTAAAGATTTAAACAAGTCTTTTTCGTACGCGGTCATTAAATAATAGAACAATATCAAATAGGCTATACCAAAACAAAGTACGTTACCCAACACTATATATAGATTATCGTTGGGTAAAAAATAGTTTATTAGCAAAAATATGCTCAATAAACCTAGAAGGCCCAAAAATAATGGGGATATTTCCCTATAATAACGAAGCATATCCAAATCGGCTTTTCTGATGTAGTAAGGAATCATTATGATACGCTCTAAAAAAATGAAAAAAACGGTGACTAAAATCATTTCTACGACCCCATAATTTTTAGCAACGTAAATACTGGCCAAAACGCCAAGGATGGTTAGAATTAATATCAACCTACCACGATAGGAAAGAAAGTTTTTTGCTTCAAGAATATTATTCGCAAACCCTTGACTTAGTGTTGGCGTTAGACCAATCATAATAATAAGCGCATAATAGTAGGCTGGTGAAAACTCATTTCCAACCCAAAAATGAACAAAATCCCTACCTATCAAAATAAACTCTCCTAAAATGAACAATAAAACCAAAAGAATTATTCTGGATATTTTTATAAACATATCGGTTAATTCTTTTGTTTTTCTGTTTTGTACTGTCATTTGCATTGCTCTTGGCAAGAAAACAGACTCAATGGCGCTGGAGAATGCACCATAATAATTTCCAAGAGTTATACCGACTGCATAAATAGCCACGACGGTAGTTGTGAAGTAAACCCCAAGTATCAATTGTCCAAATTGCCATCTAAGTTGATGGACCAGCGCAAAGACAAACAACCAAATAGAAAATCCTAAAATTTTTCTGAACAATTTTCTTTGAAAAGAATGCAATTTGATGGATACGTTAAGTTTTTTAAAGACGATAAATAAATTTACAGCTATAATAATCAAATTAAGAACAGTATCTAAAATCACCATGGAAATTGAATCTCCACCTTGATACAAAATCAAAAATATAAGAAGAGCTCTAACCACGTATTTGATAATTCCTATAATTTTCGGTAAAATAAATTCCTCGTAACCACTGCATATACCACCAAATGCTCCTCCAGGTAATGAGATACAAAGGTTAAATATTAGGATGACGAACATGGTTTTCGCCTTTTCAAGCTCTTCAAAGTTTAAGCTCTCATCATATATATTTCCTAATTGTGGGAGTAATATGATGCCAATTATTGCTATAATAGTGGAGATTACAGCATATATTATAAAGCTATGGGCAAGAAAATTTTCTTCGTCCTTGCGATTTTTTTCAGCCCTGTATTTAGCTACAAAGCGGATAATGGTATTGTTAAGGCCAAAATCTAAAACACTCAAATAACCGACAAGTGCACCGATCATTGTATAAAGACCGTATTCGGAATTACCGAGTGAGTTAATGATGTAAGGGGTCATCAACAACCCCAATATATTTGTTAAAATAATATTGAAATAAGATAAGGCGGCACCTCCTTTTAGCTGGTTAACTCCCATTGCAGTTTATATAGGTCCAAGTTGTTTATTGTAGTACAATGTACCCCATCTTTTTATAACTGCTTTCCCCTTTGGCCAAGGGAGCACCCAAATATTCTAACCTAAAGCAGTTGTTGGCCTTCATATGTATATCCATATTATCATCCAACAAAGAAATATCAAAAATGTAAATACCTCCCAGTAGATTCGATGGAAAACAAATATTCTCGGTAAGCTCAAATACCCCTTCCTCATAAGTAGTAAATTTGCCATCGACCATACCAGGGGAAAAAAGAGCTACCGTATTCTGGTCAACATCACTAACTGTCAATTGCATGCTCAAACGGGCAGGGGAATGTAACGTTCCATAGATTTTGATAAGGCACTCTGAATTGACAGTACTGAGCTGCCCAAAGTTTTGCTGCGAATGGTTGATTTCGATTTTGGTAATAGTCATATCTTTTCTTATATATGAAACTACATCTTTAATTTTACCCAAGTTTAATGAACTCATACTTAAATAATGGGCAACAGCGTCTTCAGGTGCACCCTTAAAAACAATTTTTCCTTTATCCAGTACAATACAGCGTGTACATAAGGTTTTGATGGCACTCATGTTATGGCTCACAAAAAATACGGTTCTTCCTTTTTGTATTGAAGCATCCTTCATTTTGCCTATGGCTTTCTTTTGGAATTCTGCATCACCTACTGCTAAAACTTCATCTACCACTAGAATTTCTGGCTCTAAGTGAGCTGCCACAGCAAAAGCCAAGCGTACATACATTCCCGAAGAATACCGTTTAACGGGAGTATCTATATAGCGCTCGCAGCCTGCAAAAGCTACTATTTCATTAAATTTAGCCTTAATTTCCTGTTTGGACATGCCCAATATGGCCCCATTCAGGAATATATTTTCCCTGCCTGTCAGTTCAGGGTGAAACCCGGTTCCCACTTCTAATAATGAGGCAATACGCCCCCTAATTTTTATGACTCCTTCACTAGGTGCCGTGACTCTACTAAGTAATTTGAGCAGTGTAGATTTACCTGCTCCATTTTCCCCTATTATTCCCAATACCTCTCCTGGGAAAACTTCTAATGAAATATCTTTCAAAGGCCATACATACTGTGACTTTCCCTTTGTAGATCTATCGTTGGTTTCGCCTATTTTGATGTAGGGGTCTTGCTTACCCCGTATTCTGGACCACCATCTATTTAAATCATGGGATAAAGTACCGGTACCAATAAGGCCCAAACGGTATTGCTTCCCTAAATTTTCAATAGCTACGATAGGTTTCATGTTTTTTTTCTAGTCTATTTTAAGTATCGAGTTCAGTATTATGCAATTAAACGGTATCTATGAAATTTTTTTCTACCCTATTGAACATGATTAGTCCAAGACCTAACAGTACAAGCATACAGCAAAAGCTATAGAAGATACCTCCCCAGCTAAATTCCCCAACTCCCAGAAACGCATAACGAAATGCTTCTATTATGGAACTCATGGGGTTGGCCATGATAAGTAACCGTATTTTACCTTCTATGATACTGGTAGGATAGATGATGGGAGTGGCATACATTGCCAATTGTACGGTAAAGCCTATGAGATAAGTGAAATCCCTGTACTTTGTAGTCAATGCTGTAATCAAAAGTCCCAAGCCCAAGCCAAGCCCAGCGGTAATTAAAAGCAAAACTGGAAGTAGAAACAGTGTGCTATTGGGGAGTAATGGTGCGTCTGTGAAAAATAAGAAATAACAAAATACTACTAGGAACAACAAAAGTTGCACACAGAAAGTAATGAAATTGGAGCAAACCACAGATAGTGGAATAATAATTCTAGGAAAATATACTTTGCCAAAGAGGTAAGCATTTTGTATAAATGTTTCAGATGTAATTGCTAAAACCTCTGAAAAATAATTCCAACTTATAATACCTGCCAAATAAAACACGGCCTGTGGCATGCCATCCGTACTCATTTTTGCAATTCCACCAAAGACCAGCATGAACAATGCCGTAGTTATTATAGGTTGTATAATAAACCACATTGGGCCAAGGATGGTCTGTTTGTACATGGCAACAAAATCTCTCCTAACCAATAATACCAAAAGATCTTTGTACTGCCATATTTCCTTAACATTCAGATGAAAAAGCTTATGCCTGGGCCTGATCTCCAATATGAAATCTTCCGGTAAATGATGTTTCATACTAAAACAAAATTATTAGATAAAGCTTCCGTCACATATCCAAAAAAATAGCTTTCGTAAAAAATACCATAAGAATGTTTTTCTTCAAATAACTATAATATTACAAAGCCGTATTTTACGATTACATTAGTTTAAATATAATCAAAGCTATTCTCAGCTTTTCCCGATTTGGTAGTATTCAAATCCATTTTTTATCATACGTGCATGGTTGTATTGATTTCTACCATCAAAAACTATAGGTTCACTGAGTTGTTTCTTCAATTCTTCAAAATCTGGAGACCTAAACTCCTTCCATTCTGTTAATAAAATTAGGGCATCTGCATTCTGTAACACATCATATTTAGAATCGTGGTAAGAGACCCCTTTAAGGTCTTTAAGGTAAAAGTGTTGGGCTTCGTCCATAGCTTTTGGGTCGTACGCTTGAATCTTTGCACCTCTTTTAACTAATTCTTTTATAATGTAGATTGCCGGTGCTTCGCGCATATCATCGGTTTCGGGCTTAAATGCCAATCCCCATATGGCAAAAGTCTTTCCAGAAAGATTTTCTCCATATTTGTGAAGAACCTTGTTGGCAATGACCAGTTTTTGCTTATCGTTTACATCTTCGACAGCTTTTATTAAATTGGCATTATAGCCATTTTCCTCTGCAGTTTTTTTTAAGGCCTTTACATCTTTGGGAAAACATGAGCCTCCATAACCACTACCTGGGTAAATAAAACTATATCCTATTCTACTGTCCGATCCAATTCCAATCCTTACTTTATTGACGTCGGCCCCAACAAGCTCACAAATATTGGCAATTTCGTTCATAAATGAAATTTTTGTGGCCAACATGGCATTGGCCACGTATTTGGTCATTTCAGCTGAGCGCACGTCCATGGTAATAAGCCTGTCCGAGCTACTTCTGAAAAAAGGTGCATATAATGTTCTCATTTTTTCAGTGGCTTCATCATCATCTGCACCGATAACGACGCGGTCGGGCTTCATAAAATCGCTAATGGCATCTCCCTCTTTTAAAAATTCAGGATTGGAAACAACACTAAATTGAATAGAAACATTACGTGCATCAAGTTGCGATTGTACGGTTTGTTTTACCTTATCCGCAGTACCGACGGGAACTGTGGATTTGTCCACAATGATCAAGGAATGTGTCATATTTGCTCCAATTTCCTTTGCAACTTGAAGTACATATTGGAGGTCGGCGGAACCATCTTCGCCCATTGGTGTGCCCACAGCTATAAAGGCAATGTCACATTTTTCTAAATGTTTGGAAAGGTCGGTACTAAAACGAAGCGTATCGTTTTCAACATTACGTTTCACCATCTGTTCCAGTCCTGGCTCATAGATTGGAATAATACCTTTTTCAAGATTTTCAATTTTTGTTTTATCAATATCTATACAGGTCACGGTATTGCCCATTTCCGCAAAACATGTTCCGCTTACAAGGCCAACATAACCCGTGCCTATTACTGTTAAATTCATTTTAGTCTATTTTAAATTTGTTGATTGAGAAATATTCAGGTATCTATGGATACACTGCTAATCTGAATATATACATTTAATAATCAAGATTTTTTAATATAAAACTCTTCTTGTGTTTTCTGGCGCAAAGATGGATAAAAGTTATCAAAACAAATCTAAATTTCATGTCAAGTTCGTTAAAATCCGATAAAACCAACATCTTGTTATTTTGTAATTATATGGTGTTTTTCTTTTAAAAGGCTCTACTGAAAAAGACAGCACACATCAAGAATGTTCTGCTATAAATTCTCGTAGCCTTAAAGAGAGTAATAAGAACGGTACCACGCTATAAATGCTTTAACCCCTTTTGAAATTGGAGTGTTTGGGCGGTAGTCATAATCATGTACCAATTCATCAACATTGGCCCAGGTTTTTTCTACATCGCCAGGTTGCATGGGCAATAGTTGTTTTTTTGCCTTTACTCCAAGCTCGTCTTCTATGCCGGCAATGAAATCCAAAAGCTTTACGGAATTATTATTGCCAATATTGTACACCTTATAGTTAGGCCTATTCACAACACGATTCTCTATTATTCTAACCACTCCCTCAGTAATATCATCGATGTAGGTAAAGTCCCTTTCCATATTTCCTTCATTAAAGACTTTTATGGGGTTATTGTTTAAAATAGCATCAGTAAACAGAAACATGGCCATGTCTGGTCGTCCCCAAGGTCCATAAACTGTAAAAAAGCGTAACCCGGTAGAATTAAATCCATAGAGGTGGCTGTACGTATGGGCCATAAGTTCATTACTCTTTTTGGTTGCAGCATACAGACTTATGGGGTTATCGACATTATCAGTGGTTTCAAATGGAACCTTCTTGTTAAGGCCATATACGCTGGAGCTGCTTGCATATACCAAGTGCTTAACACCATAGTTTCGTACACATTCCAAAATATTTAAAAAGCCTACTATATTACTGTCAATATAAGCCTCTGGATTTTCGAGACTGTACCGCACACCTGCTTGGGCGGCCAAATTACACACGACATCAAACTTTTCAGATTCAAAAAGCTTTGGTAGCTCAGATCTATCTTCCAAGTGCAAGCGTATGAACTTGAACGAATCACCAAAAATGACACTTTTACTTATGGTGTTGAATTTTTCTGCTTTGAGCTGATCAATACCTAACTCTTTTAGTCGTGCATATTTAAGGTTGGGGTCATAGTAATCGTTTATACAATCCAAGCCTATCACCTTATGCCCTTTGTCGATTAAACTTTTTGCTACGAAAAAACCAATAAATCCTGCAGCACCGGTAACTAATACCTTCATATTTTGAGTTTTTGTGTCCTTTGAAAATTGGCAAAGATTGGGCAAAAATATAGAATTGTATTCTTGATTTTAATCATTGTTTGAAATTTATGGGATACGTGACAAAAAATGGTTTAAGAGTTATGCTTAAACCTGGTATTATAATACAATAGTCTTGAATGATTAAAGCATGACCTTTTTGTGTGCTTAAAGTTTATATATAGTATTGAAAATCAATATTTTAATTGCATTATATTATGTGGGCCTCTCTTTGAATAATTGAACAGCTAACAATAGTTAATAATTGAAATAATCAACAGCTCTATTTTTAGACAAAAGAAGATATGCAGAACAGTTGACCGATTATTTAATGCATTGAGCGAATTATACATTTCACAGATAATATTAAAGTTAATTTCACGCTGTGAATTGTCATGAACCAAAATGGACTGTTGAGTTTTTTAATTGATAAATCATTTTAACTATGCTTAAGTCCAATCAAAATAGATTAATTTACATACATAAATAACTCCAAATTGAAAATCTCTACTCATCAAAGAATATGGCTTTCATCTCCTCACATGGGTGAAAACGAACAATTATATGTAAAAGAGGCATTTGATACCAATTGGATTGCCCCTTTGGGTCCTTTTGTAAATCGTTTTGAGAAAGTTATTGGTGATTATGTAAGTGGCTCTGTGCATGTAGCAGCTCTAAGTTCAGGAACGGCAGCAATTCATTTAGCCTTGGAATTACTTGGTGTATCACAAGGTGATGAAGTGCTATGCCAAAGCTTTACATTTTCTGCATCAGCAAATCCTATTCTTTATTTAGGGGCGACTCCTGTATTCATTGATAGTGAAATGCATACCTGGAACATGTCCCCAGAATTATTGGAAAAAGCTATTATTGACCGAATTAATTTTGGGAAAAAACCTAAAGCTATTATTGCAGTGCACTTGTATGGAATGCCTTATATGGTGAAGGAAATAGCTGAAATTGCAGATAAATACGAAATTCCGATCGTTGAGGATAGTGCTGAAGCTCTGGGAAGTACTTATAAAGGTGATAAGTGTGGTAGTTTCGGAGATATTGGGATTTTGTCCTTTAACGGAAATAAAATCATCACAACTTCTGGTGGTGGAGCACTACTGACTAAAGATGAGGACATAAAGAAAAAAGCAATTTACTTAGCAACCCAAGCGAGAGATGATGCGCCCCATTACCAACATTCCGAAGTAGGCTATAATTACAGAATGAGTAATGTTTTAGCTGGGATAGGATGCGGACAAATGGAGGTCCTTGATAATCGTGTAAAAGCACGACGGCGTAATTTTGATTTTTATAAAGATGGCTTAAGTCATTTATCAGAAATAGAATTTTTGGAGGAACCAAGTGGTTTTTTTTCCAACAGATGGCTTAGCTGCATTTTAACTCCTTCGTATGAGGCAAGAGAAAGCATACGCCTAAACTTATTGGAAGAAGATATAGAGTCACGACCACTTTGGAAACCTCTTCATATGCAACCTGTTTTTAAAAATTCCCCAAATTTTATAAATGGTACTTCAGAAAAATTGTTCGAACGAGGATTATGTCTACCAAGTGGTTCTAATCTAAGTATCGAAGATTTAGAAAGAGTAGTACATCTAATCAAAAAATCTTTACAATGATAGAAAAATACTTAACCAAAACCATTTTTCGATATTCATCTAAATGGATGGTATTGGGCATTGATCTTTTTGTTGTGGGCATTGCCTTTATGCTATCCTACTTTATACGATTTAACTTAACACTCAATTTTGATGTAAATAAGTTGTTTGTTCAACTACCGTTCGTATTGGTTGCGGCATTCCTTTCTTTTCTTATAACCGGTTCTTACAAAGGAGTGGTTCGCCATACCGGTGTTAAGGATGTATACAATCTATTCAATGCGATTTGTTTATCGAGTGTCCTATCCATTTTCACGGTAATCGTAAACAGGCAGATGAACATTGTAGATGACTTTACTATTCCGCTATCTATAATTATAATACACAGTTTAATAAGTTTTGTCGCGTTAACTGCATCAAGATACTTATTCAAAAGTCTCTATTATGGTTTTATAAATAATTTCAAATCCTCCAAGAATGTTATTATCTATGGTGCAGGTGAGTCAGGAATACTTACCCACAACGCTCTAACAAACCATACGAGGAGCACAGTTAAAGTGGTAGGCTATGTGGACAGTAACAAACAAAAAGTTGGAAAGAACATTAACGGAGTAAAAGTTTTTGGTAGCCAAGTGCTTACAAAGGACTTTATACTGGATAAGGATATTTCTGAGGTTATTTTTTCAATCCAGAACATCGACCATAAAAAGTTGAGGGAACTGGTAGAAAGTTTAGTGGATTTTCCAGTTTTGGTGAAAATCGTACCTCCTGTAGAAGATTGGATTAATGGGGAATTAAAAATTTCTCAAATCAAACAAGTGCAGATCGAAGACTTATTGGACAGGGCACCTATAAATATAGACAACTCCAAAATACCTACTGAACTTAAGGATAAAGTAATTTTGGTCAGTGGTGGTGCCGGGTCTATAGGTAGTGAACTCGTTAGGCAAATATGTAAATACAATTATAAATCTTTGATTATTGTTGATCAAGCTGAATCTGCACTTTACGATCTACAACAAGAACTCAAACAAAACGGACACCATAATTTTATAGCTATTGTAGGGGACATCAGAGACAAAAATAGGATGAACCATATTTTTCAGGAACATCTCCCTAATATAGTATTTCATGCTGCGGCCTATAAGCATGTTCCATTGATGGAATACAATTCTTATGAAGCGATAAAAATAAATGTTGCCGGGACCAAGGCCTTAGCCGATTTGTCCGCAAACTATAATGTGGATAAGTTTGTATTTGTCTCAACAGACAAAGCAGTCAACCCTACCAATGTAATGGGAGCAACCAAACGTATTGCCGAAATGTACATTAGTTGTATGCAACAAAAAGGTAAAACCAAATTTATTACCACTCGCTTTGGAAATGTTCTTGGTTCCAACGGTTCTGTAATTCCATTATTCAAAAAACAAATTGATAAAGGAGGACCGTTGACAGTGACCGACAAAAACGTTACTCGATTTTTTATGACCATTCCAGAAGCTTCACAATTGGTTTTAGAAGCTGGGGCCATGGGCGACGGTGGAGAAATCTTTTTGTTTGATATGGGAGAATCCGTAAAGATTTTCAATCTTGCCAAAAATATGATTAAATTGTCCGGACTTCGCTATCCCGAGGATATCGATATAAAGATTACGGGATTACGACCTGGTGAAAAATTATATGAAGAATTGTTGGCGAATGGAGAAAACACCTTACCGACCTATCATAAAAAAATAATGATAAGCAAGGTAAGGGAATTGAACTATACAGAAGTGCAATCCTTTATAGATGAACTTTGCGTTGCAAATATGTTTTTTAAGGAAAATACTGTTCCCTTGATGAAGAAAATTGTTCCAGAATACATATCTAACAATTCTGAGCTTTGTAAATTAGATGCGGATAAAAAGGTAAAAGTCGTTCATAAACGTCAGAATGATGAAATTTTACATCCTTAATAACCCTAAGCATTAAACTAAATACATGTATAAGAAAAGTAGTAATTTTTGGTTTTTCTCTGTAATAATAACAACGTTACTTTTGTCTTCCTGTGCTTCTAAACAGGACATTGTTTATTTTCAGGATGCCACCAACTTTGAAACCCTGATTAATGACAACAATTTTTCACCTACTTTTAAGGTAGATGACTTGATAAGTATACACGTATCCACCTTAAATCCTGAAGCAAGTGCTCCTTTTAATCTGGTTGTTGGAGTTTCAGATGATGTAGGAGCGAATAACAATGCCGGTGGTGGAGGGTCACAAGTTAGCTATTTGGTGGATAAAGATGGCAATATTGATTTTCCAGTGTTGGGAAAAGTAAAAGTGGAAGGACTTTCGCAAGAAGATCTTCGGGTAAAACTAAGGAGTTTATTGTCCGATTATCTTAAAGATCCCATTATAAACATTAGAATCTTGAATTTTACGGTAACGATTTTAGGTGAGGTAAACAGACCGGGCACGTATCCGGTAATCGGAGAGCAAATCACTATATTGGAAGCGTTAGGTCTAGCCGGGGATCTTAATATTAGGGGTATGCGAAAAAATATACTGGTCATAAGGGATTTTGATGGAACGAAAGTGTATAACAGAATAGATTTGACGAGCAAGGAAGCAATGAAGTCCCCTGTGTATTATTTGACACAAAACGATGTAGTTTATGTGGAACCTAACAAGGCGGCCGTAGATGCTTCTGCCTCCACAGCAGGCCTTACGATAACCTTGTCTCTTGTAGGTTTGGTATTGGGTGCTGCTACTCTTATCGTGACCGCTAATAGATAACTAATAGGTGCTATTGTGATAGTAAACTCAGAAACAAAGGTACCTTCTTCTGAAGGCTTTGACTTAAACAGCTTTGTAAAAACATACACAAGAAATTGGAAGTGGTTTGCCCTTTCAGCAATTTTTGCCCTATCCTTAGCTTATGTATATTTAAGATATACGCCTTCAGAGTATGCCGCCCAAGGAAAAATTATAATACTTGACGATAGAAATTCAAGTTCTGAACTTGGTGTTTTTCAAGATTTGGAAGTTTTTTCTGGTGGTAATAGTAGTCTCGTTCAAGATGAAATAGAGGTGATGAAGTCTAGATCTAATTTTATACAAATTGTCAAAGATTTAGGACTTAATATAAATATCATAGCACGTGGGAATATACTAGATTCTGAACTCTACGGCACCGCACCTTTTAAGATAAATTTTATAGAGCCGGATTCCGTTGTTTATAATTCCTACACGGACTTTTTTATTAGTATCACAGATTCAACGAAGTTTGGTTTTGCCACTGACGAAGAAGCTCCAGAAAAAGAATATGCTTTTGGGCAAAATATTGCCACGCCGGTAGGGGATATTGTTTTATTACCTACAAATGGTGATAATTTAGCTGGATTAAAGGGTAAAAAGTATCAGGTAATAATAAATAGGGTGGAGTCGGTAGCAGAGTTTTATCGTAGCACTATTAGTATAGTCCCTACCGATAAATCCTCAAATATTGTATCACTTTATCTAGAAGACCCTATTCAAAAAAAAGCACAAGATGTTATAAACAGTTTAATAACGGTTTACAATAAGAATACCATAGCGGATAAGAAAGAAGTTGCTGATAGAACTTCGGAATTTATCAATGACCGGATAACCAGTATTTATTCCAACTTATCGTCTGTTGACCAGAGTGCCGAGGACTTTAAGACAGGTAGGGGAATAACGGACATTGCTTCTGAAGCCAACATAAATTTAAATGTTGGTGTTGCCACAAATCAAGAATTACAGAACTCTACATTGCAATTGAATATTGCTTCTTCTATGAAGGATATTGTCGACAACCAAGATGGCTATGAAATATTACCATCCAATATAGGGCTGTCCGACCCGTCCATTGCCAATACAACAGCTCGCTACAACGAATTGGTTGCTGAAAGAAAACGGCTTTTAAAAAACGCCAACGAAAAGAACCCCATAATTGTCAATTTAGACCAGCAATTATCCGGTTTGAAACGGAACATGCAATCCAGTTTAAATAGCATGACCAATAATTTGAGTCTACAAGTCAATAGCCTCAGTAGTCAACAATCCAAGATTAACTCTAGAATTTATTCAGCCCCTAAGAATGAACGAGCGCTAAGAGATATTACACGTCAACAACAAACTACCGAATCTCTATATTTATACTTATTACAAAAAAGGGAAGAATCTCAAATAGCTTTTGCTTCCTCTTCCCCAAAATCCAAAATAATAGATAGTGCATATAGCTCTAGCAGTGCTCCAGTATACCCACAAAAACGAATTGTATATGTCGCCGCTCTGTTTTTAGGTCTGTTCTTGCCTTTCTCAATTATTTATGTAACAGATTTATTGGACAATAAGGTTCATAACAAAATTGGTCTGGAGAAAATAGTAGATGATACTCCGGTCCTAGCTGAGCTTCCCAAGCTATCCAAGAAAGAGAACAAATTGATCTATAATGAAGATAGATCGGTATTAGCGGAATCGTTACGTATTCTAAGAACCAATTTGGATTACATTATAAAATCCAATAAAGGTGCAGGAAAGAAGAATTTAATTTTCATAACTTCCAGTGTTTCAGGGGAAGGTAAAACATTTATTTCCTCTAACCTTTGCATGGTATTTGCCAGTAGCAATAAAAAGGTTTTACTTATTGGAGCTGACATTAGAAACCCAAAATTGTATACCTTTTTTTCAGGTAAAGAGTCCGATGTCTTGAGTAAGCCAAAAAGGAGTAATAATGCCGGACTTACGGAATATCTTGTGGATGATACCTTGGGTACTAAAGATATTGTGAATACGATGCTTGTAAACGAAAATGAAGTAGACATCATTTACTCGGGTAAGATTCCACCAAATCCTTCCGAATTATTGATGAGCAGCAGGATGAAGGAACTTTTTTCGGAAGTTTCAGAAAAATATGATTATGTTGTTGTGGACACTGCACCATTAATGGTCGTCACAGATACATTGCTTATAAGCGAGTACGCTGATCATACCCTATATGTGACCAGGGCTGGTTTTACAGAAGAAAAAGTGCTTGATTTTCCATTGAAACTTAAAAAAGAAGGAAAGTTAAAGGGCTTATCTTTTGTTGTAAACGACGTTAAAACATTGGATTTGGGATACGGTGGAAAATATGGATACGGATACAATAAAACATTAAAGAAATGGTGGAAATTCTAGTCCCCTAAAAAAAAGTATCTATCGTATTTTCTACTATTGGAAGAATTTGGTCCAACGTTTTACTTGATATTGTTGCATCTTTAATGGTATTCAATTGTTTCATGTTGTGAACATCTGATGCTACATAATCGATGAGATTATCATCCAACAATTTGCTTGCTATTTTGCTTACTTCTTTTCCATAAAAATCACTGCAAAGAGAGAGTAGATTTAGTTGAAACAGAATTCCTTGAGATTTTAAACTTGCATACTTTTTATATTTCTGATGAAAGAACAAATATCTTTCAGGATGTGCTAAAATAGGAAAGTAGCGTCGACTCGCTATTTTTGAAATTGCTTGATCAAAGTTCAGGGAAGGCTGTAAATATGACATTTCAATGAGTAAATAACTCTTTTTTAATGGCATAACCTTATCACCATTAAGAATGGCTTCAAAATTATCGTCAATCATATGCTCCGCTGAATAATCTAAGTATATGTTATCAATATTTTGAATGTTAAGTTCCTTTTGCAGTTTGGCGAAAGAATTTTTTATGGTAGTCGGAGTGTTGGGATAATAGTTGTTCATAATATGAGGAGTAAAAACAAAGTTTTTAATCCCGAATTCAGAAAATCCTTTGATTAAGTCAACCGATTCATCTATGGTCTTTGCACCATCGTCGATACCTGGCAGAATATGATTATGTATATCGACCAATCCATGAAGATGATCAATCAAGAAGATTTTTTTTTGAAAAAAACTGAACATACCTCCTATTTGATGGGCACAAAGATATACTATAAGAATTTTTGAAAGCATTATTTTTCTTACACTTAGTTTTCAACTGTTTGGTAAGATATTTAATAAGCAATCCGTACAATTCAAAAAAAACAGTTATCTACTATTCGTAAAGGTGAAAAATATAGTCGAAAACAACCATCCTAAGAAAATACCTATAATAACTCCGGTTAAAACATCCAAAGGAAAATGGACACCAATGTATATACGGCTATAGCCTACCAGCAATGCCCATAGCATTAACAAAATAAGTAGAAACCTGTTCCTTTTAACGAAAAGGATACCAAAGAAACTTGCAAATGCGGAAGAATTTGCTGCGTGAGCGGAAAAGTAACCAAACCTACCACCACAATATTCTTTAACATGTCTCATGATATTCATGATTTCATCATCATGGCAGGGTCTTAATCTTGTTATCCCATTTTTAAAAAGAATGGATAGTTGTTCAGTACAGATAATCAGTAAGGCTACTGTGAACAATACGAGCATAGTTTTTTTTGGTCCAAAAATCTGATAGGAATAAAAAAATACAAAGAGACAAATTGGTATAGTAATAAGACTTATGGTACGCGATAGATACATCCAAAAACCGTCCCATAAAGGTGTCCCCAATCCATTTAGGTATAGAAATATTTCTTTATCGACTTTTATCAATTCTTCTAACATAGATAATGTGTAGGTGTGACAATGGTCAATAAGCCTAAAATATTGGTAAATAGCTTCTGGCCAATATAATTAAAAGTGAGCAGAGAAGCCTATCTGGCCCGGTCCAAAGTGCATATTCCAGCTTACTTTCTTATCATGGTGATTATATTTTTGGTCATATTTTTTGTCAAGGTACTTGTCAATAGACTCTACTGTGAAGATACTTATGGCGACACCTAGGGCAACATCGGTAAACCAGTGCTGTCCTTCCCATAATCTGGATATTCCGGGAACAAGCCCTACAATATAAATCCCTGTTTTTACCCAAGGATTTTTAAATTGCTTTCCTATGGCGTAGGCATTGGTAAACGCAAGGATGGCGTGTCCAGAAGGAAAAGAATGAAAATTTCTGTTTGAGTTGAATGGGTCGAAGGTATCTTTGCCTTTATCACTAACCGGACGTGCCCTTCCAATTAGGGACTTTGTAACTTGCTGCAAAAATCCCGCAGAGGAAGCCGAAGCCAATAATAAGACACCGGTACGTCTCAATTTTTCATTTTTTACGAATAAACCAGATAAATATACTCCGCCGGTAAGCATATAATTATACTGAGGTTTTCCAATTCTTGTACCGTAATTACGGATAAAAGGGGGAACTCCTTGTTTTTGGTTTATTGAAAACTCAGATATCTGCTCGTCAAAAAGGTAGAGCAAACCAGTACCAGCGGTAACAGCTCCGAATGTTCCCCATTGTTTGCCTTTCCAATGGAAAGGTCTGGTGTAGGAGTATCCGATACTTCCTAAGACATTGCCTATATCATACTTGAACAACTGCCAAGTTGTTTTAGAAGAATCAGCAGAGTCGTTTTTTTGACCATAACCTTCATTACTGTAAAAGGCGAGCAGGAAAACAAAAATTAATGTTTTAAGTATAACATAAAATCTTTTGGGTACCATTAACTTTTATGGTCAAATATAGTGGACAAATTGTTTTTGGATCATTAAAAATGAAGCTTTTTTGGTTTACCAATTAGAATTCTAACTTTTTGTAAAAGCTTACGTTACATCATTTTTAATGGTGTATTGGATTGGAATATAATTTGTAACATGGAATATTCTTTGAGGTCGGAGTCTCGTCGGTCAATGCAATAGCCCCAATATATTCATTATCAATATTAAAGCTGTTTACTTGTAATTTTGTAGTTGTTCCAATTAAACATGATTGTATTTGGTGAAGCCCATTTATTGAGGGTATTGCAATGAAATTGTCAGTAATTCCTTTTCCGGTTGCTTTGACAATAGCCTCCTTACGTGTCCAAAAAGTGTAAAATGTTCTTAGAGGCTGATCAGCGTTATTGAGTTTTTTAATTTCCGTGGTATTGAATATTTGGGAAAGAAGGGGTGTAAAATCAAAGCTTTCATCAATTTTTTCAACATCAATACCTACTGGCACTTCACTTATAGCTATTAAAATACAGTTTCCAGAATGGGAAAGATTAAAAAAAACCGATGGATTCAAGGGTAAATAGGGTTTCTTCCTTTCATCCTTTTTTAAGCTAATATTTTCGACAGATGTGCCTGTTTGTTTTGCCAATAAGATTTTGAGTATGGTCCTGCTTATTATAAATCTATTGCAATCTTTTTTAAAACGATACCGTTGAGAACGTAATAATTCATGAGGCTCAAGAAAATGGGTCAGGCGATGAACTTCATGTTCAAAGTCAGAGATATCTATCTTGAAGAATTTTAGTTTACGACTATTCCAATTCAACTGGGAATAATCGTAAAAGATAATTTTTGATTCGGAACATACTATCTGAGATTGCTTATTCTGAATCATGATTGTCTAGTGTATGCTGTAAAATCTCTGCAAATTTTTCGACATTGGGAGGTAAGAACATATCATTGTGGTTACCTGGTATTTTATGTTTTCTAATTCCTTTCGTTGCAAGACCAGTCCAGCCAAGAAACTTAAAATCATGTGCGAAATATACATTTTCCGATGCTCTAAATAAATCAACCTTAATATCTTGTGGTTCTATAGTATACCGTAAGAAAGCATCGCTATGGAACTTATCGATAAGGCTTGAACGATTGAATTGCATCTTGACCTGTTTTTCTTGTCCGTATTTAAATCTCAAATACAATCCATTGAGCGCCAGTTTCAATAGATTTACCCTTCTGTTGAAATTTTTCTTGCTGCTGAACATGTTTAAGGAGACAAAGACCAACTGTCTTAGTTGGTAATATTTGTATAATCGCTTTTTCTTAGAAATATTTGAATAATAGTAGTTTGGATAAACGTAGCTATCAAATAATGCCAATATCTTTACCTTTATTTCTTCAGCTTTTAGTTGTTTGTACATTTCAAAAGCAATAATACCACCAAAAGAAAAACCTGCAATAGAGTAAGGACCTTCAGGATAGACCGTTTTCATTTCCGCAATGAAATTAGCAGCCATTGTTTCCACTGTATCGTCAGGCTCATCGGTTCCGTCAATACCCTTTGCCTGTAAGCCATAAACTGGCTGGTCTTCGTCAAGGCATTGCGCTAACTTTTCAAAAACCAGGACATTGTAATTGGCTCCATGCACAATAAACAATGGTGGTTTATGACCCTCAGGTTTCATGGGGACCAAAGATTTCCAGTTAGATGAAGGATTTTCTTTATCTAACAATGATGCCAGTTGCTTAATAGTGGGGTATTGCAAAAGGGAGGAAAGAGGTAATCTTTTGTCTGTCTTTTTCTCTAACAAGGTCATAACTTTAATTGCGACCATAGAATGGCCCCCTAATTCGAAAAAGTTATCGTTACGGTTCACGCTGGAAAGCTTAAGGCACTCCTTCCAAACGTCGGCTACTATTTCTTCATTCTTTGTTGTGATGGAAATCGTATGCGTATTTTTTTCTTGTGGCCGAAAATTTATCGATAATGTATTACGGTCAATTTTTCCATTAAGTGTAGTTGGAAACTCCGATAGAATGTTAAACTGTCTAGGCACCATATAGTCGGGAAGCCGTTCAGCTAATTCTTTTTCCCAATCATTGTAGTTGTATTGTTGAGCAACTTCGTTTCTGTTAAGAACAACATGTGCTATTAGCGTATTGTTTTTTACTGCAACAACAGCATTGTGTATTTCCGCAATAGTACCTAACGCTTCCTCAATTTCTTCTAGTTCAATTCGATGGCCACGTATTTTAACCTGTTGGTCTTTGCGTCCCAAGCATTGAATTTCACCATTTGGAAGAAGTTTGCCCAAATCTCCTGTACTATAAAGGGTTTTATTAAGGACAGGATTAAACAAAAACTTCTCGGCGGTCAATGCTTCCCTTTTCCAATAGCCATTGGCAACACCATCCCCGCCAATGGCTATTTCCCCTATAATCCCTGGGTTGACCGGAAAACCGTTCTCATTTAAAACGTAAAGTTGTGTGTTCGCTATAGGATGTCCTATAGTTATCGATTCATCATGAACGCTTATTTTTTGTACCGAGGACCAAATGGTTGTCTCCGTAGGTCCATACATATTCCATAGCTCAGTTGTCCGCTCGGCTATTTTTTTAGCTAAACTAAGTGGCAAGGCTTCACCTCCAGATAATGCTTTGATCGGCAAAGGGTCTTCCCAACCAGAATCCAATAGCATTTGCCAAGTTGTAGGTGTTGCCTGTAGCATGGTAATATTCTTATCCCTGAGGACTTCCATAAGCATTCGAGGGTCTTTAGTGGTTTCGTCATCGGTCAACACCAAAGTGGCACCTGTTAGTAATGGCAAGAAAAGTTCCAGACCAGCTATGTCAAAAGATATAGTGGTAATGGATAATAACCTGTCCGTTTCCTTTATGCCAGGTTCAAGGGCCATACCAGAAAGAAAATTGACCAAGTTTTTATGGGTAATGGGTACCCCTTTGGGCTGTCCTGTGGAACCCGAGGTATACAGCAAATAAGCCAATGAAGTATTGGCTATTTTGATATTTGGAGCTGTTGTCGGATATTTTTTTACGCTCGAAAACAAATCTTCCAACAGTATTGTTTTGGAACTTCCCTTTACTTTGGTCAATATTTCTTTAGTGGTGACTAAAAAACGTGCATTAGAGTCCTCTAGCATATAGCCCAATCGTTTAGATGGAAAATTAGGGTCTAAAGGAAGGTAAGCGGCGCCAGATTGAAGTATCGCGAGTAATAGAATAGGGAGCTTTTCCGATCTATACAATGAAACGCCCACAAAATCCCCAGGACAAACCCCCTGTTCGATAAGTTGATGTGTCAAAGCATTGACCTGATCTTGGAAATCGTCATAAAAAATTTGTTTTTCGCCATATTCAACAGCAAGTCTCTTTGGTGTTTTTTGTGCTTGTCTTAAAATCAATTCACTGAGAGGTGATGGTGAATAGGAAGTTTGTGTAGCGTTTAATTTTTGATAAAGCGTATCATTTGCCCTAACAAGATTACCGATACTGCTGTTTGGGTTATCTACAACTCTTTTCAATATTTCCACAAATGAATTCATCATCTGTGTTATTGTCGATTGTTTAAAAAGAGATGAGTTATAGGACCATTCAAAAAGTAAATTGTCCTCAGTGCCGCCTGCATTCAAAAAAAGCTCAAAGGCCTCAAATTCCCTTGGGTTGGTTTTTAGCTCGTAGGTCAAGTCGGCAAATGCTACCTGGCTTGTCATCTCAGTATCAAAATTGAACATGATCGGTACCAATGGAACACGAGATGCATCTCTTGGAATGGGCAGTTTTTGTAATAGCTGTCCAAAACTAAGGGATTGATGTTCGTAAGCATCGAAGAGGTAAGATTTACGTTGTCTTAGGTAATCGGTAAATGTAGTTTTTGTGGAAAGTCTGGTACGTAATGGTAACAGGTTTACACAATGACCTATTAATTGATTTTTTCCCGTAAAAGACTGGTTAGAAGAGGGGAGGCCCAAAACAAGATCATTTTGACCGGTTTGTTGATATAGAAAAACTTCAAAAACGGAAATTAAAGTAGTCACTAGGCTGCACCCAGATTGAACGCCTACTTTTTTTAAAGAAGCCAATAGTTCGCTATCTAAATAAAAATCTTTACGGTTACTTTTAAAGGTTCTTAGTTCAGGTCTTGGAAAATCTGTAGGTAATGTCACCTGCGGTATAGAGTCTGCATATTGCCTCAACCAAAAGTTCTCAATTTCTTTGTAAGTGGCACTGTGGATGAATTCTTGTTGGTCATCGGCATAATCCGAAAAGCTTTCTTGTTTGGGAAGTATGGCAATCTTGTTGTTGACATAGCTAGAATAAAGTGTGCCAAGTTCTTCCAAAATTATTCCTGTGGACCAACCATCACATATAATGTGATGGGCTGTAATGACCAAATGATGTTCAAAATCATTAATCTTGATTAATCCCACTCTTAACAAAGGGCCTTTCACCAAATCGAAAACAAAACTGGCATCTTCCGATAAGTATTTTTCAATAGCTTTATGCTGGTCTTCAATATTGAATGCCGTAATATCTTGATAATGTATTTTTATGGGATTTTCTTCGAATACATTCATAAAAAGCCCATTTGCACTAAAGGTCGCTCTTAGTGATTCATGCCTTTCTATTATTTCTTTTATACCATCTTCCAAGAAGTTACGGTGAAGATTGCCTTTTAAGAAAAGGGAAATAGAATCGTTATAGGCTTTGTTAGCTGCTTCACCGCCAAATTTACATGCGGTCCATATTTCTGATTGAGATGCTGTAATGGGTATTACACGCTCCAATGTAGGTCCAGCGAATGGATTGAACGGGGTGGAGGCTTTTTGTTTTAAGGTAGAATTCATTAACGTTCAATAATTACAAGACGATGCATTTTAATTTGAGGAACATATTTACAAATCAATTTTAAGATATTCTCCTTGATTTGTTTTGTCCACAACATACCAAGCCGGGTTCCCATCTTCGTCAATCCCGAGTTTTGCTCCTTCAAGAGGTGGCGTGTTTATTTTTTTTGCTGTAAGTACTTCATTGGATTCGATAGAAGAATTTTTAACGTGATTAGGTAAAAAATTTACGTTTGCCAATTCTTCTAAAGCTGATAATAACTCTTTCTTGATTTTTTGCATATCATCAATGGTATACGCATTGGTAACAAAACAAGAGAATCCATCTAAAATATGGATGCCATTTTTTCTTAGCAGAACAAATAGTAATTCTGAATAAGGCATTTCTTCTAAAAATGTTAGACGCCATAAAGAGCCAAAATATGTTATTTCAAGCGGAAGGCCCTTGGTTTTGAACGAACTGTTCATATCCAAAGCAAAATTTTTGGTCATTTCATTCAAGCGGTTTTGTAAATTACCACCTTGTTGTTTCATAAACGTCAAAGAAGCTTTAGCCGATGCCAAAGCTAAAGGGTGCCGTACAAAAGTACCAGCAAAATAGGTGACACCTACTTCTGGAAAAGAATCATCACCATAGTTCCAAAATCCACCATCTAAGGCGTCCATATACTTTTTGTCCCCTAAAATTGCACCTATGGAAATACCTCCTCCGATTACTTTTCCGTAGGTGGCAACATCCGCTTTTATATCAAATAATGCCTGGGCGCCTCCAGGGTGCATCCTAAAACCAGTAATGATTTCGTCGAAAATTAAGACAGTTTCAGAAGCTTTGGTTATCTCACGGACCTCTTTTAAGAATTCCACAGGTTGAAACTCTGGTCTTCTACTTTGTACGGGTTCGACCAAAACAGCCGCTAGCTCATTAGCTCTATTTTTAATGATATCCAAGCTCTTTTGCGTACCATAATCCAATATTAAAACATTTTGAACTGCACTTGGTAATACACCTGCAGCTGCTGGGAAAGTCTTTAGTTTTTTAGAGCCTCGTACCAATGCCTCATCGTTTATACCATGATAGGATCCTTTGAAAGCAACGATTAAAGAGCGACCGGTAACTGTTCTGGCAATACGCATTGCGCCTAAAACTGCCTCAGAACCGGTATTGCAAAGACCTGCCCGTTCGTGACCAGTAAATTCACACAAAAGTTCACAAACCTCACCTGCCAATGGGTGCTGCGGGCCTACCTCAAAACCAGTATCTATTTGTTTATGAAGAACTTCTGTTATAAAATCTGGTTGATAACCAAAAAAACAAGAGCCAAAACCGTTTACAGTATCAAGATATTCATTGCCATCTAAATCCCATAACTTATTGCCCAACGATTTTTCGATTATAATTGGATAAACAAGTTCCTTGGTCAAAGGTTTAAAACCTGATACAACCCTAGGGTCGGCCATATGCCTGCGGTTATGTTGTGTATTCGATTTACTTTTAGCCGTTTTTTTATTGTAATTACTAATTAAATCCTTTAAAAAATCAGCCTGTGAGGGATTTAGACCGGTCGAGTTTCTTTCGATCCGCGGAGATGCCCCAAAAGGTTTTTTAAGATCTCTTTTCTCGTCTTCAGATAAATCGTTTGCAGTGGGTATCTTGGGTATGGGGACTTCAGACTTGGGTTTTTGTATATAACTTTCTTTGCTTTCATTTCCCTGCATCAGCTCTATTTGTTTTCCAAGAAGTTGGATCTGCTGTGCTATAAGGCTCAATGCGGAGTCTTGATTCCCGTTAGTGGCAAACGAAAGATTTTCTTTGCTGGAATCTATGTTTTGTATTGGGGCTGTATTTTGGTTGTTATCAATTTCGTGAGCGTACATATCTTTTGGAAGATTTTCATCCAGATATTTGGCCAATAGAGTAGGGGAATTAAAACTATCGTTTAATTGCCGAAAAGTTATTGGAAGTTTGAACTCATTTTTACAAGTCAGTGCCATTTGTGTTAACACTAAAGAATCCAATCCTAGTTCAAGAAAGTTCAGATTGTATTCGGAAGTTTCCAATTCAATACCTGACGTATTTGTTATTATGTCTGAAATTTTTTCTAGAATAATTTCCTCTCTCATAACAGTAGAATTTTGATTGATTTCGGGCTTAGATGTATTTGGATCTTGAACAAGGGTATTTTTATTGCTTTCCATGGCTAAAGGTTCGATCCAGCAAGGTTTTTTATCAAAAACGTATGAGGGCAATAGTACTTTTTGCCTAGTCTGGTCTTTGTAGAATTCCCTCCAATTGGGTTCTATTCCGTTTAGCCATAAATTTCCCAATGCTATTAATATTGAATTGTAGGCACTATATCCTGCTTTGGGAGTTGGTAAGCTACTTAGTGAAACCAATGACTTTAACCCCTTTTTTTGATTTGATAACGTTGTCAGCGCACGACCAGGTCCAACCTCCAAGAGAATCGTATCTTCTGTAGCCAACATGGTTTCCAGAGCATCTGAGAAGCGAACAGATTTCCTTAAATGATTGGTCCAATATTCTGGATCGGTTGCTTCCGCATCGCTCAACCATGTACCGCTAACTGTGGATACCATAGGTAAACGCGGGATATTTAAAGACACCTTTTCAACCTCAATTTTAAAGGAATCTAAAATTGGATTCATCATATTGGAGTGAAATGCATGACTCGTTGCTAAAATCATGCATGCAATTCCTTTTTCTTTTAATTGTGAAGCAAATTGTTCAATAATCTTATCAGGGCCTGAAACAACACATAACTGATCCGAGTTTATTGCAGCTATTGAAAGTGTTTCTGGCAATAATTTGGTGATGTTTTCAGCGTCCATGCGAACGGAAAGCATGCTTCCTCCGGGTAACCCGCTTATTAATTTTCCACGTATTGTTATCAATCTTAGCGCGTCTTCTAAGCTAAAAACACCGGCCAGATGGGCCGCAACAAACTCACCAATGCTATGACCGCAGAGTACCGTCGGTTTTACGCCCCAACTAACCCATAGTTGTGCCAGAGCATATTCAACAACAAATAAAGCAGGTTGGGTATATTTTGTATCCTTTAGTCTATTTTTTGTTTCCAGAGTATCAAGCTCAGGATAAATAACTTCTCTTATGTCCAGTTCTAATACATTTTGTAGCAACTTTGCACAACGGGTTACTGCTTCCCTAAATACAGGTTCGTTTTCATAAAGTGCTCGCCCCATTTGTGGATATTGGGAACCTTGACCCGGAAAAAGAAATACTAATTCGCTGGGCATTACCTTTACGACATTGGATTTGATATCGTTTTCTTCTTTGAGCAGAAGCATATTTGCCAAATCATTTTTATCATTTGACAAGACAAAGCTCCTGTGGCTGAAAAGATCTCTAGTTGTAGATAAAGAGAAAGCTATATCCGACAGCGTAGGTTTGGACATTTCTTTTAAATGGGTACCTAATGCTTTTTGATAGGCCAATAAACTTTCTTTCGTTTTAGCTGACCAGGGTAAAAACTGTATTGGTCTTTCATTACCGTTAGATACTTGTTTTTGATCGGCATGCTCCTCTACAATGATATGCACGTTTGTGCCACCTACACCGAAAGAACTGATTCCTGCTTTTTTTGTGCCGTTTGATTTCCAATCATTCAATTTTTGGTTCACATAAAAGGGACTGTTTTTGAAATCGATGGCCGGGTTAGGTTCTTCGAAACCAATTGAAGGAGGTATTTTATTATGCTTCATGGCCAATAAGGTCTTTATTAATCCTGCAACACCCGCTGCCGAAGTCAAGTGTCCCATATTACTCTTAATTGAACCGATTGCACAATGCTTGTTCTCTGCTTTTTTGCCAAAAACCATATGTAGGCCTTCTATTTCTATGGGATCTCCTAATGGTGTTGCCGTACCGTGTGCTTCTACGTAGCTAATCTTATCTGGGGTAATGCGAGCATCTGCGAGAGCACTGCTAATAGCACCTGCTTGTCCTTGTATGCTTGGGGCAGTAAAACTACCTTTATTTCCACCATCGTTATTGACCCCTATACCCTTGATGATACCATGTATAATATCACCATCTTT
The DNA here is from genome assembly GCF_021390175.1 of Flagellimonas sp. HMM57. Taxonomy (NCBI): domain Bacteria; kingdom Pseudomonadati; phylum Bacteroidota; class Flavobacteriia; order Flavobacteriales; family Flavobacteriaceae; genus Flagellimonas; species Flagellimonas sp. HMM57. The sequence goes on along the minus strand of NZ_CP090004.1, from coordinate 4,008,616 downwards.
TTTTGCATCCGCCAAATCTTTAAGCAAAACGACACCTGCACCATCGCTAAATACAGTTCCTTTAGCATCAATATCAAAAGGACGACAATGACCGTCAGAACTTAACATAGATCCTTCCTGATATAGATGGCCACTGTACATTGGTGCGGTTACACTCGCTGCACCTGCCAATGCTATTTCGCACCTACCACTTCGTATTGCCTCTACGGCTTCTGCAATTGCAAGTAAAGATGTAGAGCATGCAGAATAGACATTAACGGCCGGTCCTTTTAAATCTAAGTGATAAGCGGTTCTAGTTGCTATATAATCTTTATCATTTACCGTATTAGCTTGAAAACTGCCTACTTGATTCAGTAATTCTTGGTTTGGGAGTACATTGTTTGTGTAGTATGTATTTCCGCCTGCGCCTGCATAAACTCCAATTGTACCATCATAATGTTTGGGCAAATAACCAGATTGTTCTAAAGCCTCCCATGCAATTTCTAAAAATAAGCGTTGTTGTGGATCCATTGCTTCTGCCAATTTCGGACTCATTCCAAAAAATCTGGCATCAAACTCTTTAGCAGATGGAACAATCCCCCTAGCACCCACATAAAGAGGGTCATTGCGTAATGACTCTGGAATACTCTTATCCAGTTCTTGTTTTGAAAAGAACGAGATGGTCTCTTTTCCATGTTCAAGTACTTTCCAAAGTTCGTCGATTGTATTTGCACCTGGAAACCTTCCTGCCATACCAATTATGGCAACTTCTCTGGAAGAAGGTCTTCTCCTTCTTTTAGTATCCATTGGTATTTTGTTTTTATCCTTTTCCAAGAATTCAACCAATTGTGATATGGTAGGGTTTTGATAAATTTTAGTAACAGGTACTTTAGTATCCAAATTTTCTGTCAGTACCGTAGCTAGTTTTTGTGTAAGTAATGAAGTGCCGCCCAGTTCAAAAAAATTATCATCAAGCCCTATCTTTGGTATAGATAATGTTTCGCTCCAAATCTGTGCAATCTGTTTTTCAGTTTTGGTGCGCGGTTTACGATAGATAGGTGCTGAATCTGGTCTTTGATACGCTGGAACGGGTAATTTGGTCTTGTCCACTTTTCCATTTCTATTGATGGGAAACTCCTCAATCCACATAAAAATAGTAGGTATCATGTAAACTGGCAGCGTCTTGGAAATTTCTTCTTTAATTGATTGGGTAGATAACTTATCTTCAGTAGCCTGTAAATATGATATTAAAGAAGGCTCTGTTCCAAAATGATTGCTGGCAAGTACTATTGCCTTTTTAATGCCTTTTATTGCGTTTAGTACTGTTTCTATCTCACCTAACTCTATTCTATACCCTCTAATTTTTACCTGATCATCCTTTCGCCCTAAAAATTCTAGCGTTCCATCTTTTTTCCATTTTGCAAAATCACCGGTTCTGTACATTTTATTTCCCGGCTCAAAAGGATTATCTATAAATTTTTCAGCTGTCAATTTTTCATTGTTCAAATACCCTCTAGCCAACCCACTTCCTGCCAAGCACAATTCTCCTACCTCCCCAACTGGCAATATATCTAGGTTTTCTGAAAGCACGTAGGCTTTGGTATTATGGATAGGCTTACCTATGGGGAATGATTTTTCATTTAGAAGTCTTTCAGAGTATTTTAACACTGTTGAGGTAACCGTATTTTCTGTAGGCCCATAGGTATTATACAAATTACAATAACCAGCCATCCTATTTGCTAACTTCAAGGAACAAACTTCCCCTCCAGTGACGATTAGCTTCAGTGATTTCAAATGGGAAAGATCAGGCAATGTATCCAAATAGCTAGGTGTGGCATTAAGATGCGTAATTGCATATTTTTCTATTATAGAAGGTAAAATATGATCTTTAATATCTTTTTTATCGATTACGACTAATTCGCCCCCATTTAGCAAAGCGAGAAACATTTGTTCTATGGAAGCGTCAAAAAAATAGTTTGAAAAAAGAAGTGTTTTGTCTGATGAATCAATTTGAAAGAACTGTGTCAAAGAAAAAATCAGATTTACTACAGAAGCATGCTCTACCATTACTCCTTTGGGGTTACCCGTGGTTCCAGAAGTATATATTATGTAAGCTAAATCTTTTGTTTTTACAGGGGAGACATCCACTTTACTGGAATAGTGGTCTTCACGTGTCTTAAATTTCCCAAGTAGGACTTCATCAACAGTAATTTTACAAGAACTATCATTTTGAACATATTCTTTTCTTTTTAGGGGAGCTTCAATATCAATGGGTACGTAGGCACATCCTGTTTTAAGAATCCCTAGAATACTGATTATTAGATATTCGCTTCGTTCTAGCATCAGTCCTATAAAATCTCCCTTTTTTAGGTCGTAATTTTGCCCTAAAAAATTTGCAAACTTATTTGAGAGTTCATTTAATTGTAGGTATGTCAATACCGAATCTTTAAAAACAACGGCGATGTTTTCAGGTGTTTTATCAACTTGCTGTTGAAATAGGTCTACAATTGTAAGATTATTGGGAAAATCAAAACTCGTATCATTAAACGCGTCAAGTAGTTTTTTGTCGTTTGAGGTCAATTGCTTTTTTTTCATACTAATAAACGATCAAAATGGTCTAAGTTGGTATACAAACAGAATGATTAGTCATGTGGTTCCATAAGACTATAATTCTGGTTTCAAAAAATAAATCAATATTAGTGAGGGAACGTACTCTAAAAAAGTATTCTGATTAATAGCAATTTAATAATGATTTTTAACGAACTATTAAGATAATCGTTGAATGGACCAGAACTATAGTTGTACGAAAAATATTCAAAGAATATCTCTTTTAAAATCATTTTATTGGCCCAATAAAACTGATGATGCCATTGTTCCCATCGATCATTTTTTGGAATAGTGCTAATCTTGAAGTTGGATTCTTCAAATAGCTTTACATAATTATGGGAGAAGGATCGTTCAAATCCATACGATTTTGATTATGAATCAATTAAATATCGCTTCTTTAAAATTGAATACTTTACCCATAATTAGCTTATATACTTTGAGTGTCCAGGCGATGTTTGGATAATGTTTTTTTGCGGATTGGTAATTCTGATCCATGAAGGTATTCCAATTAAATGAATTCACATGATCAACCGCGTATGTAAGATTAAAATCGTGGATATATGTTGTATGCCACCAGCCCGATGGGATAAAAATGGTTTCGCCAGGATTAAGTCTTATTCTTAAGGCTTTAGCTTTTTTGAACAATGGATGTGCATCATAGTCAGGGTTCATGATATTGACATTACTGTAATTGGGCAGTGTTTTGTCGGGATATAAGAAAGGGGTATCGCTAGGAGGATATAAAATAAACTCTTTCTCTCCAATTATCTGGGTGATTTGAGTATGCACCCAATTTAAATCAATATGTAGCTTTGGAAATGAACACCCTTTTCCCCCAAAAAATAGTTCTTGTTGATTGTTACGACTTGCAATTAATCTTGGTAGTATTCGACTAAAAATCCTGTTGGATTTTCCATATTGCAAATCAGGTATGACCTTAACATATTCTGGGAAATGTTGTGTTATATCATATATATTGGGGTAGGGAGCTTTATTTTCGGGAGTTGAAGCCATACACAAATCAATTATTTGCGATAGTTTGTAAGTTTTGCCATCAATAGTATTGGTAACATGATCATAATTGGATTTGAAGTATTCCGGTGTAAATTTTTCCAACGATGTCCATTCACTTTTATCAGTAACTACTACAGGCAATGACTTTTTTACATATTTATCGTAAAATTCCTTTTTTGAAAGTCCTTTACATCTGTCAATCTTGTTTATTTTAATAGTTGATTCCATTTTTGTTTTGGATATAAGGATTCAGTTTTTTTAAAAGACTTTTGATATAATATTTGATTTCTACCAGCATTTCTTGTTACTGTTTTAACAATTGAGTAAAACAAAAATGGCTTTGTCCAGTTGCTAAGTCCAGTTTTTTGCTCCTACGAATACAATATAATTTGTGTCTCCTTCAAAGGTCTTTTTTGAATAATGCCAAAGGTTAAAACCGGCTTTTTTTAGTAAATTGGGATAGTTGTGCGAAAAGGAACTTTCGGGTCCATAAACTTTGGATCTAGGATTTAATTCTAAATCGTGATTAGAGTCATTTGGTTCAATCGCAATAAATATAATCTTACCAAGGTTATTTGCCGCTTCAAAAAATGCCTGTAGTCTATTCTCTGTAAAATATTCTAAAACTCCCATAAAGGTCAAGAAAATTGTATGGCTTTTTCCATTTTTTTCAAGCCAATCAAAACCATCACCAGCAACAAACTCAAGCCTTGGGTTATTTTTGTACTTTTCTTTGTTTTTAAGGGTTTGTGTTTTGTTTAAATCGATTCCGATAAGCTTATCCATTTGTGAAAACTTATGGGATAAATGATTCAAAACGGTACCATTTCCTGTTCCAATTTCCACAATTGTCGTGAATTTTTCAGTTTCCTTAGTCAGTTGATTTTTCAGGAGATCAAAAATAAAATCGCAACTCGGTATAAATACATTTTCCAATTGACTGTCATTGGCCGTAAAGAAGTTGTCTCCTTTTTCCACCCAAAAGTTTTGATGAAAATCCGCCAAAGTGTCAAAATTTCCATTTTTTTCTAGTTTTCGAAGGATTGCCCTACGCATTAACTTTTCCAAAATGGTTAAATCTTTATCCATTACCAAAGTCATCCCTTTTGAAGCTAATTCTTTAGCTTTAGAGGGTGCAATATATACAAGGAATGCACCAACAGTAGAAGATAAGAAATTTACTATTTTACTTCGAATTTTATTTTTCATTGATTTACTTTCCTCATAAACCATTCATTGTTTAAAAGGTTAAAAAACATTCAGTATAGTAGCATGGGGCAATATTGATTTGATACAATAAAATTGGTATCTGGCTAATGTTCAAAGAAATCAGTTGATTGTTATAAAAAATCGATTAAAATACCTAATGTCCCAATGAATAAATAATGAAAGAATCAGGCTTACTTCCCGATACAAAAATTAGAAAAAATATTTCCCAGTAAATCATCTGTAGTCACGCTTCCTGTAATTTCACCCAAATGAAAAAGGGCCTGTCTAATGTCTATGGCCATTAAATCGCTGGCCAACCCAATTTCCATTCCTTCTTTTACTTTTTGAATTTCCTCCAATGCTTTGATCAGGGCATCGTAATGCCTGTTGTTGGTGACAATGGTCTGGTCACCGCTCAAAGCACCTGAATCGACGAGTGATAATAGTTTTTCTTCCAAACTTAATATTCCGGTTCCATGTTTGGCCGACAAAAACATCACACCGGGAACTTCTTGTTTGAGTATATCAACTTGTTGATCGTTCAGGGCATCGACTTTATTACAGATTGGCAGTATTTCTTTAGTGGGGTACATCTTCTGTATACTTTTCAATTCAGACCTATCAAAATCCGGACTATCAAAAATAAAGATGATCAATCTGGCCTTTTCTATTTTCTCAAAGGTTCGTTGAATTCCTATTTGCTCAACTACATCTTTTGTCTTTCTGATGCCCGCGGTATCAATGAACCTAAAATTGATACCACCCACACTAATTTGGTCCTCAACAGTATCGCGGGTGGTACCCGCTATATCGCTTACGATTGCTCGCTCTTCGTTCAAAAGCGTATTTAAGAGTGTTGATTTACCAACATTGGGCTCTCCGACTATTGCTACTGGGATACCATTTTTTACGACATTGCCTAAAGCAAAGGAATCTATCAACTTTTTTAAGACCTCACTTATACGATTCAATAAGGTATTGAATTCACCGCGGTCGGCGAATTCTACATCTTCTTGTGAAAAATCCAGCTCCAGCTCGATCAATGAGGCAAAGTTTAATAGCTCTTCACGTAGTTGTTGTATTTCATTGCTGAAGCCACCTCGCATCTGTTGTATGGCGACTTCGTGTGCAGCGGCACTATCGCTTGCAATAAGGTCTGCAACCGCCTCCGCTTGGCTAAGGTCCATTTTTCCATTTAAAAAAGCTCGTAAGGTGAACTCGCCTGCAGTAGCTGTCCTGCACCCTTTTCGCAAAAATAGTTGAATCACTTGTTGCTGAATATAGGGTGAACCGTGACAAGAAATCTCCACAATATTTTCACCGGTGTAGGAGTGGGGCGTCTTAAATATGGATACTAAAACTTTGTCCAGAATTTTATCGTTTTCTACGATGTGACCTAAATGAATGGTGTGGCTTTTTTGCTGAACTAGTTTTTTTCCTTTTATGGATTTAAAAACGGTATCCGAAATCGTAATGGAATCAGGTCCAGAAACCCGTATTACCGCAATGGCACCGATACCCGATGGAGTCGCTAAAGCAATTATAGTATCTACATTTAACATATTGACAAAAATACAAATTACGTAACTCCTGTAACATTTCTCTAAAAATGTATACCTATATGGTACATCATCAAAAAATCAATCAAAAATGGAAATCATCAATCAAAATGTAATCAGAAAGGACAATACACTTTTGGCGATTACACATTTATCACAATTATTGCATTATGTAACAGGATTTGGAGGATTTATTGTTCCGCTGATTATCTGGCTATCTTCCAGACGTACCGTTGAGGGAATGAGCGAACATGGAAAAGCTGTAATCAATCTACAGTTAAGTTTATTGCTCTACATTATTATAAGTGTTCCTGCAATTTTGTTACTGGGATTGGGAATCTTAGGACTGATAGGGGTTGCTATTTTAGGCTTTGTACTTCCTATTGTTAATGCAGTAAAGGCCGCTAATGGCGAATCACCTTCTTATTTTATGACTATTCCTTTTGTTTAAAAGAAAAAAGCTAGCGCAATTTACGCTAGCTTTTCCAGTATTTAGGTATGGGTAATTAGTTGTTCAACATAACAGGCATTACAAGCATGGTAACAAGTTCGCCTTCATCCAATCCGTCAACAGGGGTTAATATTCCTGCTCTATTGGGCAGGCTCATTTCCAATGAAACTTCATCTGAAGTCAGGTTATTCAGCATTTCTACTAAAAATCTGGAATTAAAACCAATCTGCATATCATCACCTTGATAAGCGCAAGAAAGCCGTTCTTCTGCCTTGTTGCTATAATCTACGTCTTCTGCTGAGATATTCAATTCGGCACCAGCAATCTTCAATCGGATTTGATGCGTGGTTTTATTTGAAAATATGGACACCCTGCGCACAGAACTCAGGAATTGATTTCTGGCTATGGATAATTTATTTGGATTTTCTTTTGGAATTACCGCTTCGTAGTTTGGGTATTTTCCATCTATAAGTCTACAGATCAGTTCTGAATCGTCAAAAATAAATTTGGCATTACTGTCATTATATTCAATGGTGACCTCAGATTCAGACCCGGATAGAATACCTTTCAAAAGTGTTAATGGCTTTTTGGGCATTATAAATTCGGCAACTTCGGAAGCAGTTACGTCATTACGCTGATATTTGACCAATTTATGGGCATCCGTAGCAACGAATGTTAGGTTTTCTGTTGAGAATTGAAAAAACACACCGCTCATCACTGGACGTAAATCATCATTCCCAGCAGCAAAAATAGTTTTGTTAATGGCCGTTGCCAAGATATCGCCAAGTAGGGTAGTGGAGCTTGGATTTGTAACTTCCACAGCTTTTGGGAATTCAGCTCCATCGGCATATGCCAAAGCATATTTACCATGGTTTGAGCTTATTTCAACAGTATTGTTATCCTCTACAACAAACGTTAATGGTTGTTCTGGAAAAGTCTTCAATGTATCCAACAATAACCTTGCGGGAACAGCAATGGTACCCTCTGCATCAGAATCGACCTCCAGGACAGAGCTCATTGTAGTTTCCAAATCGGAAGCGGAAACCGTTAATTTACTTTGTTTTAAATCGAAAAGAAAATTATCTAGAATCGGGAGCGTGTTACTGTTGTTGATTACACCTCCTAAAATCTGAAGTTGTTTTAATAAATATGTACTGGATACTATAAATTTCATTAAGTGAACTCTTTATTTAGCATAGTGTTTGCCATAAATCATGTGTTGGCAAAACACAAAAAATCAATAGAAACAAATATATCTTAAAACACGATAGTAATGAAACAAATTTATCAACACTTATCCTGCAAACTTTCGTTTTCTGAATACACTAAAGAAAATGCCTATTACAAAGGTTAAAAGTACTGGGAGTCCAACGTTTATAAGCTGCCATTTTGTTTTTTTTGCCGCGATTTTCTCAACATCCAGTAAAGGGATGGAAACTTTTTTATTTCTAATGTTTATAAGTCCAGTATCATCCAAAAGGTAGTTCATGCAATTCACCAGAAATTCTTTGTTACCATACGTGCTATTGGTCCATTTGTCATAACCTAGATCCAAAGGTCTGCCATTCCGCAATTGGTTCTTTATGACATCGCCATCAGAGATGACTATCATTTTATTGTCAGGTCCCTGTTCCAACGTATTTGATAGTTTAATTGGTTTGACCCTATTTTTGAATGTTGAATTGAATGCTCCTTCTATCAATACCGCCAAGGGTTGATTTCCATCTATATAAGATTCCCTATCCGGTGGGGTGTTCAAAATATCCAGCCCAATCTGTTTGGGTGTTCCCTCTGTTTTGGATAGGGGAGAACTCCTTAACAAAACTGTTTTTTTATAGTCATTTTCCAATACATCCATAGTATTTGCAAACTGATAGCGTACAGCTTCAATATTGGTATTGATGGGATGGTCGTTTCTAGAAAATACCATGGGGTTATAGTACCACGGAACTGGATTGTATTGTGAATCGTTACCTTCTCCCGAAGCTAAAACAATTTGGGTAAAATAGAGGTCGTTAACCAACACGGGATTGATACGTACCCCATATTTGAAGAAAAAATCGTTGAGGCTTAAGTTGCGCTGCATTGCCAAAGCACTTCCCCCGCCTTTAAAAATGCTGTCTATTTCTATGGCCACTTTATCCATTAACCAAATAGACCTGCCACCGTTTACAATAAACTGGTCCATGATATATTTTTCGCCATCTGAAAAAGCTTCTGTTGGTTTGGCGATCAACGCGAGGTCAAACTCTTTTAATTGCTCCAGTACACGTTGGGGATTCTTGGCAACTGAATCCAGCGTAATGGCACCAATATTATAATACTCTTGAATCGAGGTCAGAAAATCAGCGATATAAATATCTTCCAGTTCTCCGTTCCCTTTGATGACAGCGACCCGTTTTTTTTCGTCTATGGTCAGTTTGGTAAAAGCATCTGCAAAAGCATATTCCAATTGCTGCACGGAATTGTTGACACGGTCCTCCGTAGTTGAACCCAATTTGTTTTTGAGTAGGGGCACTTTTACGGTATGGTCTTTATAATTGACCATGGCCCATGGAAAGACGAGCTCTTGGGAAACCTTACTGTTTTCTTCTACGGTAATATTTGCAGGAGTAAGACCAAGGCGTTGCAAATCCGTAATGGTTTGTTGTGCTTGGGTTTCATCCTCCAACGGATTCACCAAATTGTATTCAATATTGGTGTTTTCGGAAATAAAGGATTCCAATAATTGTAATGTCTCTGTTTTAAGTCTGGAAAATTCAGGGGGAATATCACCGTCCAAAAGAATATCGATAACTACCGGAGCATCGAATTTCTTGACTGTTTCAATAGCGGGTTCGGATAAGGTAAATCTTTTATCTTCGGTAAGGTCGAATCTTGTATTAAAGAAACTACCTAGCACATTTATCAATATAACTACAACAATTGCTACGAGAATTGAAATTGAAAACGTTCTTGTCATCTTGGCAATTGTTTAATTCGAAGTAAGGTTGCAAATAAAAAGAATAGTGTAAAAGAGATAAAATACGCTAAATCCCGAGTATCGACTACACCTCTTGCAATACTATCAAAATGTGCGCTCATCCCTATATTTTTGATAAGTTGTTGCGTTTCCCCATCAGAAAAAAGAGATGAAACCGCCTCAAACCCATTGAACAACAAAAAACATATAAGAATCCCAATGATAAAAGCCACAATTTGATTGTCGGACAAGGTGGAGGAAAAAAGTCCTATTGAGGTATATGTTGCAATCAAGAAAAACAACCCAAAATAAGAGCCCAAAACTACGCCCAAATCATAATTTCCTTCGGTAATCCCCAAATCTGAAATTGCAAGCACATAAATAATCGTTGGCAGTACGGCAATGGCACATAGGAGGACAGCGCCCCAAAACTTTCCCAAAACCAGTCTCCAGACAGATATAGGTTTTATCAATAGTAATTCCAAAGTACCCACTTTGCGTTCTTCAGAAAAACTTTTCATGGTTATGGCAGGTACTAAAAAGATAAAAATCCATGGAGCTAGATAAAAGAGGTTGCCAAGATCGGCAAAGCCATAATCAAAAATATTGAAGCTGCCTTTAAATACCCATAAGAAAAGTCCGTTCAGCAATAAAAACAACCCTACGATCAAGTAACCGATCGGTGCTGTAAAAAAGGATTGTACTTCCCGCTTAAAAATTGCAAACATATTTTGAAAAGGTTATCAGTTTACAGTTGGCAGTTGGCGGTAATCCGTATTTGTTAATACTTTTTTGTTCATATTCAATACTTTATAAGCTAATTATTTTTTCTTATCATCAACCATCAACCATCAACCATCAACCATCAACCATCAACCATCAACCATCAACCATCAACCATCAACCATCAACCATCAACCATCAACCATCAACCATCAACCATCAACTTTTTCAACACTCCATGCTTCTGGTTTTTCCGAAAATAATGTTTTGGTATTGCCCCAAACACCTTTAAAAAAATCGGATTTCCGATAGTTTTCCAAATCAGATTCTTTTTCCCAAAAACTATAGGTGAAAAAAATACAGGGATTTTTAAGGTCTTGATACAATTCCACTAGCGTACACCCTTCAAAGGTGAGTATTCCGGATTTGGTTGTTTCAAAAATTTGCTTAAAACTAGCAATATTTTCGCTTTTAAAAGTGAGTTTTACGATGCGAATGAGCATTTACAGAAAATTTATGGTTACAGTATCCCTATAATTTAGACCCAGTAAGGTAGAGGCACCCCCAACCGTCTTCAGGTCACTCTTGTAGATGGCGAGTTCAATATAACCGGCAGAATTAAATAGAGCCAATGCATCACCAGGACCTTTGCGGTTCACCTTGTCCAAATCAAAATCTATGATTCCGTTATATGTTTCATGAATGGTCTTGAGCTTATTGGTTCTTGCGATTACCTCAAAATCACGTCCATTGCGATAGGCTTCAAAAAGATTCTTTTGTATATTGGTGATTACATTGCCATAGTTATCAATATATATAACATTTCCCGTTATACTTTTTCCGTTATTGATGATTCGGGGTTCAAATTCCTTCAATTCTTTTAAATCATCGAATGGTTTCCCAATGACCTCCAATTTTCCTCCCCTAGCAATATGACAGGCGACTTGCGCAAATATGTTAAAAACAGGAAAAGAACCTGCATTTGAATTTGGAATGTTTATTTCAACAATTTTATTCGGATTTATTTCTGAGGTGATCAAAGAAATTACCCCGTTGTTGGCACTAACAAAATAATGCCCGTCAACGTGGACTGCAATATGTTGGTTTTCAATGGATAACTCTGAGTCTACACCAACAACATGGACCGTGCCCTCTGGAAACGACCGATATGCATTTTTTAGGATATAGGCACACTCCTGAATATTGAACGGACTGATGGCATGCGAAATATCAACAACTGTGGTTTCTGGCAGGTTATTTAGTATAGTTCCCTTTATAGCACCTACAAAATGGTCTTTATACCCAAAATCTGTAGTTAATGTTATGATTGCCATGCAATACTGTTGATATGTTTTTCCCCGCTCAAATCGATTTTTGGTTAAGTTTGTGCGATAAAATTAAATAAAAAGAACGAATAAGAACGCCGCAAAAATAACCTTAAAACATCCCTCTCTTTTTGAACGAATTAATCATAGAACTTACGGAGATCAGCCCACAGGATTTTTTTGGGCAACGCAATGAAAACATCGAATTACTAAAAAAGTATTTTCCCAAACTTAAAATTGTTGCCCGTGGCAGCAAAATAAAGGTATATGGTGACGAAGCGCTTTTGGAGGAATTCGACAAGCGTTTTGATATGCTCACCAACCATTTTGCCAAGTACAACAAGCTGGACGAGAATATGATAGAGCGCGTACTTACCAGTAATGGGAAAGAGGATTATACATCGTCTAAAAGTAGTGGTGATGTGCTGGTACATGGTGTTAGTGGTAAGCTGATAAAGGCACAGACGGCGAATCAGAGACGTCTGGTGGATGCATGCAAAAAAGATGATATGGTTTTTGCAATAGGGCCTGCTGGTACCGGTAAGACCTACACTGGTGTTGCTTTGGCCGTAAAAGCGTTGAAGGAAAAAGAAGTACGCCGTATTATTTTGACTCGCCCTGCAGTGGAAGCTGGAGAGAATTTAGGTTTTTTGCCAGGGGACTTAAAGGAAAAATTAGATCCATATATGCAGCCGCTATATGATGCGTTGCGGGATATGATCGCACCTGAAAAGCTGGATAAATATATTGAGGACGGTACTATTCAGATTGCACCTATGGCCTTTATGCGCGGTAGAACCTTGGATAACGCCTTTGTTATTTTGGATGAAGCCCAGAACACGACCCATGCACAAATGAAGATGTTCCTCACCAGAATGGGAAAGAACGCAAAGTTTTTATTAACGGGCGACCCAGGACAGATCGATTTGCCAAGACGGGTAATTTCTGGTTTAAAAGAAGCGCTTTTGGTACTACAGAATGTTGAGGGGATAAGCATGATTTATTTAGATGATAAAGATGTAATCCGTCACAAATTGGTCAAAAAGGTTATTGACGCCTATAAAAATATTGAGCATCATAATTAAGTTAGAAGTATGAGATTGGAAGTACGAAATGCAAACTATTAAAATCTTCGTCAAATTTGTATCAGGTTGAAACTTTCTCATAATTTTCCATAAGAATACACCATGAAAAACACCTTGATGGACACTAATTTTCACTTTGCTGGACAAAAATCGGTCTACAAAGGAAAAGTACGGGAAGTCTATACCCTTAACAACGATATTTTGGTTATGGTCGCTACGGATAGATTATCCGCTTTTGATGTGGTCATGCCAAAGGGAATACCCTATAAAGGACAAATCCTCAACCAGATTGCTACTAAAATGATGAAGGCAACTGAGGATATTGTGCCTAATTGGTTAATGGCGACGCCAGATCCAAATGTAGCGATTGGTAAAGCTTGTGAGCCCTTTAAGGTTGAGATGGTGATCAGGGGATACTTATCGGGGCACGCTGCAAGAGAGTATAAAGCAGGCAGGCGTACCATATGTGGAGAGCCTATGCCTGAGGGTATGAAAGAGAATGATAAATTCCCTAATCCTATAATTACCCCCGCGACAAAAGCAGAAAAAGGTGACCATGACGAGGATATATCCAAAGCTGAAATACTGAGCAAGGGAATTGTTTCTAAAACTGATTATGAAGTATTGGAAAAGTATACCAGAGACCTGTTCCAGCGAGGTACAGAAATCGCTGCTAAACGTGGATTGATTCTTGTTGATACCAAATATGAATTTGGTAAGACACAAGATGGTGAAATCGTCCTGATAGATGAAATTCATACGCCAGATTCTTCACGCTATTTTTATGCCGATGGATATGAAGAACGTCAGGCTAAAGGAGAAGCCCAAAAGCAATTGTCAAAAGAGTTTGTTCGACAATGGCTTATCTCCAATGGTTTTCAAGGTCTTGAAGGTCAAGATGTTCCTGAAATGAGCGATGACTATATAACATCGGTCTCAGAACGTTATATTGAGCTCTATGAAAGTATTATGGGAGAGCCTTTTCTAAAAGCCGAAGTCTCTAATCTACAGGAGCGTATTTCACTTAATATTTCCAATTACTTAAAATCTCTTTAGATAGTTCTATTTATTGACAAAGCTGAGAATGAATATTTTAAGTTGAAAGACAGCTTTTTTTAAAATAATCCTTAAAACCTTAAACATTTACTATATATTTTGCTAAATTGATATATTTATGCAAAAATACTATAGCTATTATGGATGCCTGCCCTAATTGTGCTTCAACAAAATTTACAAAAGCTGGAATCGTAAATCAAAGACAACGTTATAAATGTAAATCCTGTAATTATTTTTTTACTGTCGGAAAGCTAGGCAAGCAAATAGATGATTACTATGTCAATAAGGCACTACAGCTATATCTAGAAGGTTTGACCTATAGGGAAATCGAAAGAATTTTAGGGGTTTCCCATGTATCCATAATGAACTGGGTTCGGAAATACAACATAAAGCGTCCTTATAAAACAAATTACCATCCAACCTATAAAATCCTTAATGAAAAAGAGTTAAAAACTTATTTCCAAAGTCCATCGAATATTAAAGGGGCAGGAGTTTTGGTTACGGAGCTTGGTGACAAGTTTATGTTGATTAAATGGGAACGTTTCAGGGAATAACTATACTTAATTACCACTAAAGTATATTAAGTTTTCTTTCACACTGTTTTTTTTGGATGTTCGTAGTGCATGCAACAAATCACTAAATAACAACTGAAAATGAAAAAAGTAGTCTTTGGACTGGCACTTGCCTTGCTGGTCATACAGGTAGTTCATTCACAAGGTAGCACTGAATATGACGGAGGTTACAAAGTAAAACTGAATGAAGATGGCTCTAAATATTTTAGAATAATTGCATGGGGTCAGTTTTGGGCACAATATAATGACAATGTCGCAGACGATGCGAGCAAATTTAATCTTAGTGTACGTAGGGCCCGATTGCTCACCTATACACAGTTAAATAAAAAATTTATGATTTTGACCCATTTGGGTTTAAATTCATTAAATGGTGGAAATCAGAGTGCCATAGGTACTGGGGCAAACTCCCAATTGTTCTTTCACGATTTTTGGGGAGAATGGTCTTATGACGATAATCATCAAATAGGAGCTGGATTGCACTATTGGAATGGAATTTCTAGATTGAACAGTGCCAGTACCCTAAACTTTATGACTTTGGACAACAACCGACAGTCGTGGGCAGTTTTGGGGCTTTCCGACCAATTTGCAAGGCACATCGGTGTATACATCAAAGGAAAATTTGGCAGACTGTTCTATAATCTTTCTTTGGATGAAGCAGGTACAAATAATCTTCAGGCAGATGTAGCACCAACCCCGGACGGCTCGGCAATATATGCAGGGAGAAGATTGTTGGGCTCCCGAGATGCAGGAAAACTGGTGCAAGGGTATTTTTCATATAATTTCTTGGATCAAGAATCGAATTTCCTTCCCTATAAAGTAGGTACTTATTTGGGGAGCAAAAAAGTGTTCAATATTGGTGCTGGCTTTTTGGTGCATCCCAATGGCTCTGTAGTTGCCAATACAGCTGGAGAATTGTCGGGAGAAGACGTTTCAATCTTTGCAGTGGATGCTTTTTATGATACTCCTCTGGGAAATGACGGCAGTGCGATTACAGCCTATGCTAAATTCCAAACTAATGATTATGGCCGTGATTTTGCCTTGGGAACAACGTATGATTCTGGGAACATGATATATGGGCATGTAGGTTATCTACTGGCCGGTGAAACGGACAAAACTCGCTTTCAGCCCTATCTTTCTTATCAAAACAGAAGCGTAGACGCTATTGATGATTCAGCAAATCGATTTGGAGTTGGAGGGAACATTTACTTTACCGGACACCATTCCAAACTATCTTTTGAATATTCCAACTTCAAATATGGAGATGGTGATAGCAATGGAATATTCACTGTTCAAGCAATGATTTATTTATAAAACGAACGAATTATGTCAGAAAAACAACAAAAAGCATCCGCCTACTGGAAAGAGAACCTTAGATATCTTTTCATCCTCTTAACCATTTGGTTCGCTGTTTCCTATGGAGCTGCCATTATTTTTAAAGATGCACTCAATACCATTCAAATTGGTGGTTTTAAACTAGGATTTTGGTTTGCGCAACAAGGATCGATCTACACATTTGTAATCTTGATTTTCGTCTATGTGCGATTAATGAACAAGCTGGATAAAAAATACGGCTACGACGAGTAATAACTAACTAAAAAATACTACGATATGAACGATGTTCAAATTTGGACCTATGTGTTGGTTGCCCTAACCTTTGGTCTTTATATAGGAATAGCAATTTGGTCCAGGGCAGGATCTACAAAAGAATTTTATGTTGCTGGAGGAGGCGTTTCCCCATTGGCCAATGCCATGGCCACAGCTGCAGATTGGATGTCCGCTGCATCCTTTATTTCCATGGCAGGTATCATTGCCTTTGCAGGATATGATGGATCAGTATATTTGATGGGATGGACCGGAGGCTATGTACTATTGGCACTTTTATTAGCACCCTACCTACGAAAGTTTGGTAAGTTTACGGTACCTGATTTTATCGGAGATCGCTACTATTCCAATACTGCTAGAATGGTAGCCGTTTTTTGTGCTTTGCTGGTGTCCTTCACCTATGTAGCAGGACAAATGCGTGGGGTGGGAGTCGTTTTTTCCAGATTCTTGGAAGTTGATATCAATACCGGGGTCATTATTGGGATGGTGATTGTGCTTTTCTATGCCGTTTTAGGTGGAATGAAAGGGATTACCTATACCCAGGTGGCACAATACTGTGTTTTGATATTCGCCTTCATGGTCCCAGCAATTTTTATCTCCATACAAATGACCGGGAATCCTATTCCACAATTGGGAATGGGAAGCACTGTAAATGATGGTTCTGGGGTTTATTTATTGGAAAAATTGAACGGGTTATCCACAGAGCTTGGATTTGCAGAGTATACGTCCGGCTCTAAAAGTTTAGTAGATGTATTTGCAATTACCTTGGCATTAATGGTAGGAACTGCTGGACTTCCACACGTGATTGTTCGGTTTTTTACCGTAAAAAGAGTGAAAGATGCCCGTAAGTCAGCTGGATTGGCATTGTTGCTTATCGCTATACTTTATACTACAGCACCGGCAGTTGCTGTATTTGCAAGAACCAATATGATCGAAACGGTGAGCGACAAAGAATATTCATCTATGCCTGAATGGTTTAAAAACTGGGAAGGTACGGGGCTCCTCGCGTTTGATGATAAAAATAAGGATGGAAAAATTCAATACGTGGCGGATAAAGCTAAAAATGAATTGACCGTGGATAGGGACATTATGGTATTGGCCAATCCCGAGATTGCAAATCTACCCGCTTGGGTCATTGCGCTCGTAGCTGCAGGTGGTCTTGCTGCCGCACTTTCTACGGCTGCTGGCCTTCTGTTGGTGATTTCATCATCGGTATCCCACGATTTGGTAAAGAAAATCTTTGTTCCTAATATTTCTGAAAAAGGAGAACTATGGGCTGCTCGTGGTGCCGCTACGGTTGCGGTCGTAATTGCTGGTTATTTTGGAATAAACCCGCCAGGCTTTGTCGCTGCCGTAGTAGCATTGGCATTTGGACTTGCTGCGGCCTCATTTTTCCCTGCCATTGTATTAGGGATTTTTTACAAGAAAATGAACAAGGAAGGTGCTGTTGCGGGAATGGTAGTCGGTATTTTATTGATGCTTTTCTACATGTTGAAATTTAAGTTCGGCATTTTTGATGGAGGCAAGTCAGCAGTAGAAGGTCTTAAAGCATCTTGGTGGTTTGGCATTTCACCTGAAGGTTTTGGTACTATCGCCATGCTGGTAAACTTTGCAGTTTCCTTAGTGGTCAATAGATTCACAAAAGCACCGCCAGAGAATGTTCAGCAAATTGTTGAGGATATACGAATACCCAGTGGAGCTGGCGAAGCGTCATCTCACTAATATTAAATTAGTTGATTGTTAAAAAAGCGGTGCTGGCGAACGACTGCCGCACCGTTTTTTGTAATTTCAACAAAAGCACCTCTTGAAAATGAAAATGAAGAAAAGACATCAGCAAAAATTAGTGGTACTGGCCGTACTGCTATTCTTTTTATGGAATGTTCCTTTTGTAACCATTTTTGATGGTGATGCACAACTGTTCGGTTTCCCCATATTTTACGTCTTTATTTTTTTAAGCTGGTTTGTTGCAATTATAGTTTCATTTTTAATCCTGAAAAAGTACTATGAGTAACTATTTGCTCATATTGATTATCGTTTGTTACCTGGCTTTTTTGTTTTTCATAGCCTACTACGCAGAAAAAAACCGGAAAAGCAAGTGGGTCAACAATCCCTATATTTATGTACTTTCTTTAGCGGTATACTGTACCGCTTGGACCTACTATGGTAGTGTGGGCATTGCTTCAAAGTCGGGTATAAGCTTTCTTACCATTTATCTTGGTCCCGTAATTGCATTGCCGTTATGGATTGTCATCATGCGGAAAATCATTCGTATCTCCAAGCAGCAAAAGATTTCGAGTATTGCCGATTTTATTTCGATGCGCTATGGGAACAATCGCCTTTTAGGAGCTTTGGTCACCGTAACCTGTCTTTTGGCAACGATACCCTATATCTCATTACAGTTAAAAGCAGTATCGGAAACTTTTGAAATTATTACTTCTGACCAAAGCTATAGCACAACAGGTATTTTAGATGATTCTACATTTTACATCGCCTTATTGATAGCAATTTTTGTAGCATTTTTTGGGACACTTTCAACAGATGCATCGCAACGCAAGAAAGGTATTATAGCTACAGTTGCTCTTGAATCTATTTTGAAACTAGTATTCTTTTTGATAGTAGGAATCTATGTAACGTTTTATCTTTTCAATGGTACCGGAGATGTTTACGAACAGGCATTACAAACGGAAAATTTTGAACGATTATCATCATTTGGCGGATTGGAGAATGGCTTTAACTGGCTGTTTACCATTTGTCTTTCCTTTTTTGCCATTTTCCTGCTACCACGTCAATTTCACGTTGCAGTGGTCGAAAATGAAAAGGAACGTCACTTAAAGAAAGCTATCTGGTTGTTTCCGCTATACTTGTTGCTGTTCAATATTTTTGTGATTTTCATTGCATGGGCAGGAAACATAAGGCTTTCGGGAAATGTAAACCCAGATTATTACACGTTGCTACTACCCTTGCAAGAGGGCAACGTCTTTCTATCTGGTTTGGTATTTATAGGTGGATTTTCTGCGGTAATTTCCATGATCGTGGTGTCTACATTGGCACTTTCTACCATGGTCAGCAACAATGTGATAATCCCGTACGGATTTCTAAAGAAAATGGTCGAGGGTAATCCTGAGGCAAATTCAAAAAACATCAAGAACATTCGGAGAATAGCAGTTTTTACCCTCATTATTTTTGCCTATTTCTTTTACATTAATTTTTCGAACCAATTGTCGCTGTATTCCATTGGCCTAATTTCTTTTGTGGTCATTTCGCAATTGGCACCATCCTTCTTTTTTGGGCTGTTTTGGCGAAGGGGTACTGCAAAGGCTGCAAAAGCGGGAATAGTAATTGGTCTTCTTGTGGTAGTGTATACATTGATTTCACCAATAATAGTTGATTCAATGAACATAAGTAGTGTGTTTGCGACACGTGGACCTTTTGGAGCAACATGGTTAAGGCCATCGCAATTGTTCGGAATTGATTATTTGACACCGGAGAGCAATACCTTTTTATGGAGTTTGAGTTTTAATTTATTGGGATTTGTTTCAATTTCTGTGTTATCGAAAGGGAATTACCGGGAACGTAATTATGCAGAAATTTTTGTTCACAACGAAAATTACGAAAACTTACAAGAAGGTGCTTTTGTTTGGAAGGGCGAAGCTTACGTCACGGACATTAAAGAACTGTTATACCGCTTTTTGGGTGAGCAACGAACCAATAGGGCATTCAATATTTTTAATCGGAAGTACAACATATCGGAAACTGAAGAAAAGGCGGATGCAAGACTGATCAACTTTTCCGAAAAACTTCTAACGGGTAGTATTGGTAGCGCCTCTGCCAAGATTTTGTTATCATCGGTTTCCAAAGAAAAACCCATTAGTCTTGTTGAGGTCTTGAACATATTGGAGGATACAAAAGAAACCAAGGCGAATAATAAACTGTTGGTAGAAAAGTCGGCCGAGCTATCCAATATGGCAAATCAGTTAAAAATAGTAAATCAAGAACTGAGGAATCAGGATAAACAAAAGGATGATTTTCTAGATACTGTGGCCCATGAACTTAAAACACCTATTACCTCAATAAAAGCTGCTTCCGAAGTTTTGGAGGATGAAGAAATGCCCTCTGAACTTCGAAAACGCTTTCTTAAAAATATAAGCAAGGATACGGACCGTTTAGCTGTTCTGATACACAATATTCTTGACCTTGAAAAATTATCAAGTGATCGTGCTGAATTGGACGTAAAGAGCCATAAGATCAACAACACCATCAAAAAAGCTATCAATGGTATTGCACAAATAGCAAATAAAAGGGGAGTGAAAGTGCTGTTTGAAAACGATATCCTTTTGATTGGTCTTTATGATGAAGACCGAATTCTTCAGGTATTTACCAATCTGTTATCAAATTCCTTAAAGTTTACCGAGGAAAACAAGGGCGTCATCAAAATTCTATTGGAAGAAACCAATGAAACCATAGAAGTTGCTGTTGAGGATAACGGAAAAGGGATTCCCAAAGAAGAGCACAACTATATTTTTGAAAAGTTTTATCAGTCAAAAAACCAGAATACCAAAAAACCACAGGGCAGTGGGTTTGGATTGGCCATCTGTAAAAAAATTATAGAAAGCCACAAAGGAAGTATATGGGCGGATGCTTCATATACCAATGGTGCCCGAATGGTTTTTACTATTCCTAAATTAAAATGAGCGTGAAAAAAATACTGATTGTAGATGATGAACCCAATATCGTAATGTCCTTGGAGTATGCCTTCAAGAAAAAGGACTTTGAGGTGTTTATTGCAAGGGATGGAAAAGAGGCATTGGAAATTGCCGACAAACAAACGCCCCATATTATCCTACTTGATATCATGATGCCACAAATGGATGGCTATGAAACCCTTCAGAAAATAAAGGAAAACAAAGAATTGAAAGAGACCAAGATTATCTTTTTATCTGCCAAAAGTAAACTGGCGGATGTGGAAAAAGGAATGAAGTTGGGAGCGGACGGCTATATGACCAAACCTTTTTCCATTAAAAAAATAGTCAAGGATGTAGAGCAATTGATAGCATAACTAAATAAACAGACACTGAAATAAATATAACTTAAACGAAAAGATCATGAGTAATTATCACATAAAACATTTTGAGGAATACTATCAAGTCTATCGTAAATCCGTCAGAAATCCAGAGAGTTTCTGGGAAGAGGTTGCCGAAGAGCACTTTGTTTGGCGTAAAAGATGGGACAGCGTCTTGGAATGGGATTTTTCCAAACCAGAGATCAATTGGTTCAAAGGTGCAAAACTGAACATAACGGAGAATTGCCTTGACCGCCATTTACCAGTTAGGGGAGACAAAACAGCAATCCTGTTTGAACCCAATGACCCAAAAGAAGAAGCACAGCACATTACATATAAACAACTTCACGAAAAAGTGTGCAAGTTCGCCAATGTACTAAAGGACAATGGTATTGAAAAAGGGGATAGGGTAGTTATTTATTTGCCCATGATTCCGGAATTGGCAATTTCACTATTGGCCTGTGCACGTGTTGGCGCAATCCACTCTGTAGTTTTTGCTGGTTTTTCCTCTACTGCGTTGGGAACTCGAATCAATGATTGTGGTGCAAAAATGGTCATCACATCAGATGGTTCGTACCGTGGTGCAAAAACCATCGACTTAAAAGGAATTGTAGATGAAGCTTTGGAAAAATGTCCTGATGTTGAAACGGTTTTGGTAGCTAAACGGATAAAATCCAACATCAATATGAAAAAAGGTAGGGACAAATGGTTGCAACCTTTGTTGGATAAAGCGTACGCCGATTATACAGCGGATATCATGGATGCGGAAGACCCATTGTTTATCCTGTACACCTCAGGTTCAACGGGCAAACCTAAAGGTATGGTGCATACCATTGGAGGCTATATGGTCTACACGGCCTATACGTTTAAAAATGTATTCCAATACCGTGAAGACGATATCTACTGGTGTACGGCTGATATTGGTTGGATCACGGGCCACTCTTATATCGTTTATGGCCCCTTGGCCAATGGAGCCACTACCGTTATGTTCGAAGGAGTACCCTCTTATCCTGATTTTGGTCGGTTTTGGGATGTGGTCCAAAAGCATAAAATCACCCATTTTTATACTGCACCAACGGCAATCAGGGCCTTAGCAAAGGAAAACCTTGATTTTATAACGGAGCATGATCTCTCTAGTTTAAAAGTATTGGGTACTGTTGGTGAACCCATTAATGAGGAAGCATGGCATTGGTATAATGAACAGGTCGGTGAAAAAAAGTGTCCTATTGTAGATACTTGGTGGCAAACCGAAACAGGTGGGGTATTAATTTCACCAATACCGTTCGCGACCCCTACCAAACCCACCTATGCGACATTGCCCATGCCCGGTGTGCAGCCTGTTTTAATGGATGAGAACGGAAAAGAAATTAAAGGGAACCAGGTTGACGGAAGGCTTTGTATTAGGTTTCCTTGGCCCTCTATCGCCAGGACCATTTGGGGAGATCATCAACGCTACAAGGATACCTATTTTAGTGCTTTTAAGGGAATGTATTTTACAGGTGATGGTGCGCTCCGTGATGAGGTAGGTTATTATAGGATTACGGGTAGGGTAGATGATGTGATCATTGTTTCTGGACATAATTTGGGTACGGCACCTATTGAAGATGCCATTAATGAGCATCCTGCCGTTGCGGAGTCAGCAATAGTAGGCTTTCCCCATGATATCAAAGGAAATGCACTATATGGCTACGTGACCTTAAAGGAAACAGGGGAATCCCGTGATCGTGACAATCTTAAAAAGGAAATAAATCAGGTTATTACGGAACATATCGGACCAATTGCCAAATTGGATAAGATTCAATTTGTTATAGGGCTTCCAAAAACACGAAGTGGAAAGATTATGCGCCGTATTCTAAGGAAAATTGCCTCTAAGGAAACCAGTAATCTAGGCGATACTTCGACATTACTAAACCCTGAAGTAGTGGATGCCATTATGAAGGAGAGTTTATAGCGCTTAGAAGCCATATTTTAAAGGTCGTTGTTTTTTAATAAGATCCTTGAGGTCTTCTGGTTTAAGCTTATCGATAATGTGAAGCAAGGCTATGGCCGTAATCAACGCATCTCCTAAAGCAGTATGTCTGTCTTTTTTGGAGATGCTGAATTTCTCGGCCAAATCATCCAAGGAATAGTGTTCTTTTTTTTGGAGTACCGTAGTGTTGAGCAACGTTCTTCGGTAAAGCAATCCAGTATCCAATGTTTGGTTTTTCAACTTGGGAAGTTCGTGTCGTTCCAATGCAGCATTGATCATGTTGACATCGAACATCACATGGTGACCCACGATGACATCATTTTTGACATAGCCCAAGAACTGTTGTAATGCTTCAAGTTCGGTAATGTATTCCACATTTTCCTTTTTCAATATTCCGTGGATTTCTGCGCTTTCCACATCGTAATGATTTTGAGAGAGATAGACCTCAAAACTTTCTTTCACCGCAATATTTTTATGAAACAGTTTCACCGCACCTATACATAGCATACGATCCTGCTCGTAATTGAAACCCGTTGTTTCGGTATCCAGCACAACATATCGCACATCCTTTAAATCGGAAGGAAAAGGCTTTTCAAAAAGAGTGGCATAATCTTTCCAAAAATTGGGAAGGTCGATAGGTTTTTTCTTTTTAAAGAAGCGCATCATCCCAAAATCGTTTTTACCTGAAAGCGTACCTGCAAGAGTTCCTGTATTTCTTTGATGGTCTTAAAAGTTCGTTTTAGTTTTATTTTTTCTTCCTTGTTCAATTTATCCAAAGCAATAAACCTGCCCGAATCATTGTGCAACAGACCCTGTATGGTCCTAAATTTTAATAACGCCTTGCTAGCGTAAGAGCATGATAGGTACAATTCTTTGTTTTGGGGCTCTAGCTCTGCCAACTTCTCGTAACGTTCTGCCGTATTGTTTATTGATTTTATGGCGTGTGATAGGATAAGAACCCGTGCAGCATCTATCATGGGCATCAATGCACGTAGTTTTAAATCGAAAAAGTCTTTATGCTCGCCATCTTGTTCCACCAAAAAGCTTCGGAAGAAACCTGTGGGAGAAGGGTTTTGTAATGCTCCGCTTGCCAGATGAACCAAAAACAGAGGATGCTTTTCAATATTTTTAAAAATATGGGAAGAAAGCTCATCGACCAGTGTTTTATCCCCATAGGTTACAGTGTAATCAAAAAATATGGATGATAAGAGTACCTCATCGGGTCCGGGATTGCCTATCCAAAAAGATGTGACTTTTTTCCATTCGTCAAGACTATGGCACCATAAAGGGTTTGAGGCCATCATCTCGGCAGGACAATATTCATATCCTATGGTATTCAGTTCTTTGGTAACCCGGTTTCCCAATTCCAAAAAATAGGCATGGGTCTCTTTTAGTTTTGCAGCAGGTACATTTTCAAATAAGATGGCATTGTCCTGATCTGTGTTCAGTAGTTGCTCAGCTCTTCCCTGACTGCCCATGGTCAACCAGGTGAACTTGACAGGAGGTTTTTGCTCCATCCCTCTAAGTGTTATTTTAATCACCTGTTTGATGGTTGCATCATTCAGTTCCGATACAATTTTGGAAACCAGTCGTAACGGAATGTTCTGGTCCAAGTAACCGCGCAGCAAATTCGTTACGCCGCGGCGAATGGTCCGTAATGTTTTTATACTTCTAGCTCTTTTAATGGCTCGCATCAATACGGCAGGATTGTTTCCCATAGCAAGCATGACATCATGTTTGGACAGGATGCCGACCGCAGGTGTATCTGGCGTTCCATCTTCGGTAAGACATAGATGGCTAATATTGCTTTTCATCATGGCCATCTGTGCTTGTGTGATGGTCAGATTTTTTGGGTAGGTGATTACTGGGGCGGTCATTACTTCCTTTGCGGTGGCGGTAATGGGAACTTGACCAGTGAACACTTTGTTCCTTAAATCTTTATCGGTGATTATCCCTATTGCCACGTCATCTTTTACTACTAAAATACATCCTACGTTATTGGTAGTCATGGTATTTGCCAAATCCGTGATAGGAGTGTTTTCCGAACAGGTGACCAAGTTGGTGGAATATTGGACCGGTTGTAAGTCCAATAATGTACGCTCCGTATTGTTTTCTGTTGAATCGGTAACACCATAAAGCTGACCCCTATGCTTTTGGGAGTAGGGGTTACGTGTGTTGGAGGCAAAGCTTTCTATTAAAAAATTACCAACTTGTATATTTTCCAGTGCCAGGGGCTTAAATTCCTTTATGGGAATGGCGTAGAGTATGCTTTCTTCGTGGGCCTTTGCTTCCAATTTGTAATTCTCGTTTGCCATTAATGGTCGTAGGCCAAAAATATCGCCCTCATCACAGATATCCATAATAGCGTTTGAACCTTTTTTGGCAAGTGCCACGGCTCCTTTGTGTACGATGTAGAAACAATCGTGCGGAACTTCTTCTTCGGTAAAAATGATGCTATTGTTTTCTTTATAGCTAATAGCCACTTCACAGGATAACTTTTCAAGTTGTTCCGGCTCCAGAATATTAAAAGGTGGATAGTGCTTCAAAAAATCGGAGACCCTCTCAGAAATTGTGTTCTTCATACTGTAAATTTAGGTCTAATCCATCTAAAATGAATATTGAAACAAAACTGAAAAGGTTAGGATATAGATTTTATCTTAGCGCACCGAAATATTTATAAGTTTGGTTTGTAACTCTAACGCTATCCCGTAATACATTTTTATGATAGACCCCATTTCTCTTTATAAAGAGCGTAAGGATATGTTCGAAGCTTTGCTTCAAAAGAACAAAAAAACGTTGTATTTCTTAAGTATGCTCCGATTGCTGGTCTTTGTAGCAACGGGTTTCTTGGTATATCTTTTTTTTAATCATGCATCCTTGGCCGCTATACTTGCCATTGTAGGTATTTCGGTCTTTCTCTTTTTATTGAAGAAATATGTAGCGCACAAAGCGGAACAGACCTTGAACAAAGCATTAAAAACAATCAATGAGGAAGAGATAGCAATAGGGAACGGGACATATTTGGATAGGTATGACGGTGAAGTATTCAATGAACCTACCCATTTTTTTAGTTCTGATATTGATTTGTTCGGAAGAGGGTCGCTATTTCAATACCTGAACAGAACGGGACTAAAGGAAGGGACACAATACTTGGTCGATTTACTGACTGCCAATGACATTACGGGTATTAAAGAACGGCAAGAAGCGGTAAAGGAACTTTCTGGGTTTACCGAATGGAGGCAAAAGTATACGGCAATTGCCCGAATTATAAAAAGCGAGACTTCTTGCAAGTCGATATCCAGTTGGCTCAGTGGGTATCAACCTTTTATCCCGAGTGCCTTTACATGGATTGTCACCGTTTTTGGTATCATTTCAATCGGTGTTATAGCTGCTTCAAGCTTAAAACTTATTGGTGTTCAGTTTGTTTTGTACTGGTTTTTGTTGGGTTTGGCAGTAACCTTGTTCTTTGTAAAAAGGGTCAATGATCTGAGTGCAAAGACCAGCCGAATCAAAGAGACCGTCCAGCAATACGCCCTATTGTTGGATGAAATTGAACAAATGGAGTTCAAGTCATCACTGTTACAATCGGAAAAGGCGAAAATTGAATCTAGAAAAGCAAAGGCTTCGCAAATTTTCAAAACTTTTTCTGCTGCCTTGGATGCTTTGGACAATCGAAACAACTTAATTATCGCACTTTTGGGCAATGGTCTTTTTTTATGGGATTTACGCTGTTCCTTACGTATTGAAAAATGGATACTCGAAAACCGTGAGGTAGTGGATCACTGGTTTGAAACCGTTGCATTCTTTGATGCGTTCAATACTTTGGCAACTTTTGCCTACAACCATCCAAGTTTTATCTATCCAGATTTGATCAGTTCCGATACTGCACTTATCAAAGCGGAATCAATGGGGCACCCTCTTATCCCAAAAATGGAAAGAGTGGATAGCGATTTTTTCCTGGCGGATACTGACTTCTTGATTATTACAGGTGCCAATATGGCCGGTAAGAGTACATTTTTAAGGTCGGTATCGTTGTTTGTTCTGATGTCCAATGTGGGACTGCCTATATGTGCGGCGCGTAGTTCGTACAGCCCTATAAAGCTGATAACAAGTATGCGTACGAGCGATTCCCTAACGGATAACAGCTCGTATTTCTTCTCTGAATTGACGCGGTTGCAGTTTATTATGGAGCACCTTCAAAAGGATTCCTATTTGGTGATACTTGATGAAATCTTAAAGGGCACCAATAGTGTGGACAAGGCAGCGGGCTCCAAAAAGCTTATAGAAAAATTGGTAGGTATGGGCGTTCCCGGAATTATTGCCACGCATGATCTCAGTCTTTGTACAATAGTAAATAGCTTGGACAACGTAAAAAACTACTTTTTTGAAACAGAAATCGAGAACGACGAGCTCTATTTTGACTATAAGTTAAAAGAAGGCGTTTGCAAGAATATGAATGCCTCGTTTTTGTTGCGGAAGATGGATATTACATAGTCTATTTTTACAATTCAATATCAAGCTAATTCAAAATTATTCTCATTTTTTGTCATGGGATAGTCCTCATTTTCAACTTCATTTAGCTTATCTAAGATTGTTCTGCCAATGTTGCATGTTTAGTTTTTTAGATATGAAAGTATAGTTGGATTTCCCAATTCTGATTTGTAGGAAATCCATAGAATTTTTGAGGTTTTACTGCAACGGGATTATTTGGAAATGAAATAACTTGTAAGCACTCCCCTATACCTTATTCACCAACTAAAACCAAACCAATATGAGAATACTCGTATCATTGTTCTGTTTGATTTTTTGTCTGCAAATCCATTCTCAGGAGATTTTGAAAAAAAGATACAGGGTTAGACCTAAACTAAGTTTAAAAACGAAAAAATATGATTTAGCTTTTCAACCGAGAACTATTGCACAGTTTGCGTTTGAAGGATTACCGAAATTGGTGTCTTTTGAAAGGCCCATTCTCACTTCTTCAATTGGAGAAGGATATCTTGTCAAAGATTCCTATGTTAAATATAAATCTTTGGCGAGTAATGATTCGCGAAGAGAAAAAGTGGATAAACAGATAGCTTTGGTTGCAAACAGTATTGTCAATTCAACTGAATTATTTGATTTAAATGGTAAAAAAATTACGATTACTGAAAAGGAAGCAAAGAATCCAGATTTACTCGAACATATCGCAGTTAAAACTACCTCACAACCCGATTTCTACAGTACAGGTCAAAATTATAAATACAAGGCCAATGTACTTTTCGAAAAAGATAAGTTGTTTGTAAACATCTGGAACTTTACCGATAGTCCTTTTAAGGACGATAAAGAGACTTTATACTATCAATTATCTGATGGTCAAACTGCTAGGCTTAATTTTCAAGAGATCACTATATCCACTTTGGTCTTGCCTCTTAAATATAGATTTAAGGACGATCCGATATTGTTTGAGGAAATAAACGATATGATGGAGACAACTATTATAGAAAAAAGTGTACCTGAAACATTTACCTCTGGAATCAATGTTTCCATTTTTGGGGGATATACTTGGGGAACCACTAGATTTCACTATCGTAAAAAAGTGGGCAATAGGACCATTGTAAATAAACATACAATTGGAGGGCTGTTAGGAACAGGAACTGAAACTTTGTCCGCTAATAATACTGATGGTACTTCAGAAGCACCGAAAGGCTCGGACGAATTTAGCATAGGACTTCTTTCCACGGGTTTTGGTTATGTATACAGCAGGAATAAGTTTGCTATCGGTGCATTTTTTGGATTTGATTTCGGGGTAGGTTCAGTATCCAATACTTGGAACTATGACAATCGTCCCTGGATTGGAATAGGTCTAGGCTATGATATTTTTAAATTATAAACCATGGGAGAAATAAGACCTTCAGATTACAGGATTAGAAAATTGGTTGGCATTCTAGGATTGTCGTTACCACTTGCACTTCCTTTGTTGGCCGATTTAGATGTAATTTCATCGATTAGCCACTATTATTATTTGACTGCACCTTCTTTGTATTTTATCATTGTACTTTCTGCATTGGCACTGGTGCTTATATCATATAAGGGATACGAGAAGGACAGTGATGAACTTATTACAGACGATTGGATAACAAATCTTGCTGGATTCGCTGCCCTTATAGTTGTTTTAGTTCCTACCTCTTGTTCGGAAAGTGGAAACGCCACTATTCAAGTTATCTGTAGAAAAGGAATTCTTCCTCTGTTTGGTCACGATGACAATTTTACAGATGATATTCATTTAGTAAGCGCTGCGGTTTTCGTTTTCTTAATGGGATGGATGTCATTTGTAAAGTTTTCCCGTAATCAGCAAGGTAAATGGCAATACATGTGGTACAGGGCTTGTGGTATTATAACGTGGTGTGCAATAGCCATATTGGTATTGTACTTTCTTTTGGATTTAAAATTGGACAATTTTGTCTTTTGGCTTGAGGTAGTTGCCTTAGTTCCTTTTGGAATTTCATGGTTGATAAAAGGAGAGGCTGTCGAAATGGTAAAGAATATGTTTTAATAAATCCTGTTGGGATTTATCTAAGACCCCAAGACTTTTGTCTTGGGGTTTTTCCTGTTTTACTGTAGCGAGAGAGGGACTTGAACCCTCGGCCTCCGGGTTATGAATCCGACGCTCTAACCAGCTGAGCTACCTCGCCATGCCTTTTTAGCGGCTGCAAATATAAAGTTTAATTTTTGCCCAATCAAAATTCATTATTAATTTATTATTTGATATTTATTTTTATATCTTCCCAAACTATATCAATTGTTGAAAGGAAAAACTGAACAGTATAATGAGCGATAAGATTAAATTTGAAATAGAATTTGTTATTCAAGCTTCTCCACAGTTGCTTTACCAATATATTTCTACTCCTTCAGGCCTATCTGAATGGTATGCCGATAACGTAAATTCCCGTAGTGAGTTGTTTACTTTTATATGGGATGGATCCGAAGAAAGTGCAAAAATGTTGAAGCGAAAGAGTGACGAATTTGTTAAGTTTTCTTGGGAAGAAAACGATGATGACACCTTTTTTGAGATGAAGATTATTGTAGATGAGATTACTAAAGATGTTTCTTTGTTCATAACCGACTTTGCCGAAGAAGACGAAGTGGATGAAGCTAAAATGCTATGGGAAAACCAAGTATCGGATTTAAAACAAGTACTTGGCTCTAAATAGCAGTATTCTCAACTAAAACGTATATTTGGCCTTGATTTTTCAAGGCTTTTTTTATGGTCAATTTTAATGGTAGACTCCTTTCCAAGGACAAGGATATTTTAAACTACGATAATAGGGGATTAAAGTATGGGGATGCTCTTTTTGAGACGGTTCGTTGTGTTAACGGTACCGTTTTCTTTTGGGAGGACCACTATTTTAGATTGATGTCTTCCATGCGTATCCTAAGGATGGAAATACCCATGGAGTTTACATTGGAATTCTTGGAAGAACAGATTCTAAAAACTGTTGGTGAAAATGGATTGGATACCAATTCGGCCAGAGTGCGGTTAACCGTTTTTAGAAATGGTGGTGGGCTATATAGTCCTAAAACCAAGGAAGTTTCTTATATTATTGAAACAAGTGAATTAAAATCGCCGTTTTATCTTGTTAATGAAGAACATTACGAAGTAGAGCTTTTTAAAGACTATTACGTCAACAAAGACATGTTGTCCAATCTAAAGACGACCAATAAAATTTTAAATGTTGTAGCCAGTGTTTATGCCAAAGAGAACGGATATGAAAACTGCATTCTCATCAATAACAACAAACAGGTCGTCGAGGTTATCAATGGCAATCTTTTTTTGGTCAAGGATAAGGTCATTAAAACACCCCCTCTGGGCGATGGTAGTTTGGATGGTATCATTAGGAAAAAACTACTGGAGATTATAGCGGCAACACAAGATTTTGAGCTGTTGGAAGAATCCATTTCACCGTTTGAGCTTCAAAAAGCAGATGAACTTTTTATAACCAATAGTATTGATGGTATACGACCTATAAGTAAGTATCGGAAAAAAGAATATTCCAATAGTGTCAGTAAAAGTCTAATAGGGAAACTGAATGCAAAGGCCAGGATTGGTTAGCCTAATTTAAAGAAGGGTTTTCAGGGGCATTGGACCACAATAGATAGTCTCCGCCAAGTTCCACCATTTTTTCCTTCCAAAAAGCATTGGAAGACTTTTCTAGGATTCCGCTTTCATATTCATTCCGCACCACGATCCACGATTTTGAAGAAAGTTCTTGGTCCAGCTGACTTGAATCCCAACCAGAATATCCTAAAAAAAATCGTATGTCCTGGGCGGTAATGGTCTTATTATTGATGAGCTCTACGGTTTTTTCAAAATCACCACCCCAGAATATACCATCAGAAATTTCAATACTATCCTGGATAAGATGGGGTACCTTATGTATGAAATAAAGATTGTCCTGTTCTACGGGGCCTCCGTTAAAAACTTTGAAGGGTACCGTAATTTCCGAAATAAGGTCGTTTATGGTATAATCCAAAGGCTTGTTTAGAATAAAACCTACAGACCCCTCATTGTTATGTTCAGCAAGCAAAACTACCGATCTGTTAAAAGAAACATCACCTGTTAATGTTGGTTCGGCAACCAGTAGTTTTCCTTTTTTAGGTTTAAGGCTAACCATAGTAATTTTAGATTCTTATTCTTAAATGTAACATAATATATCATAATTACAAAAAACACTGGAAGATGCAGAAAATAAAAAAGCACTTCTCTATAAAGAAGTGCCTTGATATATTTCAAATTGAAATTGATTAGTTTACTGCACCGCTCAATTCTGCTCCCGCTTTGAACTTTACTACGTTCTTAGCTGCGATTTTGATAGTTGCCCCAGTTTGTGGATTTCTACCTTCTCTTGCATTTCTCTTGGATACTGACCAAGAGCCAAAACCTACTAAAGAAACCCTGTTTCCTTTTTTAAGAGATCCTTCTACGTTTCCTAAGAAAGATTCCAATGCCTTTTTAGCTGCTGCCTTAGTGATGCCAGCATCAGCTGCCATGGCATCGATTAATTCTGTTTTGTTCATAATGGAATTAAATTAATTGTTGTTAAAATAATTTTAATGCTGAACAAATTTATATGGATTTGCTTTTAACGCAAGTAAAACCAAGGGAAATAGGGTTTTTTGTTGATAACTTGAAACGTTTGTTGATAAAGTAGAAAAAAAAATCGACCAATTGCAAGCCTAGTCATAGTAAGGCTTCAGCGAAGACATGCGTTTTTATGTAGATTTAGGCCGTTTAGAATTTCAGAAACGTTCATTTTTCGCTTTCCCGAAAGTTGTATTTCCAGAAGTTGTAAATATCCTTCTTTGGTGGCAACCCTTAGTGTCTTTTTATCCGCAAGAAGCTTTCCTACTTTGAAATCATGCTTTTCTGGCTCCATACGGGTTTTATAAATCTTGATACTTTCCTCTTTTTCTCCATTCAAAAAACAACACCATGCAGAAGGGTAGGGGCTTAAACCTCGAACAAGGTTATGGATGTTTTCCAGAGAAGCTTCCCAATTTATTTTACAATTCTCTTTGTGGAGTTTAGGAGCAGGTTTTAAATCCCCAAAATGTTTCTGCGTCGTACTGGAAACTTTACCTTCGGAAATCTGTTGGCATGTAGCCACAACAAGTTCAGCACCTAATATCATTAGCTTATCATGAAGTGTACCTGCGGTATCCTCTGATCGGATTTCTTCTTCCTTTTGAAGTATAATGTTGCCTGTATCGATTTTTTCATCAATAAAAAAAGTAGTTACACCTGTTTTGGTCTCTCCATTGATTACGGCCCAATTAATGGGAGCAGCTCCTCGATATTGGGGAAGTAAAGAAGCATGAAGGTTAAACGTGCCAAATTTGGGCATCTGCCAAACGGCCTTGGGTAGCATTCTAAAGGCGACAACAACATGAAGGTTTGCCCCCAGATTTTTAAGTTCCCCTAAAAATTCTTCACTTTTTAAATTTGTGGGTTGTAATATCTTTAAGTTTTGTGCTGTTGCGAATTGTTTTACCGCAGATTCCTGAATCTTTCTTCCTCTACCTGCTGGTCTATCTGGTGCGGTAATTACACTCACCACTTTAAAGCCTGCATCCAAAATCTCCTTTAGGCTTCCAACAGCAAAATCTGGTGTTCCCATAAACACAATTCGAAGGGAATTTTTATGTATTGATGACATACTCATTTTTATGATTTAATAGTACCACTTCGTCTTCAAGGAGTATTGTTAGTGTTTTTAAAATTATCTTTTCATCAACTGCTAATACTTCCGCAAGTTTTCTAGAGGTTTTTGGACTCACCTTTAACAATCGGACTATTTCTGATTTGATATCAAAAGAACTATGGCCATTCGTTTCCGTGCAAATATCGCAAGTCCCACATTTTTCTTTTACTATCTCTCCAAAATATTTTAATATAAAGTTGCTGCGGCATAAGCTGTTGTTATTTATGTAGCCCAACATGGCATCCATATTGCTTTGTTTGACCTTGTTAAAGTCTCTGATTTTGTTTGCAAAGGTATTTATGGTCCGTTCATCTTCTCTTGGAATCAGAAAATTGATTTCCAAGTCGCTAGCTGTATTCCTATATTCCGCAATACCGTCGGTTTGCAACTGTTCCAATATTTTCTTTATTGATTTCTCATGTTCTCCTGTTTTTTTTGAAATCAAGTTGATGTTTATGCTGGTGTCATAATCCGTGATTCCACCATATGTGCGCAGAATCGTTTGTATCACAGGAGCAGTCTTACGGTTATTGTTCAGATACTCAAAAATACCCGTTTTGGAAGCAATGAATTTAAGCGTGGTCTTCTCGCTATAGGTATCGGACAGGTCAATGACGGAATTTTGGTCAAGAATGCGCAGGCCATGGTATGCCATGTTTGGGTTAAAATCGTAACGCTTGCAAAACGAATTAAACTTTAAAGGAAATGTTTCCAATGTTGATTCTCCGTATGAAATTTGAAAATAACTGTTCAACCTTGCATAAAGATTTTTAACGAAATCAACGTTAGGTAAGGAAGCAACGAACTGTTTTCTTGCCAATGCTTCATCTTCTCTTGTATTTAACAGAACTGCTGTGGCTGTTCTCCCATCTCTCCCTGCACGGCCCGCTTCTTGAAAATAGCTTTCCAAACTATCCGGAATCTGATAATGCACTACGAGTCGAACATCTGGTTTGTCCACACCCATTCCAAAGGCATTGGTGGCTACCATGATTTCTACATTATCATCAAGCCATAAACCCAACTTTTCTTTTTTCTCTTCCCTGGAAATTCCTCCATGGAAAAAGGAAGCTTTACATCCATTTTTATTTAAGAATTCAGCAAGAAATAAAGACATTTTACGTGACCTAACGTAAACAATGGCACTACCGGGGATAGTATTCACAAGCTTTTTTAGCTGGTATAGCTTGTCTTCCGTTTTTTTAACCTTAAAAATGATGTTGGACCTGGAAAATGAATCTTTAACAATTTTAGGATTTTTCAATTCAAGATTTTCCAAGATATCTTCTATGACTTTTGGCGTTGCAGTTGCCGTAAGTGCGATCATTTGTGAATTTGGCGCAAGTTCTCTCAAGACTGCACATTCCAGATAAGCTGGTCTAAAGTCATTGCCCCATTGCGATATGCAATGCGCTTCGTCTATGGCAATAAGGTTTACGTTCATCTCTTGAATTCTTTGTTGGACGATGGATTGCTGTAAACGCTCTGGCGATAGATACAGGAATTTATAATTGCCGTAAAGACAGTTGTCCAAAAGATTGTTGAGCTCTTCAAAAGTTATGCCTCCGGTAAGTGCAACCGCTTTAATACCTTTTGATTTTAAACGATTTACTTGGTCTTGAATCAAAGCGACCAGTGGCGAAACAACGATACAGATACCTTCGTTGACCAAGGCAGGAACTTGATAACAAATGGATTTTCCCCCTCCAGTAGGTAGTAATGCTAAAACATCTTTTCCAGCGATAACAGCATCGATGATTTTTTTTTGAGAGCCCCTAAAAACATCAAAACCCCAAACTTCTTTTAAAACTACTATGGCTTTTTTCTGCACTAATTGCTTTTAAGAGTTTCTAGGACAAATGCCGTTCGTTGTGAAACAGGTTTTTTTGGTACAATTATGGGCTCATACTCGAACCGAGTGTAGGTTTTCATGAGGGCATCATGAATTTTTTCAGCTTCTTCAAAGGTTTCCAAACGTTCATTATCCGAAATATAGATTTCCTTCCATGGCGGGACAATGAAAATAGCATCGTAACGATGCTTTTTACATACGGCAACAAAATCTTCCCTATAGGCCTGTTCAAAAAAATCCATATAGGCCAGAACATCTGGAACGCCACGGTCAAAAAAACTCAAAGTAACGTTTAGGCGCTGTGATTCTTCATGGTGTTTGGCTCTTCCGTATAATAAGTCCTTGTTAAACTGCATGGCATCATCAACAAACAACAATGGATTGGATATGAATTCATTGGATTCACCGTTCATTTTCGCTTCAGAAGTCATATCTCGTATAATCTCATGGAAGCAGTGAAAACCCTTACTTTCCAAATCATTGATTATTGAGGTTTTTCCGGTTCCGGGCGCTCCCGTAATTACTACTTTTTTTGTGCTCAACCGTTAATATTTATCAACACAAAGTAATGAAATACACAGAAGGAAAAAAAATTGTACGCTAACCCATATATTTGTACAAAACAAACGTATGGAGAAGGAAGAATCCGATGCATTTTATGCTAGGCTTAAAGAACAGTTATTAGAGAATACAAAATGGCCTTCCAATTATCTGTACAAGTTTATCGTGCCAACGGATAAAGAGAAAATTGACCAAATCACCAACATATTTAATATGGCCGGAGCGGTCATAGAATCAAAACAATCCAAAAAAGGTACGTACACGAGTGTTTCGATTACGGTACTTCTAAATAGTCCAGATGAGGTTATTGCCAAGTACAAAGAAGTTTCCGGTGTTGAAGGAGTAATTTCCTTATAAAACCTACAATTGCCATAATTTTAGTATTTTGCACGCGTTAGTGGAAAGACTTCCCATTAATTTAATTTCAATAAACCCTTTTTAATTTGAATCTAGTAGAAAATTTAGAATATAATACGGAGCGGCCCAAGCTTATAATTCCTGAATACGGACGCCATTTCCAGAAAATGGTAGACCATGCTGTTTCCATAGCCGATAAAGAAGAACGAAACAAAGTTGCGCAATCCATTATCAGTGTAATGGGCAATCTACAGCCCCATTTGCGTGATGTTGCGGATTTTCAGCACAAGTTGTGGGATCAACTTTTTATTATGTCCGATTTTAAATTGGATGTTGATTCACCATTCCCTATTACACCACAAGAAGTTTTACAGCAGCGACCTGAACCTTTGGAATATCCGCAAAACCATCCAAAGTATCGGTTTTATGGAAACAACATCAAACGAATGATAGATGTTGCCATTAAATGGGAAAAAGGAGATATGCGCTCTGGATTGGAATATGCCATTGCCAACCACATGAAAAAGTGTTACCTGAATTGGAACAAGGACACAGTTGAAGATTCAGCGATTTTTGCGCACTTAAAAGAATTGAGCGACGGGGAAATAGACCTTGCCCCAAAAGGCGAGAGTTTGACCGATAGTGGACAATTTCTTAAGAATCGCCTCGCTAAATCCAATAGAAGTGGTGGTGGTAGTCATAATAAAAAGGGACAACGTAACAACAGAGGTAAAAAAAGGTATTAAATTCCAAAGGAATACATGGGAACATTTCGGATAGAGGGTGGTCACCAGTTACACGGTGAAATTACACCTCAGGGAGCAAAGAACGAAGCACTACAGATTCTTTGTGCCGTATTACTTTCAAGCGAAGAGATTACGATCAATAATATTCCAGATATCATAGATGTGAATAAATTGATTGCCCTATTGGAAGATTTGGGGGTCAAAATTCAAAAGAAAGGAAAAGGTTCCTATACTTTCAAAGCGGATGATGTCAATTTGGACTATTTACAATCTGACCAGTTTAAACAAGATGGTCGAGGACTTAGAGGTTCCATTATGTTGGTAGGCCCTCTGTTAGCTCGATTTGGGAAAGGCTACATTCCAAAACCGGGTGGCGATAAAATAGGCCGAAGGCGTTTAGATACCCATTTTGAAGGTTTTATAAAACTTGGGGCAAAGTTTAGATACAATAGGGAAGAATACTTTTATGGTGTAGAAGCGGAAAAGCTGAAAGGTACTTATATGCTTTTGGACGAAGCTTCGGTCACGGGAACGGCGAACATACTAATGGCAGCTGTATTGGCAGAGGGAACAACGACAATTTATAACGCCGCCTGTGAACCTTATCTGCAACAACTATGTAAGATGTTGAATAGGATGGGGGCAAAAATCACTGGAATCGGTTCTAACCTCTTGACCATTGAAGGAGTGGAATCATTAGGTGGGACAACCCATACCATGTTACCGGATATGATTGAAATCGGTAGCTGGATCGGGTTGGCGGCAATGACCCGAAGCGAACTGACCATTAAAAACGCAAGTTGGGACGATTTGGGACAAATACCCAATGCGTTTCAAAAACTGGGAATACAAATAGAGCGAAAGGGAGACGATATTTATATCCCCATGCATGAGAAAGGATATGAGGTGCAGAATTATATAGATGGTTCTATACTCACTATTGCAGATGCGCCTTGGCCTGGATTAACACCGGACTTATTGAGTATTTTGCTAGTTGTGGCCATTCAAGCTAAAGGAGAAGTCGTCATTCACCAAAAAATGTTCGAAAGCCGACTCTTTTTTGTAGATAAGTTGATAGACATGGGCGCAAAGATTATTTTATGCGATCCCCACCGTGCTACAGTGATAGGCCATAATTTTAAGTCTACCTTGAAGGCGACCACAATGGTATCGCCAGATATTAGGGCAGGGGTTTCCCTTTTAATAGCAGCACTTTCTGCGAAGGGTGTCTCCACCATTCATAATATTGAGCAGATTGACCGAGGTTATGAGAATATAGATGAACGTTTAAGAGCGATTGGGGCAGATATTACGCGTGTATAAAAACTTCTATTGCGGTCCAGAAGAAAACGCAAGACCATAGTGCCGTTCGCAACCAATTCCAATTTTTAAGACGTTGTAAAAGCTTCTCATCGAATTTTGCTGATGAGATTTTGTTATGCATTGGCACAAACTGCGTAAATGTGGAAATCCATGCAAAAATTATTAAAGCAAAACTCCCAAAGGTGTATATGGACGCAAACGTATAAATCTGCCATAGGCTAACAAACAATTGCCCAAATAGTAAGGGAATCACTACATACGAAATACGTTTAACATAGACTTGATGCCATTTAATCAAGTCCGTTTTCTCATAAAAAATGAAACTAGGATAGATAATGAGCTGTACCATCCAAATGAGTACGAGCAAACCAAAATCGAATAATAGACGTATCAATTCAAATTTCATTATGTAGTTTTAATTGAGAAATCCACCAGGCCCAAAATAGGAGCAAGGGATGTATTATTAATAATCTCGACCATGAAATCCAAGGTGAAACGCACAAACTGTTATCAGCACAGGAACCTGTTTGTATGAAATAAATGTGTGAAGGTATAAATAGCAAAAGAAGTAGTATAATTACATAACCCCCAATTTTTCTTGTTTTGGAAAACAGGACTAAAACTCCAAAGGTTATTTCTGAAAGGCCACTTACAGCATTCAACAACTTGGGAAAAGGAAGATAATCTGGAATAAGGCTGTAATAAAATTCAGGATTTACAAAATGATAGATACCTGCGAGGAAATAGAAAACAACAAATGCATAGAAGAAAATCCTTTTCATTACGTTAGCTTCCACTTGTAATCTGTATGAACTTTTTTCAAAATTAGAAAGAAAGGAATCCACCAGATAAAATCATTGGTTATGAGGGTATAAATGAACTCAAAAGGGACGATGTCTTGGATATAGTTGAACAGAAATCCCAAAGGCCCGAATATTTTACCAAGAAATCCAACAGCTACGATAGGCCAATGTCGCATAAGATCATAGGAAGCCCACCAATAGCCTAATCCGTAAACCCCTATTACCATGCCCATGCCTTGCCACACCATAGGATGATTAAGTGGTTCCATGCCTACGAGCTCAAAGAAATGATTCGGGAATAAAACGACCCAAGCACCCCAAATCACATTATAGATTGCAGCCAATTTTAGCGTAAGTTTCATTTATTTTTCAACTAATGTTCCATCTGGATATTTAGCAAAACGTCC
Organism: Flagellimonas sp. HMM57; assembly: GCF_021390175.1. NCBI lineage: Bacteria > Pseudomonadati > Bacteroidota > Flavobacteriia > Flavobacteriales > Flavobacteriaceae > Flagellimonas > Flagellimonas sp. HMM57. Next base: position 3,969,157 of record NZ_CP090004.1, on the reverse strand, counting down.
TTTTTCTTTATCATGAACATTGTCAGCATGGGGCCATGGCCATCCACCAAATTGGGTAAGTTGGTATTCTTCCATAGCTTGTTGTATCTCTGCTTGTGTATTCATTACAAAAGGTCCGTATTTGGCAACAGGCTCATCGATTGGCTTTCCCTGTAACATAAGAAAATGAGCCTTCTTTTCCCCAATTTTAATGGTAACATCCTGTGATGCATTCAATAGAATCCCAAAATTAGGGTTGATTTTTCGGTCACCAAAGTAGATTTCGGAACCTTCATAAAAATAGAGTGTCCTGCTTACTTCCGAATTTGCTTTTGGTACTTTAAATTCACTATTGGCGTCTACATGAATGTTCCAAATGGCGACTTCATTTTCTGGATTGGTCGCCCATGAATTAGGTGCAGGTTCATTGGCTTGGGTTCCTCTGTAATTTCCCGCTATCACCTTTATCTGAGCATTACCTTCATCGATTACAGGGATGTCTTCGTGCCATAACATTTTAAAGTGAGGCTCTACAAATTTATCAGCTTTGGGAAGGTTGAGCCAAATCTGAAAAAGCTCTAAAGGATTGTCATTATCCGTGTTAAGTAATGGAAACATTTCAGAGTGTTGAACACCTCTTCCCGCTGTCATCCATTGGGTATCGCCTTCACCAAACCTTCCTGCAGCACCTAGGGAATCCGAATGGTCGCAGTATCCCTTGTTTACAATGGTAATGGTTTCAAAACCACGATGTGGGTGGTATGGAAATCCAGGTATGGTCTGGCCGTGGTACATGCGCCAACCATCCTTTATGGTAAAATCATTGCCCAAGTTTCTACCTTCAAGAAGAATAGGGTCCGGCCCCATGTCTTCATTTCCTTTAGGATAATGATCCAGGTGATACACGCAAAACAGAAAAGGATCCTGCGTTTGCCAAGGAAAGCCCAAAGGAATGGTTTGAAGAATTGCGTTGCTCATAATCAATGTTTTGCTGTATTAATTTCAATCCAATACCCCTCTGGGTCTTGAATATAGATTTGTTTTACGCCATCTGCCCTGTCTGTCACAGAACCTTTGTTGCCGGGCCAATCATAAAAGTCTATATCATTGGTAATGAGATGGCCAATAAATTTTTCCAAATTCCCAACAGCAAGGCATAAGTGTATGCTTTTGTCTTTTTTAAATTCGATAGCGTCTTTTTTTATAAGGTGCAGTTGGGCATTTCCATACATATTGAACCATCTAAACCCTGGTTTTTTCTCTGGATGTGGTATTTCTTTGAATCCAAAGACTCTTTCATAAAAATCTCCCGTTTTCATTAGGTTGGTGACTACCAAAGATTGATGGTCAAAGGTAAAGGCGATATCGAGATCTTTAGCTGCCTTAAACCGTGTGTTCAAATAAATTTGTTTCCATCCACCATCCACATAATCACCAACGGTAAAATTGTAGGTGTCGGTATCTACATATTCCCAGTAATCGGTTACTGTAGTTTCACCATACGTGTAGGAATAGATGATATCTTTGCCCTTTGTGGTGACGCTACCTTCAGTAATTCCGCCAAAAACATCAAACTCCCAAAATCTTATCGTATCTGAATTTGCATCATATTTACGTATACCATGATTTCGATCTCCATAATTGGTCTGCTCTTTGTTGGTAAATCCTTTGGATTTGGCAAGAACCAAAGTACTGTCCAAGCTATATTGAAACTTGATTTCCTGTTTAAACTTTGAACCATCTGTCCAATTGCCTTCGGCCTGCCAATTCTTATTAATAAGGTTATCAAAAAAATCAAGCTTATTTTGTTGACCATGGGATATAGTAAATAATCCTAAAGCCAATAGTAATATAGTATTCTTCATCGTTTGATTAAGAGGATTGACAGTTATTATTTCTTTTATGATTTGTGTCAACCCGTGTGCTCAAAAAAGGTATTTATGATACTTGAATTTGTATATCTATATTTTGTTAATTCCCTCCAATAGGTGGTGGACCATCGATCATAGCTTCGTATTTCTCGTCACCTTTTCGGGTTTTGTATTCTTCTTTTACTTTTTCGACCAATTTCGGATTCTCAAAAAGATCTGTCATGGTCATTGCCATGGCTTTTGAAGCATAGACCATCCCTTTGTGACCAATACTCATGGCACCGCATGCAACCACTGCCCAAGAATGCCAAGGGGTATCTTTGGGTGCTACGGTTACTCCTAAATTGATATTAGGTACGTTCCAACTTACGTCTCCAACATCAGTTGAACCGCCACCAGGATTCTCTTCTGTTTCCCGCAAAGGTTTAATTCCACTATCCATACCAATTTCTGGTTTTCCAGTGGCTTTTTGTATGGCTTTTCCAAAAACTGTTTCTTCTTCGGTATAAGTAATCGGACCTAAAAGTTCCAAGTTTTTTTGCATGATCTCACCTCCGGAACGATTCACCAAAGTTTCATAAATTCCAGAAACCAACGATATCTTATAATCAACATTGGCCATAATTGCAGCACCTTCTGCCATTTTCTTGACCTGTTCATAGGTGGGAAGCATTATTTTTCGTTTTGGATCACGTACGCGTACCCATATTTTGGAATAATCGGGTACAACATTGACAACCTGACCTCCATCTTGAATGTGGTAATGAATACGCGAGGTAGGACGTATATGCTCACGGTAATAATTAATTCCTGTTGTATAGAGCTCCAAAGCATCCGATGCGCTACGTCCGTTCCAAGGGTCTGCTGAAGCGTGTGCCGCCTGACCTGTAAATTCAACTATAAAATCTATTAAAGAAAGTCCGCTCTGTACATCTGCCTCTATTTTAGAGCTTGGGTGCCAGCTAATGTTTACATCCACATCATCCCAAAGCCCTGCTTTTACCATCCAGACTTTTGCAAAATATTTTTCTTCCGCTGGCGTCCCTAAAAATTTAACCGTCCCTTTTAACTTTCCAGCTTCAATTTGTTCTTTAATGGCGATTGCAGCACCCAAACTGGCTGCACCGAACATGTTGTGACCACAGCCATGTCCTGGTGCTCCTTCGATACGCGGGTCTTTTGTAGGTACTGTGTTTTGCGACAATCCAGGTAAGGCATCAAATTCCCCCAAAATGCTGATTACAGGCTTTCCTGAACCATAGGTAGCCGTAAAAGCTGTTGGGATATCTGCGACACCACGCGTTACGGTCAGCCCGTTTTTTTCAGCGTATTTAGCCAATACTTCGGCAGATTTAGATTCATTGAATGCAGTTTCGGCAAATGTCCAAATAGAGTCACTTATTTTAATAAGATTCTCTTTGTGGTTTTCGACGGAGGCAATAACCGCTTTTTTGTTTTTGCTTATCTTCTGTGGATAAAGGCTTACCGAGAGTAAGCTTAAAATCAATAGGGTAATCAGTTTTTTCATTTTGAAGTTTGAAAGGTTAGTATGGATTAGTCTTAAGTTCGCAGCCCAAAAATATCTCAAGGGCAGATATAAATACTTTATTACTAAAATACTGAAAAAGAGTTAACTTACAGCCTCTTTGTATACCTTTAAACAACGTTCCCGTGCCATTTTATGGTCTACCATTTTATCTGGGTACGTAAATTCCTGAAGATCCGTGACCCATCTGTTGATGTATTCTTTTTGTTTATCGAACTTGTCTATTTGTGTCATGGGATTGAATATTCTAAAGTAGGGTGCTGCATCTACACCGCTGCCTGCTGCCCATTGCCAGTTACCAACATTGGAACTCATGTCGTAATCCAATAACTTTTCTGCAAAATAAGCTTCACCCCATCTCCAATCTATTAAAAGGTGCTTACAGAGGAAACTGGCCACCAGCATTCGAACCCTGTTGTGCATATATCCGGTTTGGTTCAATTCCCGCATTCCTGCATCAACCAATGCATAACCAGTTTCCCCATTTTTCCATTTTTCGAATTCATCTTCGTTGTTACGCCATTCGATTCGGTCATACTTTGGTCTAAAAGCGCTATCCTTAGTATGAGGGAAATGCCAGAGAATCTGCATGAAGAATTCACGCCAAATGAGTTCGCTCCAAAACACCTCATTTTGTTCTGCTATCGCTTTTTTGATCATGTTTCGGATGGAGACTGTACCAAAACGCAAGTGCGGTCCTAAGCGAGAAGTTCCGTTTTCCTTAGCGGGAAAGTTTCGGGTGTCCTCATAATTCTGAATCAGCGACGGGGTTACGGTATAATCGGGCACTTTTATGGAAGCAGCCTTAAAACCCATTTCCGAAAGTGAAAGATTGGGCAATTCCGGATTTTGTACTAGATTGCCTAAATGCTCATTTGTATCATGGGGCTTTACATATTCTTCCTTAAAGATGGATTTCCATCTATTTTTATACGGCGTATATACTACATAAGGGTCACCATCGTCCTTTACCACCTCATCCTTTTCAAAGATGACTTGGTCTTTAAAGGTCTTAAACGCTATATCTTTTTCGGAAAGTAGTTGTTTTATCTGTTCATCACGTTCTCTGGCATACGGTTCATAATCATGGTTGGTGTATACTTGTTTTATATTGAAATCTTTACTTAGTTTCCCAAAAACAGCTTCGGGTTTGCCGTGGTACATTGCAATGGAACTGCCATGATTTTCCTGAAGCTCAGTTCGCATTTTTTGCAGCGTTTCATGTAAAAAGGTCACACGCGCATCATCTGTTGGAAGTTTATCCAAAATATCAGAATCAAAAATGAAAATGGGCAATATGGGATAATCGCCTTTCAGCGCTTCTAAAAAACCGACATTATCGTCTAAGCGCAAATCTCTTCTAAACCAAAAAACCGAAACTTCTTTGTTCATTCTAGCTTATGTTCAATGTAGACATTCCACCATCAACACCTACAATTTGTCCCGTCATCCAGGTACTGTCGTCACTGAGTAAGAACAGGGCAATGCTGGCAATATCATTTACAGTCCCCACTCTTTTTAAGGGATGCCGTTGCGACATCATTTCCATTTTTCTATCATTGCTGAGCAGTCGTTTTGCCAAGGGAGTATCAACCAAAGATGGTGCTACAACGTTCACTCTTATTTTTGGCGCATACTCGGCAGCCATAGATTTTGCAAACCCTTCTATGGCCCCCTTCGCAGCAGCAACACTGGTATGAAAGGGCATTCCCGTGCCAACGGCAACAGTACTGAAAAATACCATACTACTGCCTTCGACCATTTTGCCTATGACTTCTTTTACCGTTTTCACCAATCCAAAGAAGTTAAGCTGCATATCTTCCTGGAATGTATCCGTACTCATCATTTTAAAAGGTTTTAGATTGATGCTCCCCGGGCAGTATGCAAATCCGTGTATTTCATCGGGTAATACCGAAGTATCAAGCTTGTCCGTAGTGGCATCAAACGGAATGTGCGTTACATTTAAACTGCCCAACTCCTCACTTGTACGCGAAGCGATAAAGACATTGTGGTCTTTTTGCAATTGTTCAGCCATTGCTAAACCAATGCCATGTGAACCCCCTATTAAAAGAATATTCTTGCTCATAATTTAAAACGATTTAAAATGTATTTCTGTTTGGGAGCCTTCAATAGAACCAAATAATTCTGTTAATTTTTGCTCTCTAAATTTAAAAATTGATGCTAATTGACCTTTTACCAATATAGGGTGTGCTATTTGTCCCAAAATACCAAAAGGAATTTTATAGTCTATGATATCCTCCATCTCCACACCACCTTCAATTTCTGAAATAAAATGCTTGTGATGCCATAGTTCATAAGGACCGAATAACTGGGCATCTACGAAATACTCTCCTTGCTTAACATGAGTGATTTCTGACACCCATTTTGTTTTAAAACCTGGAAATGGAGATACTTTGTATTGGATAATTTGACCAGGAAACATTGGTCTTTCAGCTCCTGAAACTATCTGAAACCCCATCTTTTCCGGTGTAATTACCTTAAGATTTTTTGGGTTGGATAAGAAATCCCATGCATCAGATTTGGATATAGGTAATTGTTGCTTTGCATGTAGTTGGTATAACTTCATAAAACTGTTTTTACAAATATACCTTCAATTTGTTTAACAAAAAACTTTAAAGGTTAAACATAATTGATTTTTGCAATGTAATGATGAATAGAGTTACATGTTTTATTACTATTTTGAGCATCATGTTTAAGATTATCAATAACATAGCTCATAAAAGCATATGGTTTTTATGTTTTTTCTTGGGCTCATCAATTTTTGCGCAGACCGAAGCTATCGAAATTGGTAATTTGGAGGAACGGATAGGAGAGACATCTGGGCTCATTTATTTTGATGATAAATTGATAACCCATAATGACTCTGGAAATACCCCAGAACTTTTTGAAATTGATCCAACTAACGGAGAAATTTTAAGAATCGTTCAAATAACAAATGCGTTGAATACGGATTGGGAAGACCTGGCCCAAGATGAAGACCATATTTATATTGGGGATTTTGGAAATTTTAATGGAAACAGGACAGATTTACGCATCTATAAAATATCTAAAGAAGCGTATTTGGTCTCGGATGCTATCACGGCAGAGGTCATTGAATTTACTTATGAAGACCAATCGGATTTTGCAGCTGGACCCAATAGTGATTGGGATGCGGAAGCGCTTTTTGCTTATAAAGATGAGTTGGTGGTCTTGACAAAGCAGTGGAAAAGTGCGGGAACGGTTGCATATAAGCTTCCCAAACTGTCGGGAAACCATATTGCTCAGCGACTGGATAGTTATCAAGTTGAAGGTCTGATTACCGGTGCAACGTATAATGAATCAAAACAACAGTTGGTATTGGTTGGCTATTCCCGTTTATTATTACCTTTTTTCGTTGAAGTATCGGGTATGAACGATACATCCATCTTTTCAGGTACGATTTCTAAAGCACCTTTGAATACGGGCATAGCACAAGTAGAATCCATTGCACATTCAGAAAACAGATACTTTTTTACATGTGAAAATTATACCAATACCTCATTTCAGATTGTATCTCTGTCCCGCTTATTTTTTTTTGAACTCGAACCAAAAATAGCTCCCCAAAGTATAAAAACTGAAAGTGGATTATTGTTGTTTCAGCCCAATGGGTCCACTTCATTAAGTTATCAATTGACTACAGAAGATACAGGTTTTGAACAAGCCATCTTTGATATGACGGGCAAGCGAATTTTTTACAACTCCAATGTTGCGCTTAAAGATGGGGAAGTGGACACTTCTTCATTGCGACCCTCAGTTTATTTTTTATCGTTTTACTTAAAAAGGGGGATACTTTCAAGACCGTTTGTTATTCGCTGACCGTCGTTTTCTTTTAAGAATCCCTTAACAAATCTGATATGGCTTTATCTTTAGTTTTGCTTCACTAACAATCTAAAACACTTTCAAAATGAAAAAATTACTCATTTTCTTATGCGTTGTTTCGGTTTCCTTTGCTATGCAATCGCAGATTACAACACCTGCACCTAGTCCTGCTTCCAAACTGGAACAAAAGGTAGGTTTGACCGATGTAAAGGTAGATTACTCAAGACCTTCTATGCGTGGTAGAACAATTTTTGGAAATTTGGTTCCTTTTGATAAACTATGGCGTACAGGTGCAAATGCTTACACTACGATTAGCTTTAGTACCGATGTGACTATAGCTGGTCAAGAAGTAGAGGCTGGAACGTATTCCATTTTCACGAAGCCAACAGCTTCCAATTGGGAAGTATTCTTTTACACGGATACGCAAGGTGGTGGAACCCCAAGAGATTGGGATGACAGTAAAGTTGTAGCTAAAGCTACTGTCGAAACTTTTCAAATGCCGGTTAACGTAGAGACATTTACTATTACTATTGACGATTTAACGAACAATGGTGCCAATTTAGGAATCATGTGGGAAAAAACATATCTGGCAGTTCCTTTCGGAGTTCCAGCGGACGTTACAGTCATGAAAGACATTGAAGCTACCATGGCAGGACCAAGCGCCGGAGATTATTATACCGCTGCGGTTTATTATTTAAATGAAGATAAAGATATCGCTAAGGCTAAAGAATGGATGGACAAAGCAATGTCCATGACAAAAGAGCCAAGATTTTGGCAGCTTCGCCAGCAGTCCTTAATTTATGCAAAAGCCGGAGATAAAAAAGCAGCAATAGAAACTGCTAAAAAATCACTTGCTGCTGCTGAAGAAGCAGGAAACGCTGATTATGTAAAAATGAACAAGGATTCTTTAAAAGAGTGGGGAGCAAAATAGCTTTCGCTTTTATAACTAATAAGACCCACGTTTCATCGTGGGTTTTTTATGTTTTTATGGGAGGTTTTCTTAAGAAACTATCAAAGCTCTCAATAATAAAAGCAATACCTATAACCAACACACAACCAAAAGCATTTAACCATAAATAGGACATCCAGTCTAAGTACCATCCTATAATTACTATGATTTGGGTTACTAGAGCAGCAATAAAAACGGCGTTGCCCTTAACAAACTTAAAGAAGAATGCCAGTAAAAAAATACCCAATACATTGCCATAGAAAATAGAACCTATAATATTGACCAGCTGTATAAGGTTATCAAATAAATTGGCAACACAAGCAATAACAATAGCTACAATTCCCCACAGTAAGGTAAATCCCTTCGTTACGAAGACATAGTGGTTTTCGTCAAGATTCTTTTTAGTGTTTCTTTTATAAAGGTCAAGTGCAGTAATTGTTCCAAGAGCATTTAACTCAGAAGCTGTAGAAGACATTGCTGCGGAAAGAATAACTGCTAAAAGCAATCCAATAAGCCCTGTAGGTAGATTATCTAAAATAAAATGAATGAAAACGTAGTCTTTGTCATTGGTCTCAATGGTATCGTCAGCTTTGGCAATGAGGGTTTTCGCCGTATTTCTGCTTGCTCTTTCCTTTTGATTTATTTTTAGAATATCCTGTTTGGCTTGCTGTACTGCATTATATTCTTTCAGTTCCAAAGCAGCGGAAAAGGCATTTTGCGCCATTTTCTTTTCTTTTTCCAGGTTCAGGTGTTCTTGCTGTAATGCTATATATTCATCAACATATTCCGATTCCATTACGGCTTGTGTGGCTGCAGGGTTAAAGTTTAAGGGAGATGGATTGTATTGATAAAAAACAAAGACCATGACGCCGACCAAAAGAATGAAAAATTGCATGGGAATCTTAAAAATTCCATTGAATATTAGCCCTAATTGGCTTTCTCTTATCGATTTTCCCGAAAGGTAACGTTGTACTTGACTCTGATCTGTTCCAAAGTAAGCCAATGCCAAAAAGAATCCACCAGTGATACCGCTCCAAAACGTATATCTGTTATCGGTGTCTAGGCTAAAATCAAGAATTTGCAATTTATTGTTTGCCCCTGCTATTTTAAGGGCCTCACCAAAAGATACACCGGTTGGTAAAGAACCCAGAATAAAAAAGAAGGCAAAGAACATACCCACCATAATGACGAACATCTGCTGTTTTTGGGTTACGTTTACCGCTTTTGTCCCTCCTGATACGGTATAAATGATAACTAAAATTCCAATGATGATATTTAACGTACGTAAATCCCAACCCAATACAGCAGATAAAATAATGGAAGGGGCAAAAATGGTAATTCCAGCTGCCAGTCCACGTTGAATTAGAAAAAGTATAGCAGTCAACGAGCGCGTTTTCAAATCAAACCTGCCCTCCAACATTTCATATGCGGTATAAACCTTTAGCTTTCTATATATGGGAATAAAGATTATACAGATGGCTACCATGGCGAGTGGCAACCCAAAATAAAATTGTACAAATCCCAGACCGTCATGAAAAGCTTGGCCGGGTGTGGACAAAAAAGTAATGGCACTAGCTTGCGTGGCCATAACGGAGAGCCCAATAGTCCACCATTTTGCGTCATTGCCACCACGAACATAATCCTCTACATTTTTGCTGCCACGGGTTTTCACAACCCCATATCCAACAATAAATAGTAATGCACTGCCAAGAACAATCCAGTCTAATATACCCATTAAGGCTTTTTAGTTGTTTAATACCATGATGAAGTAAAAGATTAGGATATAAAACACATTGAGCAAGAGGACTATGGTATACTCCCTCTTCCATTCCGCTTTATTTTCCATACTATCCTTTGACATTAGTTTCGGTTTTAACTTCACTTTTTCCTATAGAAAGCATATTTGCAAAAAGTTTATATGCTCCAGAAACTCCAGCTGGGAGTTCTCTAAAAAAGCTCAATCCTGTATAAATATAGTGACCTTCTCCATACGGTGCTACTAAAAGGCTACCTTCCGTGGGTTTTTCACCTTCGTCGCTCATGGAAAGAATAGGGGTAAATTCTTCACTCCATTCTTTTGGAAAGTATAGGCCTCTTTCTTGAACCCATCCATCAAAATCACGTTCCACAATGGAATTTGGGAAGTTTATAAGCGAATGGTTTTGCGCTATGATTTTAACTGTTGCTGTCTCGTCGGTCACCCTATTTCTGGAAAGCGTTAAATCGAAAGGAGCTATATTTTCAAACTGTTTCCTCCATCTTCCAGCGGTGTTGTATTGTACAATGAGATTTCCGCCGTTTTTTACATAATCAAACAGAACAGGCTGCTTGAATTTTAGGGCATCTACTTTATTGTAGGCTCTTATGCCTACTACTATGGCATCATATTTTTCCAATTGGCCCTTTTTGATGGAACTAGGGTCTATAAGGTGGACTTGGTACCCTATTTGCTCTAAACTTTCAGGAACTTTATCGCCTGCACCCATGATATAGCCAATATGTTCCCCAGTTTTTTGGATGTTCATTCGAACTACCTTTGCTTCGGAAGGGAGGAGAACGGATTGTTTTGGAATATGGTCATAATCTATTTCTACAAGCTCTTTGGTATAGGTTTTATTACCAATGGTGACGAAAGGGGAAACTTTTCCTTCACTATCATTCAATGGCGGAGTGACTTTAAAAGTTACAGATTGTTCCTGTCCTTTTTGCAGTATGGAAAAATCTATTTTATCAGGCACTACATTCCAACCTTTTGGATGTTCTAATCCAATTTTTCCTTGGACATTATTTTTTCTAGCCTTAATACTCACAGTAACATTTTTTGTTTTGGCATCTGAAAAAATCAATACTTTGTCCTTAATACTTGTTGTTACTTCGGGTAAAACTACAAAAGGTTCATAAAGTTCCCCTTTTTCTGGTTTTGAATATCTATGGATAATCGGTTTTTCAAATTCAATTTCGATTCCATCAAAATCCAAGGTGAAGATCGCATTAAAGGCATTTGGTGTTTCGGCCTTGCCAATCATTTTTTGATTTTTTACCGTATACATCCCAAGACTACCTGATTCATTTAACCAATAAGGCCCAGAATTGGTTTTTGTACTGGGGACCATGAATGTCAATTTGAGCTCTTCCTTTTTATTGTTTTCTAGATTTTTATCAGCGGAATGGGTGCTATCCGTTCCTGAAATCTTAATTTCTCTCAACACAATACTAGCGGCACTTCTGTTTACGGCTTCTATGCTCAGTTCAACTTCATTCTCAACAGTTGTTGAGGCCGATAGGGCATTAGCTTCTAAATAAAGACCCGCACAGTCCAAAATAAGTGCTTTGAGTTCCTCGGATTTTAAGGTTTTCCAATGTTTATCATCAACTTTCTGAAGGAGTTGATACGCTTGTAATAATTCGGGGATATGTTTTGATGGATTTGAAAAATTGAAATTTTCCTCAACGGCATACAAAATATCACCAATAGCTTTTCCACCTTTTATTCTGGACCAAGTTGTATTGATGCCCTCAAACAAATTAGCACTTTTGGGCAGGTCACCTTTTAGCAATTCCACATATTCGTCTTGAGAGCCCCTGGTTGTCAAACGTCCAAAACCTTGACATAGGTGTTGGCTACTGGCTATTGATGCTATCTCGTTGTTGGAAAGACCCAGTTCTGGATAATATACGCCAACGTCCAACTTTATCAGGTTGGATTTATCCGCTTTTTCAAAATTTTCCCGACTTCCATAAAACCACCATGATGTATTAAAAAAAGCTCGTTTGGGCTGCCACGTAGAAGTCAATTCCAATTGTTCGGGATATGCGCTAGCATCATTGGCCAAGTTGAACGCTTCCATGCTCAATATCGCTGAAGAAGTATGATGTCCATGTGTAGTGCCCGCAGTTCTATGGTCAAAACGATTTATGACTATATCGGGCTTTAAATTTCTGATGGCCCAAACGACATCACCTAAAACGTTTTCCTTATCCCAAATCTTGAGCGTTTCCTTTGGATGTTTGGAATATCCAAAATCATTGGCTCTGGTAAACCATTGTTCACCGCCATCGACTCTTCTTGCCGCCAATAACTCCTGTGTTCTTAATACCCCCAGTAACTCCCTTAATTCAGAACCTATCAGATTTTGACCGCCATCACCTCGCGTAAGTGAAAGATAGACAGTCCTGGCTTTATCATGATTGGATAAGTATGAAATCAGTCTTGTATTTTCATCATCTGGATGTGCTGCAATGAAAAGCGCCGTACCCAAAAAGTTCAATTTTTGAAGGTTATGGTGAATTTCTGTGGAAGAAGGTTTATTTGGTTTTTGGGCTAATGAATTTGAAACAACAATAATAATAGTAAGGATACCGACCCAAATGTTTCGCATGGTAGTTTTTTAGTGGTTGCACCAAATATAAAAGTTTCAAAATAACACTGTGTGCTATTTAAAACATCTTTAACAAGGCATAACTTACCTTAAAGTCCTAAGCTATCCCTAAGTATTAGGTCCTTGTTGCTATTTTGTCCCCAATAAGCCGTTCTTATGGATTTAAGTTTTGTGCCTTTAGTGGTCATTACTTTGGCCTTAGGTCCATAACCACTTTTAAAGCTTTCTGTCCAACTTTCAATAGTATGTGGAAATGCAGTGGTAAAGTTGATGCTCAATGTTCTGTCCAATTCTGGATAGGCTAAAGAGTAAGTGGAAATACCGCTTTTTGAATCTAATGAAGCTGTTGCTTTATAAGCTTTCAATTCTTTATGTCGAAGTCGAATATATTCGAGGGAAGGAATTACTTCTAAATCCCCTACAGGCAAATCGTTAGGATTGATTCTTATTTTATTCCAAATTTCATTTTCCATTATATTCTTTTCCAGTTTTAGGTTTTGGTCGGCTTCACCTTCAAAATAGGAGTGGGAGGTAAATTCAAATGAATCCCTGTTGTTGATTTGTGAATAGACATGTCCGCACCACTCTTGAATGGATAAGCTAGTTTTTAGTGCATGTTGATTGTCATGAACTGGATAAAAAGTGCTTCCCATCACAGAGTAGGGATAAATACCTGTCAAGTAGTTTTTTGTGGCATTTAATTTAAGAACGGGAATATTAGTGGGATTGCTACGATCTGCCTTGACCTGTATTTTGGGTAAAAAAGGCTCGGTAACATAAACTAGCACAGCGTTTCCATCTCTTAGCTCGCCATATCTTGCTTGCTCAAGGGTATATGAGGTAATTTCGGCATTACCAGCATACCAATACTTTTTAAAATCTTCGGAGAGTTGCTTTTTTGGAGCTTTTACAGCTTCAGTGTTTCCTGTACCTTCATCATTTAAAGCCAGTTCTTTGCTGGAAGCATTTGTTTTGTCCACACATGAAGAAAGTATGAAAAGAAACAATAGCCCAAGTAAAACAGTAAGTTTAGTCTTAAAAATAGTTTTCATAGCTGATAAATTTTAATAAAATTAAGCATCCTGTTCTAGGAAACCATACGTGTTAACGTTTTGTAAACTAATTGAGTAGGCAATCCAACAACGTTATTGTAGGACCCTTTTATTTCAGAAACACCAATAAGCCCTATCCATTCTTGTATGCCGTAAGCACCTGCCTTGTCATAAGGCTTGTAGTTATCAATGTAATAATCTATTTCTTTTGATGTAAGCTCCTTGAATCGGACCAAAGTGGTTTCGGTTACTACTTCTTGAATGGTTTTAAAAGTAAAACATACCGCAGTGATTACCTCGTGCCAATCATTGGACAGGGTTTGTAACATATTAAAAGCGTCTGTTTTATCTTCGGCTTTGGCCAATGATTTTCCCTTGTGCCACACTACGGTGTCCGAGGTCAGCACTATTTCGTTTGCTTCCAGTTCTTTTTGAAAAGGGTTTGCCTTCAATTTGGCCAAATAAGAAGCTATCTCCTCGCCCTGTAACTGGTCTGGATAGATTTCTTCTACCGATTTTGGCCGTACCTCAAAATCAAGCCCCATTTCTTCAAGAAACTTTTTTCTTCTGGGTGACCCAGAGCCTAGAATAAGCTTGTAATCCTTGAGTTTTCCTTTTAGAGGTGAGTCTTCAATCATTTTTAGCGCTAAAATTATCGTTCCAATCACCTCGTACTTTCAACACCTGCTCAATAATATCACGAACACAACCATCACCACCATTTTTATGGGAAACATAATCTGAAATTGCTTTGACCTCAGCTACTGCATTTTGGGGAGAAGTGGCAAGAGCTACCATTTTCATAGGTGGTATATCTGGTAAATCATCACCCATGTACAGCATGTTTTTTGAATTTATGTTATGAGTATCCATATATTCCTCCAAGGGTTCTTGCTTGTAGTGCGCTCCTAAATAAATATTGGTAACCCCCAGACCTTTTAACCGTTCCTTTACACCTTCGTTAGTGCCACCAGAAATAATACATACATTATATCCTTTCTGCAAGGCTGTCTTAAGGGCATATCCATCTTTTACATTCATTTTTCGCAGCATTTCGCCTTGAGTGGTTATCAATATGGAACCATCTGTAAATACACCGTCCACATCGAATACAAAAGTGCTGATGTCCTTTAAAAGTTCTTTATAATTTTTCTTCATGAGTTTCTTTTATCGCTTTGCTTAATAAGGTGTAAAGTTCGGTTTGACTTTCTTTTTTCAATAATTTCAAATGACTGTTCATCGTTTTTTTATCGTTTCTAATAGCTGGCCCCGTTTGTGCCTCTTTTGGTGAAATGGATTGTACCTTATTGGCCGTCTCCTTGATTAAAGGTTGTAATAAAGCAAAAGGCAGTCCCTCATCCAAACAAATAGTCTCACTTATGCCATAAAGATGATTAACAAAGTTATTGGCATATACAGCAGCAAGATGTAGTTTTTTTCGTTGTAGGGAATTTATCTCATAGACGTATTCTGAAATAGCGTTTCCCAATATTTTTAAAGCTTTAATGGCCAATTCCTGTTTTGCTTCAATACAGATGGGTACCGATTTTAAATCAATCTCCCTCCCTTTTGTGAAGGTTTGTAATGGATAAAATACACCATTGTTTTTTGATTCTAAGAAATCCATGGACACTGCACCTGAAGTGTGTGCAACAATACCCAGTCTATCTTTAAGAAATCTTGAAACAGAGGGTATCGCATCATCCTTGACAGCTATAAGGTATACATCGGCATCTTTAATTTGGTCAAAGTTTGTTGTGGTCGCTGTAGTTTTGGAAAAGTACTCCAAATTGGTTTCTTTTCTACCGACCACCTGAACCACCTCTACCAAGCTGGATTGGGTAAATGCCTTGAACAAATGCTGTGCAACATTTCCCGTTCCTAAAATCACTGTTGAAAGCATGGTCAAAACTACGAATTTAGCAACATACTTTTTTGGAATAATTAACAAATCTGTTTAACCTTTTATAGTAGCGGTAAAGACAATAAATGGTAAAAAGATGGTATTTTTGCATGCTTAAAACCCTTCTTGAGCTAGATGATAGAACTACTAAAAAAGACCCTTTTTTCTACACGACTTATGGCTGTTCTTTTTTTGGTCTTTGCAACAGCAATGGCCATTGGAACCTTTGTGGAAAGTCAGTACAGTACCGAAACTGCCAGAATCTACATCTATAACGCTACCTGGTTTGAGGCCATCATGATATTTTTTGTGATAAATTTTATGGGTAACATTTTTCGGTACAAATTATTGACCTTTAAAAAATGGCCAGTTCTCACATTACACTTATCTTGGATTTTGATCATTGTAGGGGCATTTGTTACACGCTACATCAGTTATGAGGGTATGATGCCCATCAGGGAGGGAAACTCTGAAAATAGGTTCTATTCCGATAAAACATATTTAACAGTTTTTGTGGACGGCGATGTAGGAGGGGAAACCCGCAGAAAGGTATTGGAAGATGATATCCTCGTAACGGCAGAAGGAAAACGCTCCAGCCTTCCTTGGAAATCTGATTTTAATGGACAATCCTTCAAAATTTCCTTTGTTGATTTTATGGATGGTGCCAAGAAGGACTTGGTAATGGACGAAAACGGGAAGGAATATCTGAAAATTGTTGAAGCGGGAGACGGCGAACGCCATGAGCACTTTTTGGAAAACGGACAAGTGGCCAGTATCCATAATGTGCTGTTTGCACTTAATAAAGAGACTACGGGTGCAATAAATATCTATACCGATGGTAACGATTACCAGATAAATTCCCCTTTTGAAGGCGATTTTATGCGAATGGCAGACCAATTGAGGGGAACGGTTGCCAGCGATAGTTTACAGACATTTCAACTACGTTCCCTGTACAATATGGCAGGGATGCAATTCGTAATTCCCGAACCTCTCATTAAAGGTAGTTACGGCATTGTAAAAGTTCCCGAAGATGAGATTACTGAAGCTACCCAGGATGCTTTGGTCGTATCGATTACGGCTAACGGACAAACTTTGGAACAAAAACTATTGGGAGGGCAGGGCACATCCAATTTTTCGGACAAAGTACAGGTAGGTGGATTGGATTTTTCATTGAGTTATGGTTCCAAGATATATGAGCTTCCTTTTTCCATCCAACTAAATGATTTCATTGCCGAAAAGTATCCCGGTACGGAAGCGGGCTATGCTTCCTTTATGAGTAAAATTACGGTCGAAGATGAACGCAATTTTGATTACGATATCTTTATGAATCATGTATTGGACCACAAAGGATACCGATTTTTCCAATCCAGTTTTCATCCAGATGAAAAAGGAACCGTTCTTTCGGTCAATCATGACCTTTGGGGCACTTGGATTACATACATTGGGTATTTCCTGCTATATATAGGTTTGATGGGAATCATGCTTTTTGGAAAGACCAGATTTCGCGATTTAGCTAAATCATTACAAAAAGTACAAAAGAAAAAAGCTGCTTTAACGGTGTTTACTTTGTTCATAAGCCTCTTTTCTTTTGCGCAAGAGACTTCCCAAAATCACATCGCCGAACCAACGAGCGCACAAATTGATTCTGTAATCAAATCGACTACGGTATCCAAGGAACATGCTGAAAAATTTGGAGCTTTGGTGGTACAAGACGAAGGAGGGCGTATGAAGCCACTTCATACGTTTACCTCCGAACTTTTGAGAAAGTTAAGCGGTAAGGATAAATTTCGTGGACTTGATTCTGATCAAGTTTTCCTATCCATGATGCTCAACCGAGTTGCTTGGTACCACACCGAATTTATTGTTACCAACTTAGGTTCTAAGCAAAACGATAGTATACGGGAGATACTAAAAGTAAAAAAGGGGGAGAAATATATTAAAGCCACAGATTTATTTGATGCAGCAGGGATGTATCGTTTAAAACCTTATTTAGAGGAGGCTACATCCACCACAAACCCCAACAAATTTCAAAAAGACTTTATCAAGCTACATGAGCGTTTTACGCTATTGGAGATGGCGTTGAGCGGTCAAACCCTAAAAGTATTTCCCCTACTAAATGATGAGAACAATAAATGGATATCTGCGGTGGAGTTTCGGTCCGGGCAGTACCAAGTGCAGGACTCATTGTATGCCAATTTTATGGCCAATGCACTTCCGTACTATTTGAATACGCTTCAAAATTCAATTGCAACTGGAGACTATACCCAGGCAGACAAGCTTCTAGAGGCTTTTAAGCAAAACCAAAAAAACCATGGTTCCGAAGTTTTACCTTCCAATGAAAAAATAAAGGTCGAGATAGTTTATAACAAGCTCGATATTTTTAATAAGCTCTACAAGTACTATATGATGTTAGGGGTTTTTCTCTTTTTTGTACTCATATTCAGAATCTTTAAGGAGCGGGAAATTTGGAAAGCGGCAACCTATTTTTTTAAGGGCATTATCGTTATCCTTTTTATTTGGCATACGGCTGGACTGATACTGCGATGGTACATATCTGGCCATGCGCCTTGGAGTGATGCCTATGAGAGCATTCTTTATGTGAGTTGGGCGACTTTGGGATTGGGCTTGCTTTTTATCAGAAAAAGCGACCTTACTTTAGCGGCAAGTACTTTTGTTGCTTCCATGCTCCTATTTATTGCCCATCAAAGTTGGGTTGACCCAGCTATTGGCAATCTAGTACCCGTCTTGGACAGCTACTGGTTAATGATTCATGTTGCTGTAATTGTTGGCAGTTATGGTCCTTTGACCGTTGGTATGATTCTAGGGGTCACAGCTTTACTTCTCATGATTTTGACGACCAAAAAGA
The DNA here is from genome assembly GCF_021390175.1 of Flagellimonas sp. HMM57. Classification (NCBI taxonomy): domain Bacteria; kingdom Pseudomonadati; phylum Bacteroidota; class Flavobacteriia; order Flavobacteriales; family Flavobacteriaceae; genus Flagellimonas; species Flagellimonas sp. HMM57. Next base: position 3,950,754 of record NZ_CP090004.1, on the reverse strand, counting down.
ACAAGGAGCGCATGGAAATCAATCTGAAGGAGTTAACCATTATCAACGAATTGGCCCTGACAATTGGATTGGTCATGTTGACCATTGGGAACTTTCTGGGCGGTCAATGGGCCAATGAAAGCTGGGGGCGTTATTGGGGTTGGGACCCTAAAGAAACCTGGGCCCTAATTTCAATTATGATATATGCCTTTGTGCTGCATATGCGTTTTGTTCCGGCTTTGCGTGGACGATGGTTTTATAATTTTATGAGTGTTGCTGCTTATGGCTCGATTATGATGACTTATTTTGGTGTTAACTTTTATTTGGTTGGTTTGCATAGTTACGCCCAGTCAGGTTCGGCCGCTATAACCCCGGACTATGTAAAGTACATCGTATTGGGGATATTAGTACTTGGTGCAATTAGCTATTGGCGATACCGTGTAAACTATGTCCAATCTCCAAAAAGCAAAGAACTAAAAAGTGAGCCTCTTGGCGAAGCAGGCATGTCTTAGATGAAGCGTATAATAACTTAGTCATCTTCGAGTAGCAATTGCATCAATTCTTCGGCAGCTACTTTACCCTTGAGTTTTAAAAAGTCCCTTGGTGTATTATCCCCAAGTTCAAATACAATTGCGGGCATTTGGTGTTCTACAAAAAAATAGGTGCGCGATACCATGGTTGGGTCCAGCTTATCTGAAGGTACCACGTTGGATTTTTTTTGTGGAAGTCTATCACTTATATTTTCAATCCAATCAAAGACAATTTTACCTTTTTGCCCTGTTACCGTAGTATCCAAAGGATAGTAGATATCGTCCCAAGTTGAATGGAAATCGGCCCCAAAAACGAACTTAAATCCTTCCTTGTTCTTTTTTTTCAAAAAGTTCCGCACACTTTTGGTTTCGGGTTGATTAAAATTTTGCCAATCCCTGTTTAGGTCGATTCCTCCCATATTATGCCGCCAATGCCCATTGTCCACACCATCTGGATTCATTAGGGGTACCACAAAAACAGTATGGGTCTTTCTAAACTTCTTTGCTTGGGCCGTTTCGCTGGAAATTGTTTCAATAAAGGACTTCATGGCAAGAAATCCCGTTACTTCTGGCGGATGCTGTCTAGAGATAATCATTACTGCTTTTTTTGTGGGGCTATCTCCTTTGATTTCCATAAGCTTTATTGTTCTATCTTCTGTGGTTCTTCCTATTTCATAGTTGGAAATGTATGGTTTGTGGGAGAGTGAATCTATCCATTGGTTAACACGTTTAGAGGGATAAAGCTCCTGTGCGCTTATCCATATGGGTTCCTTTTTAATTGATAAGGTAAGCTCCACAAACTCTGGTGCCGCTTTTATGCCAAATTCACCCTCGCCCGGATTTATGGCCTTGAACGCCGTGCTGTCCAAGGACTTAAAATGAATTCCGTCTGAGCTTATTTTTGGGTAATAACGACTTCTGGAATCTTGGTAGGAGAGTTTTATGGTGATTTCCCTAGGATGCTCCGTCCAAACTTTAAAGGCATACCACGGACTAACATTTATTGGTGTATTCTCCGCAGTGATCAAAAGAGTATAATGATCATCTCCATCGGCTGCGACTCCGTTTAATCGTGCGCCATCAAAATCATTTGTGAAAAAAGTAGTATCATCATCAAAAGACCATGTGCCTTTCCACTGTTTTTGAACAGGTTTGTTTACAGTGGGCACAACAGGATTTGTTCCCTGTCCTTGATAGCCATTAGAGCTACTTGCAACTGGAACAGCAGCATTTTTACATGAAACGAATAAGAGCAATACAATGCAGAACCGTGAAAAAACAAATTGCATAGAATTCTTTTTAGTTTGGTTTAAAAATGAAGTTTAAAGATTGCATGATACAATTTTTTGTGCTGGCTACACAATTTTTTAAAATAGTATTGATTTTTTTTACATCTTTGTACCATCATGAAGTTATAAGAATTATGTCCGCTATAGATGTCATAGGCAATACGCCAAAAAAGTAATTGGGATACTTTCCTGACGAACTGACATTTTCACCTCTTTTTTATACATAATTCAACATAATGACAAATTTCAATATATCTTTTTTTAAAAAATCACTTAGCTATTTTTGGATTGCCGTTACCGGTAAGGAAACAGAATTTACCTCTGGCAGTATTCGCAAAGCTATTTTTATGCTTTCCATTCCTATGATTTTGGAAATGCTGATGGAATCCATTTTTGCATTGGTCGACATTGCATACGTTTCGCAAGTCAGTGTAAATGCAGTAGCAACAATAGGCCTAACAGAATCTGTAATTACCTTGGTATATGCCCTTGCCATAGGCTTAAGTATGGCTGCCACTGCAATAGTGGCACGTAGAGTAGGAGAGAAGGATCTTCAAGGTGCTAAGATAGCGGCTGTACAAGCTATTGGTCTTGGAATTTTAATTTCTATTGCACTAGGTCTGATAGGTATCTTTTATGCTAAAGAAATTCTAGGGTTGATGGGAGGCGAACCAGATTTGATCGCGGAAGGTTATGGCTACACTCAGTTTTTGATTGGAGGGAACATAACCATCATGCTACTGTTCATGATCAATGCTATCTTTAGGGGAGCGGGTGATGCCTCCATCGCCATGTGGGCCTTAATACTCTCCAATGGATTGAACATTATTCTTGACCCGATCTTTATTTTTGGATGGGGACCTGTTCCTGAATATGGGGTTATGGGTGCAGCAATCGCTACAAACATTGGGCGGGGAACCGCGGTACTTTTTCAATTGGGAATTTTATTTTTTGGATGGAGCAAAATAAAATTAGCTCTCAAAGATTTGGTTTTCAATTTGAAAGTCATGATGAATCTGGTAAAGGTTTCTTTAGGCGGAATTGCCCAGTTTTTGATCGGTACCTCAAGTTGGGTATTCCTAATGCGTATTATGTCCGAGTTTGGCAGTGAAGTACTGGCAGGATATACAATAGCTATACGTGTTATGATGTTCAGCTTAATGCCCTCATGGGGGATGAGCAATGCTGCGGCAACTTTGGTAGGTCAAAACCTTGGCGCTAAACAACCTGAAAGGGCAGAAATATCCGTTTGGAAAACAGGAAAGTACAATGCCTACTTTATGGGATTGGTATCTGTACTTTATCTAGTATTTGCGGAAAATATTATTTCGTGGTTCAATGCAACGCCCAGCGTGGTCGAAAATGGAGCAATATGTCTTCAGATAATAGCAATAGGCTATGTATTTTATGCGTATGGTATGGTACTGACACAAGCATTTAATGGTTCTGGAGATACCCAAACCCCTACAAAGATTAATTTTTTCTCTTTTTGGATGTTTCAATTGCCCTTTGCTTACATTGCGGCCTTGGTTTTGGATTGGGGTGCAATAGGTGTTTTTATTGCAATCACATCAGCAGAAATACTTCTTGCCATCATGGCAATGATATGGTTTAAAAAAGGAAACTGGAAGAAGGTTCAAGTGTAAGGGTTTTGTATATTTAGCCTAAAGTTTTAAACCTATGAAAAAGAGTGTTAAAGGTCCAAATACGACGTGTACCCACACGGGAGAGTTGGAAGATGTACAATTTAAAGGGGCTGTATCCCCTTTGTACATGAGTACTTCCTATGCATTTGAGGATGTTGATGTAAAACGCTATCCAAGATATTTCAATACGCCCAACCAAGAAGCGTTGTGCAAAAAATTGGCAGCTTTGGAACATGCTGAAGCTGCCTTGATTTTTGGAAGTGGAATGGCGGCAATAAGTACTGCTTTGATGGCTTTCTTACAAGCGGGAGACCACATCGTGCTACAACAGACCTTATATGGAGGCACTTACAATTTTGCTGTCACCCAGTTTGAGAAATACGGTATCAGTTATTCGTTCACCAATGGTTGGAAAGTAGATGATCTTGAAAAAGAAATCAAACCGAACACCAAGGTGATTTATATAGAAACCCCTTCTAATCCTTTGTTAACGATTACTGACTTGGATGCTATTGGTAAACTGGCAAAAAAGCATGGCATCCTCTCCATGATAGATAACACGTTTGCGAGTCCCATCAACCAAAACCCAATTGATTTTGGCATCGATGTGGTGCTGCATAGTGCTACGAAATATATGGGAGGGCACTCGGACATCTGTGCAGGGGTAATTGCTTCGACTCAAAAGAATATGGACAAGGTTTTCCAAACAGCTATTTGTTTTGGCGGTAGTCTTAGTGATTACACCGTTTGGCTTTTGGAGCGAAGTATAAAAACAATGGCGATTAGGGTAAATGCCCAAAATACAAATGCCATGAAAATGGCAACGTATTTAAATAAGAGCAAGGATGTTGAAAATGTGTACTACCCTGGACTCCAAACCCATCCTGATCACGAATTGGCAAAATCACAGATGAAAGGGTTTGGCGGAATGCTTTCTTTTGAGTTGAATGCTTCGATTGATACCTCGCTGTTTTTTAAATATTTACAGCTCATAAAACCATCCATGAGCTTGGCAGGAGTTGAAAGTACGGTGCTCTCACCAACCCAAACATCCCATGCCTTAATGACACCGGAAGACAGGGAGAAACAGGGGATTAAAGACACATTGATACGGTTTTCTTTAGGTATTGAGGAGATGGAAGATTTGATCGAAGATATTGAACAAGCCATTGTCAAGGTTAAATCCATAGCAGTACTTGCATAAAATAGATACATGAAGTTAGACATTTTAGTATTTGGTGCTCACCCAGATGATGCAGAGTTAGGTGCTGGAGGTACCATTGCCAAAGAGATTTCAAGAGGGAAAAAAGTTGGAATTATCGATTTGACCCGTGGTGAGTTGGGTACAAGGGGTTCTGCTGAAATTAGGGACAAAGAAGCGCTGGATGCAGCTGGGATTTTAGGGGTTTCCGTTCGTGAGAATATGGAATTCGCCGATGGTTTTTTTACCAATGACAAAGCGCATCAGTTGGAAATCATAAAAATAATCCGAAAATATCGTCCGGAGATTGTACTCTGCAATGCAATCGATGACAGGCATATTGACCATGCCAAAGGAAGTAAATTGGTTAGCGATTCCTGCTTTTTAAGTGGTTTGGTCAAAATAGATACCAAAATGGAAGGTGAGGAACAATGGCAGGATGCATGGCGGCCTAAAGTTGTATATCATTTTATTCAATGGAAGAATTTAGAACCAGATTTTGTAGTTGATGTATCTGGCTTTATCGAAAAAAAAACAGCATCCATCCTAGCTTATGAGTCACAATTTTTTGATCCAAATAGTGACGAACCGGAAACACCCATAAGTAGTAAAAACTTTATCGATAGTGTAAACTACAGGGCAAGGGACTTAGGAAGGTTGATCGGGGTTGAGTATGCAGAAGGCTTTACAGCTGAGCGCTATGTTGCGGTAGATAATCTTGATGATTTAATATAAACACTTTAACTGGCATTCTGGTATCTTTTCTCTGCTTTTGGAATTGTAAAATGAAAAGAAGAACCTTTGCGCAATATACTTTCTACCCAAATTTCACCTTTGTTCTTTTGAATCATTTCTTTGCAAAGTGAAAGGCCAAGACCGGTTCCTTTTTCATTATTGGTACCATATGTGGTAATATTGGTAGTACTTTTAAAGATTTTTTTCTGAATTTCTTTGTTCATGCCTATACCTGTATCACGGATAATGATTTCCCACATGTCCTTTTTTTCCTCTGCTTCAATCGTAATTAGGCCATTTTCGGGAGTAAACTTTATGGCATTGCTCAGAAGATTTCGGACTACGATATCTATTTGGTGATGATCGGCATATATCAAAGGATTCTCAGGCAATTGATTGATTATTTTTATTGATTTTCCAGAGGCTACTTCCGATAGTAATTTAATATTAGCGCTCACCAGCTTATCTAAAGAAAGCCTTTTGGGTTTGGTAGTAACCCCATTCATTTGGGTCTGCCCCCATGACAATAAGTTGTTTAATGTAAAGGATATGTTTTCTACATCGGATTTTAACTTTGGAATAAAAGAGATGAACTCATCTTTGCCAATTTCACCATCTGTAAATAATTTGAGCATCCCCTGTAGCGCACCGATAGGCCCACGTAAATCGTGACCGATTACGGAAAATAATTTAGTCTTTGTCTTATTGTTTTCGTGAAGTTCTACCTCACGTTCACTGACCACCTTGGATTTTTCGTGAAGCTCCCTGTTCAATTTTTTCTGAATATGCTCACTGCGACGTATCAAAAAAGTTATAAAGGTTAAGATGACCAAAACAGCAACAGTCAAATAGATATAACTTTTATGCTTGGCCAGAGCGGTTTCGTTGGCAGTAATTAGGTCATCTTTTTCCTTTTCATATTTTAGTTTAGTCTCTAGCAAGGCAAGACTTTGTTTGCTTTTGTCTTTGGAAAGAGAATCGGAAAGTTGTTTGAAGGTCTCTAAATATACTAAAGCGTTATCCGAGCTATTCTGCTTTTTATATAGCTTGTACAAAGTTTCTGAACAATCTATTTGTCCTTGTAATGATTTGATTTTTTTTGATAATTGAAAACCTTCTTCCGCATATTGTAAGGATAGACTATCTTTCTCAAGACCTAGGTATACCTTGGCCATACCGTTCAATAATTGTATTTTTTCCCTTTCGTCGTCCAATTGCTGTTTGTGGAGCATATTAGCTTGATCATACCAATATAAAGCCCATTGGTATTTTTTCTGTTCTAGATATATGCTTCCCTTAACTTCGTACGCATATGCCAGCCAATCATAGATTTTGTGTTTTTCGAACGTAGTGATACTTTTGTTTACATTGAACATGGCTTGCTCAAAATCTTTGATATCCTTGTACAATGAAGCCATGTTGCTTTGTGTTTCGGCATGGAAAACCTCATTGCCCATTTCTTCATTTATGGCCTGTACGGTATCATAAAAAACCAATGCGTTCTTGTAATCCTTTTGCCGAATGTATAGACTTGCAATATTTTCATTAAGAATTGACAACATATGTTTATTGTCCGTTTGTTTAGCTACATCTATTCCCTCTAAATAAAGGTTGAGTGCTTCCGCGTTGTTTCCTTCATAATCATAATCGTGCCCAAGCCCATTTATAATACTAAGTTCATACTCTTTATTGCCTGTTTTTCGTGCTAGATGAAGTGCCTTTTTAAAGTAGGCCATTGATTTTTCACGATTTCCCTCGTCTGAAAAATAATCCCCTATTGCCTCTAAAGCCTGGATTTTACCATTTGTATAATTTACTTCTTTGCTAAGTTTTAATACTCTTTTGGAAATAACATACAGACTGTCCTTGTTCATAAAACGATAGGTAGAAGCAAGGCTGGAGAGCAAGTTTATGTATGTGGTATCTTGTGCCTTAAACTCCTTTGAGGATTGTAATCGATTTAATTTGTAGACAATACTGTCCCTTTTTATTTTTTGGGATTGGACGGGGAATGCTAAGAATACGACACAACTGATTAACGTTATTTTGTACAATAACTTTTGTAGATTAAAAAAGTAGGTCGATTTGGGCATGTATTTTCAAAATCTCGAATCATAAAAATAGTTTTGAGCGTGCTTTTTAGGAATAAAATGTTGTGAAAGTTCAATAATTGTGTGTTTTGACTATTTTAAAGTGTCATTCACCGAAGTTTTGTACTAAATCATACAGACTGTCAAACCAAATATTATCACTATTGCTACAGAATACTAAAAATAGATAAGCATTTCGGGAGTTAATTTTTTTATTCTTTTTAAGAGGTAAATTTAAATTTCATTTGATTGAATTAATAAAAAGAAGTATTTTTGCCACCGCTTAAATGGTGGTTGTAGCTCAGTTGGTTAGAGCATCGGTTTGTGGTACCGAGGGTCGCGGGTTCGAATCCCGTCTTCCACCCAAAAAAAGCCCTCTAGAATAAGAGGGCTTTTTTGTTTTTACTATATTTTGTTCATTACTTGGATGGCTTATCCACAATAACTTTATCTTCCCTATTTGCAACTTCCCAAGCTGTATGGAAAACAAGTCGTGTTCTATTTTCCAGTAAGTCATAATTTATTTTATCCGGTGTATCTCCGGGACGATGATAATCGGCATGTGTACCATTAAAATAAAAGATGATTGGAATATTATTTTTGGCAAAATTATAATGATCGCTCCTGTAATAAAATCTGTTAGGGTCATTTTCATCATTATACGTATAATCCAATTCAATATTGGTATACTTTTCATTTATAGCTTCAGAAAGGTCATGTAATTCAGTACTCAGTTTATCAGAACCAATTAAGTACACATAGTTTCGGTCTCCTACACGCTTTGGGTCAATCCTTCCTATCATATCAATATTAAGATTTGCAACCGTTTGGGACAATGGAAAAACAGGGTCATAATCCGTATAATATTTTGAGCCCAAAAGACCTTTCTCTTCACCAGTGACATGTAGAAAAACAATAGAGCGTTTTGGACCTTCACCAGCTTCTGCCGCTTTTTTAAAAGCTTCTGCAATTTCAAGAAGTGCAACAGTACCGGAACCGTCATCATCGGCACCATTGTTTATTTGTCCGTTCGCGGTAACACCAATATGATCTAAATGAGAGGATATCACAACATATTCGTCAGGCTTTTCGGAACCCTTTAAGACAGCAACAACGTTTTCCGAATTTATCTGGTCGTTTCCACTGACTATATCGATTTTTACATCTGTTGAAATTGATTTTGGAACATTGTCCCCATCAATATCATTTATAAAAGCAGTAGCGGATTTGTTGTTCAAGAGCACAATAAAATTGGTGTTAGCTTCACCTTTCAGTGCCATTTTTCCACTGTTGTTCTCTTTCATGAATTCATAATAATTTTTGAATCGGGCAAAATTCTGTGCATCGTAGTACAGGATACCAGTTGCCCCTTTTTCAACAGCTAAGTTGGACTTTTTTCCCATCGCTTCGGACATGTTGCTCCATGCAGATTTTTCCTCAGTACCAGATAGAACATAAGTGCCGTTATTGTTCGTTGGCTCACCGGCTTTGATCAATACCAATTTATCCTTTACATCTAATTCACTATAGTCGGAATAATCTCCTTCCTCAATGCCATAGCCAGCATAGACCACATTGGAATAATCACCATCAGCTGCGGTAAAAGTTAGAATGTCTTCACCTAGTTGAAACGTGTTTCCATCAACCAAAACTGTTCCTTTTGGAACTTTGGCAACCTCTAGGGGTACATTTTGCAAATAATCTCCATCTGTTTTAGCCGCAGGTATTTCTAATTCTTCATATGCTGCCTTAAGGTAAGCAACTGCTTTTTTTTGTCCGGGTTTACCAGTTTCACGACCTTCAAACTCATCTGAAGCATACGTATAGAGATACTCTTTTAATTCTTCCTCTGTTATGGTCTGAGCATATACTACAGGATCGATTTCCTTTTTTAAGGAGGAGGGTTCGGAAATTGTTTTCTGCGAAGTGTTACAGGAGCATACAATACCTATAGCTATTAAAGAAACTTTCTTCATAAAATATGTTTTCAAAATCTCCCAAAAATAATCAAAAGATAACTAAAGAAATGCAAATGAAAACATATACTTTTAAGAGAGCTTTTATGTATATTGTTGAATTAATAATCAACTGTTTAGACTCATGAAAATGGACTGGAACGGGGTGATGCCGGCAATCACCACCAAGTTTACCGCAAATGATGAATTGGACATGCAAATGTTTGCGACAAATATTAATGCGCAGATAAAAGCTGGAGTACATGCTATAATACTCGGTGGTTCATTGGGAGAAGCAAGTACGCTAGACGATAACGAGAAAAAGGCATTGATAGCGCATACGGTGGAATTAGTTGACGGTAAAATCCCTGTCATTATGAACATAGCCGAAAAGACAACAAAGAATGCTATTGTTGCTGCGGAAAGGGCGAAGCAATATGGGGCTTCAGGATTAATGATTCTACCGCCAATGCAATACAATGCAACGGATTACGAAACTCTGGCCTACTTTGACGCAATAGCCAAGAGTACTTCCTTGCCCATAATGATCTATAACAATCCAGTGGACTACAAAATTGAGGTAACCCTTGATATGTTCGAGGAACTTGTAAAAAATGACAACATACAAGCCGTTAAAGATTCGACCAGAGATCTTACCAACATCACCAGAATTAAAAACAGGTTCGGAGATCGATTGAAGGTTCTATGTGGAGTTGATACTCTAGCTATGGAAAGCCTTTTGATGGGAGCTGAAGGCTGGGTGGCAGGTTTGGTTTGTGCTTTTCCAAGGGAGACCGTAGCAATTTATGAATTGGTCAAGGCGGGTAGGATAGAAGAAGCTACTAAAATTTATAGATGGTTTATGCCTTTACTTGAGTTGGACATAAATCCACAATTGGTACAGAATATAAAACTAGCGGAAGTTGCCACTGGCATAGGTACCGAATATGTAAGATTGCCAAGGATGCCATTACAAGGCGAAGAACGGAGCCGCGTTCTATCGATAATTGAGAAAGGAGTGAAGACCAGACCTGAAATACCATAATAACAAATGGCAGTTCATACATTCAAATGTATCGATGCGCACACTTGTGGAAACCCTGTGCGTTTAGTTGTTGATGGAGGCCCCAAGCTCGTAGGAAAGACGATGGAGGAAAAACGACAACACTTTCTACAAGAATTTGATTGGATACGCACGGGATTAATGTTCGAACCACGGGGACATGATATGATGAGTGGTAGTATCCTATATGAGCCACATGATCCTAAAAATGATATTGCGATTCTTTTTATAGAAACGAGCGGTTGCTTACCAATGTGCGGACATGGTACCATAGGAACCATTACCATTGCATTGGAAGAAGGATTGATTCAGCCAAAAACAGAAGGAAAAGTAAGATTGGAAACGCCTGCAGGATTGGTGGAAATAGACTACTATAAATCCAATGACAAAGTAGCTTGGGTAAAATTGACCAATGTTACAAGTTATCTTGCTGAGATAGGACTAAGGATAAACTCTTCCATACTTGGAGAACTTTTTTTTGATGTTGCTTTTGGGGGTAATTTCTATGCGATTATTGACCGACAGAAAAATTTTTCAGGAATGCATGATTTTAAGGCGAGTGAGTTGATTCAGTTTTCACAAGAAATCAGAAAGAAAATCAACACTACATATCTAAATCGCTTTATCCATCCTGAAAATCCGAATATCAACAAGGTCTCCCATATTTTATGGACCGGTGATTCAATCGATAAAAATGCGTCGGGGAGAAATGCTGTTTTTTATGGTGATAAAGCGATAGATCGGTCTCCTTGTGGCACTGGCACGTCTGCACGTATGGCACAGCTATATGCAAAGGGACTTTTAAAAATTGGGGAAGAATACATACACGAGAGCTTTATTGGTTCTAAATTTGTTGGAAAAGTGGAACAGGAAACTGTGATTATGAATCAAAAAGCAATCATACCTAGCATAAAGGGATGGGCAAAAATCTATGGAAGAAATACCATAACCATAGACACGAATGACGACCCATATGCACTGGGATTTCAAGTATTATAATATGGGGGCAAATAAGAATGTTGTTGTAGTAGGTGGAGGAATAGTAGGACTTTCCACGGCTTATTTCCTTCAAAGAGAAGGACATCAGGTGACTGTTTTGGATAAGGGCGATATTACTTCTGGAGCATCTTTTGTAAATGCTGGATACATTACTCCTAGTCATATTGTCCCTTTGGCGTCTCCCGGAATGATTTCAAAAGGAATCAAGTACATGTTCAATTCTTCTAGTCCTTTTTATATGAAACCAAGATTTGATTTGGATTTTATGAAATGGGCTTGGTACTTTAAAAAATCATCCTCAAACGAAAAGGTGGAGCGTGCTATGCCCATTATCAGGGATATCAATCTGTTGAGCAGGGAACTCTACGAAGGTATAAAGTCTTCTGGTGATTTAGGGGATTTTCATTTAGAGCGCAGAGGTCTATTGATGCTCTACCAAACAGAAAAGGCCAGAGACCATGAAATGGAAGTAGCACAGAAAGCTGGAGATCTTGGATTGGAAGTTAATTACTTGGACAATGGCGGCTTACAAAAAATAGAGCCCAAGATTGAATTGAATGCGATGGGCGCTATCCACTATGAATGTGATGGACATACGACCCCTTCACAGTTTATGGAGCGAATGGTCAATTTTTTACCAAAGGTGGGCGTTAAGTTGCGGAAAAATGAAGAAGTATTGGATATGATTTTTAGTCGGGATACAATTACAAAGGTAAAAACCAGCAAGAATGAGTACCAAGCGGATGAAGTGGTTTTTGCTGCGGGTTCATGGACCTCTGTACTTTCCAAAAAGATGAACATTGAATTACCTTTACAAGCGGGCAAGGGATATCGAATAAATGTAGAGAGCCCGACCAATATCACAATGCCCGCTATTTTAATGGAAGCAAAGATGGCAGTTACCCCCATGCAAGGATTTACACGTTTTGCCGGAACAATGGAGTTTTCGGGTATAAATAAAATTATACGAAAAGAACGGGTAGAAGCTATTGCCAGAGGTGCTGCACGCTATTACAAGGGCCTTAAAATATCTGAAGAAGATAAAAGCAATGCCAAATGTGGGTTAAGGCCCGTAACACCAGATGGATTACCCTACATAGGTACTTCTACAAAATACAAGAATTTAACTTTTGCCACAGGTCACGCAATGATGGGATGGAGTTTGGGCCCTGCCACTGGTAAATTGGTCTCCGAGATGATTTCTGGAAAGAAACTATCTATGGATATTGTTCCTTTTGCCCCTCAGCGAAAATTTTAAAGCCGTATTTTCTTTAGGTTATTTTTAAGGGCCATGCATACTTTTAATTTTTTAATTGCCTCATTAAGAAGTAATTTTGCAATATGGTAAAAAACTACATTCCACTTTTATTTTTTAATCTTTTTTTTCATGCCTGTGTCTGGTCGCAGGATATACAAATATTTAAGGTTCAGGATTTTGACCTTAAAGGGAATGTGAAGTCGTGTTTAGTGATTACCGATTATGGAAAAGAATCTTTTGAGTTCAATAGAGACGGTCTTCTTGTAAAGACTGTAACACAATACAATGATACGGACCAGGATATCACCTATTATAAGTATAACAACAACGAGCTTTTGGAAAAGCGTATGGAGAGTTATAAAAACAATATCCTTGACGCTTCCACCTCGATGGCCAATTTTTATTCCGTTGACAGCTTGCCCAAAAAAAAAGTCCTTGAAAAAATCATCTCCTATGATAAGGAGTTTCTAGAGCAACAGGAATATGTTTATGATGCCAAAGGGAAGTTGATAAAAATTACGACTTCAAATGAAGATGGGGTTGACGAAACCACGGTAGAATATACTCCATACAAAAATGAGTTGACCACAAGTTTTTTCATTAATTCAGTGCTTGAAAAATCAATTAGAACTTCAGAAAGAAAAGGTAAAACAGGCGTTCAAAATGTGGTTTTAACCAAGGAATATATTGATGGAGAACCCAACGCTGCCGTAGAAGAGGTTTTCAATGCTGATAAAAAACTGATTTCCAAGGAGTTTTTTAGGTACAGTACTATTGAAAAGAAATTTCTTCAGGAGAAAAAGTTGTTCTACACCTATGGAGAAGATGGCATGTTGGATAAGGTCACTTCAAAAACAGCGACTTCCCAATCTGTAAAAGAGTATATTTTTCAGTATGACAGTAATAAGGAAAAAAATTGGATCAAACAGATTGTAACACCGGACAATACCTATACCACACGTAGAATTACGTATTTTTCCACTGATGAAAAAGACGGCTAAAGCTTCTTATTTTAGTTGAAGCAAATCCCAAAGGTTTCCATAGAGATCCTCAAAAACTACAACAGTTCCATAAGATTCTTCCCTGGGTTCCTCCTTAAATAGGATACCATTTTTTTGCATTTGTCTATAATCTTTCCAGAAGTCTGCAGTGTTTAAGAATAGAAAAACCCTACCGCCAGTTTGATTTCCGATTGCTGCCTTTTGTTCGTTATTAGCAGCTTTTCCCAACAAAATATTGCATTGCGAACCTTTGGGAGCAACCAGAACCCATCGTTTCCCTTCACCTAAATCCACATCATCCACAAGTTCAAACCCCAACTTTTTGGTATAGAATGCTATTGCTTCATCATAATCTTTAACCACTAAAGTAACGTTCGCTATTTGTCTGTTGATTTCTTCCATAGGTTCAGATCAGGTTTTGGATTACTTCCGCTTTCATTTCGTGACCACCTTCAAAGTTGATGAATTCAACATTATCTTGAAACAGTTTGGTGATTTTAATATTCTCTTGCCTTAATCGTTCTCTGTTTAAATAATTATCCTTTTTCCCATATACGATTTTGACACTTGTGATGTCCCAATCCAAATATTCAAAATCTTGTTCGGCCAATTCATTAGGAATGCCACCGGCATAGAGAATCAAAGTGGTGCAATGTATTTTTCTTTTGGTCATCCAGCGTGTTGCTATCGATACTCCCTGTGAAAATCCAAAAACGAAAAGATTGGTTTCTGGAGGGATTTGTTCTGCATCGAAAACTGCGTCAATGTAGTTCAATACATTTTCCGTTTCCGTTAAGGTGTTTTCTTTCGTGAGCCAACTTGCGCCAACATACTTATATTCATTTTTTAAGTAGTATTTTGAAGGGGCCTGTGGAGCTATAATATAATTCTGATCGACATCTAAACTTTCAAAATGCTTAATAAAATAACGACTCAAATAGCCAATCCCGTGAAATACGAGCCATACATTCTTTGTTCTATGGGTTAACGTATTTAAGGTTACATATGTATTTTTGGCGTTATATGATACTGTCTTTTCCATCATTAAATTTAGGTGTTGAAAAACTTGAGTACAATTGATCAAGCTTTGCGTAATTTTACAAAAAAATGAAGTATGAACGAGCATAAAGAGAAAATTCTAGCAGTTTGTAATGGTATATGCAAGGGAACCTTAATGGAGACTTTGGATATTACCTATGTTGATGTGGGAGAGAATTTTTTGATAGCCCGAATGCCGGTCACTCCAAAAGTGCACCAGCCAGATGGTGTATTGCATGGAGGGGCGTCGGTTGCACTGGCAGAAAGCGTTGGTAGCGCTGCATCTTATATTTTCTTGGACGGACAGGAATTCTATGTAAGGGGTATTGAGATTGCCGCAAACCATGTGAAAGGAATACGCGAAGGATTTGTATACGCAAAAGCTTCTATAATCCATAAAGGTAGAACCACCCAACTTTGGGAAATAAAAATTACAAACGAGGAAGGAGATTTAATTTCCAATTGTAAACTCACTACCATTGCCTTACCAAAAGAATAGCGACTTTCACCAACTCTTGAAGAAGGCAAATCTTTGTTTGAAAATAGGATTGCCATTTTCAATCTATAGGAAACCTAGCGAGAATGAGGTCAAGGGTATTTTTCAATCCACGCCCAATCTAAATTTTACTTTGAATTTTGAAGAGAGTGGATTTGTCTTTGCTCCTTTTGATTTAAATGACAATGCTGTACTGATCAAACCAGATGAGATCAAAACTGTCCTTTTTGCAGCAGAGGAGCAAAACTTAGATGCTAACATGAGCTTAGAAGAATCAGGAAAAGACTTTCATTTGAATTTGATGGAAAAAGGCATCAAAGAAATTAGAAAGGGGTTTTTGAAGAAAGTGGTGCTATCCCGGAGAGTTGCTATAGCCCTATCAAAATCTCCTGATAAAATCTTTACAAATCTTTTGAATAGTTATCAAGATGCATTTTGTTATTGGTTTTTTCACCCTAAAATTGGAATATGGTGCGGAGCAACACCAGAAACCTTGATGCGTATCCATAACGAAACCCTACATACCATGTCGCTCGCAGGAACCTTGCCTATGTGGCAAACTTCTTTGCCAGAGTGGGGTAGCAAGGAAATCAAAGAGCAGGAAATGGTTACCGATTATATTGAGGATAAGCTTGTTGGCACAGTAGAAGAACTAAAAGTTGGGAAAGCCAAGTCTGTAAAAGCTGGAAAGTTATGGCATTTGAAGTCCGAAATCACTGGAAAAATAAAATCAAAGACAAAAGTAAGGGACATTGTAGCCGCATTACATCCAACACCAGCAATTTGTGGTATTCCAACTGATGAAGCAAAGGCTTTTATTAAGGGGAATGAAAATTACGAACGTACTTTTTACACTGGATTTCTAGGGGAACTTAATCTAAACGAAGTACGGCAAACATCGTTATTTGTTAACTTAAGATGTATGGAATTGAAAGAAGGAAAAGCTTTCATTTTTGTAGGTGGTGGAATAACAGCCGCATCGGAGCCAGAAAGTGAATGGTCTGAGACACAGAACAAAAGCAAAACAATGTTGCGAACAATTCAATAGATGCACACTAATTTTAGGCGAATATCATTTTGGAACGTATTTTTGTAACCCATGATGTATTCGAATATTCCTTCGGCGCAGACGCTTGTTCTTTATTTTAAATCGAGAGGAATAAAAAATATTGTGATTTCTCCGGGATCCAGAAATGCTCCACTAACACTTGGTTTTACCAAAAATCCATTTTTTAATTGTTTTAGTATTGTTGATGAACGGTGTGCAGGTTTCTTTGCTCTGGGGATGGCACAACAGCTACGAGAACCTGTAGCAGCTATATGTACCTCGGGTAGTGCCCTACTAAATTATTACCCCGCGGTAGCAGAAGCATTCTATAGCGATATACCCCTTATTGTTGTTTCTGCGGATAGACCCTCGTACAAAATTGATGTTGGTGACGGGCAAACGATAAGGCAAGAAAATGTTCTTGAAAGACATATTGGATACACCGCCAATTTAAAACAGGATACTGCCCATTCTCCAGACAAAGTTGCCAATTTCACCAAAACGCTAAATATAGAATCACAGGCAACCGTTCAGGCTTATAACGAGTCAGAGATAAGTAACGCGTTGGAAATAGCAATTCTAAAGCATGCTCCAGTACACATCAATATACCTTTTGAAGAGCCTTTGTATGATTGTGTAGAAACGACAGGTATTGAGGTTCCCGAGTTTGCAAAAATCAGAGAAACCGAACCTGGTATTAAAAATTGGGATACGTTTATAGAAATTTGGAACACCAGTAAGCGTAAAATGATTTTGGTAGGGGTAAACCATCCAAATGCTATTGATAAAGAAGTTTTGGAGTCACTTGCAGATGACGATACAATGTTGGTGTTTACAGAGACAACTTCGAATATTCATCACCCAAATTTTTTCCCGAGTATAGACAGCATTATAGCTCCAATAGAGAAATCGGAAAAAAGCGAAGAACTTTTTGAGGCGCTTCAACCCGAACTGTTAATCACTTTTGGGGGACTTATCGTTTCAAAAAAAATAAAATCCTTTTTAAGAAAGTATCAACCAAAAGCACATTGGCATATCGATACCAAAAAAGCGTACGACACTTTTTTCTGTTTATCGGAACATATAAAGTTGGATGCCAATTATTTTCTACGGAGGATGCTAAACTCAAACGTTAATATTGAAAGTGACTACTACCAAAATTGGAATAAAGTAAAAGAAAAGTACGATGCTAGACGTGAAGCTTATTTAAATAAAATTGAGTTTTCAGATTTTACTGTTTTTGACCAGTTGCAGAAAACCATTCCGCACGGATACCAAGTTCATTTGGCAAATAGTTCTACGATAAGGTATACACAATTATTTCCGATGGATGCGTCTCTAAAAGTATTTTGCAATCGTGGTACAAGTGGTATAGATGGAAGTACTTCTACAGCAATGGGAGCATCGATTCATGCTAAAGAACCTACACTTTTAATAACAGGTGACCTGAGTTTTTTCTATGATAGCAATGCGTTATGGAGCAGTTATATTCGACCAGATTTTAGAATTATACTCATTAATAACTCTGGTGGCGGAATCTTTAGGATTTTACCGGGCAAAGAAGAAACAAAAGAGTTTGCTACTTTTTTTGAAACAGAACATGGGCTTACTGCAAAATATTTAGCCAAGATGTATGATCTGGAATATTCAAAAGCTGAAAACGAGAAGCAACTTAAAAATTGCTTAGCTGACTTTTATCGTAAATCCGAACATGCCAAAATATTGGAAATAAATACACCGCGATTACAAAATGATAAAATTTTGCTTAGTTATTTTGATTTTATATCTTAGAAGCTAAGAAATCTTGTAATCTTAATAAAGAACACTAACAATCATGAGTAAAAGAGACGAATTAATTGAAAAGTACGCAGCAGATGTAAAGGAAAAGTTTGGTGAAACTCCAGATATGGATCTTTTGACCAAAGTTGCCATAGGTCTTGGCCCAGCTATTTATAACCTAGATGCTTCAAAAGTTTCTGGGTCGGATGACAAAGAATTGGAGACCGTGAAAAACAATTTCCTTATCAAGAAGCTAGGTCTTTCGGATAGCCCAGATTTGATGGCTGCTATCAACAGTGTTATTGACAAATATGGAAGAAGTGACAGAAACAAGCACCGTGCTGTTATCTATTATATGTTGGCAAAACATTTTGGAAAAGAATCCATTTACAATTAATAGAATCAAACGTTTTATAAAGCTGCCAAAGGCAGCTTTTTTTATACCCAAATTTCAGTATACCTTTGTACTATGATAGAATTGGGGAATTACAATACCTTAAAAGTACTAAGAAGTACAAGTGTAGGATTATTTTTAGGAGACGATGAAGGCACAGAGGTTCTTCTGCCCAATAAATATGTACCAGAAGATTTTCAAATTGACAGTGATTTAGAGGTATTTTGCTATTTGGACAATAATGAACGGCCCATAGCCACAACACTCAAGCCCTATATAGTTAGAAATAGTTTTGCTTTTTTGGAAGTTGTAGAAGTAGGCAATTATGGTGCGTTTATGGATTGGGGATTGGAAAAACACTTGCTTGTACCTTTTAGGGAACAAGGTGTTGAAATGGAAGAGGGTAAAAAATATGTTGTCCATTGCTACCTAGATGAAGAAACCTTTAGATTGACAGGTTCAAGTCGGATTAAGCGGTTTTTATCCAATGACGGTTTTAATATTCCAGTAAACAGTGAGGTAGATTTATTGGTCTATCGGAAAACGCCATTGGGGTGGGAAGTCATCATTGAGGGAAAGTATAAAGGGCTAGTGTTTGAGAGTGATATATTTAAACCAATTTCTATTGGAAAAAACCTTAAAGGATATATCAAAGCAGTTAGACCAGATGCTAAAATAGATGTTTCATTACAACCAATTGGTGCTAAAATGCTAGAGCCTACGGCCAACATGATTTTTGAAAAATTAAAAGATAATAATGGATTTTTGGCCTTGAACGATAAATCTGCTCCAGAGGATATCAAGAAAATACTTCACTTAAGTAAAAAGGCATTCAAAAAAGCAATCGGGACTTTATATAGGGAACGTAAAATTACAATAGAAGCTAATGGAATTCGGATGCTGTAATTCCTACAAAATGGGAAACTGTTGGATTGTTAAATTAAAGTTAGTAATTTAAGAGCTGTAAGTTTTTTTCTTAGGACAAAAACTATACTTTTGCGTTAGTGTATATTAACCATTTGAAAGCTATGCTTTTAGCTAGTTTTCATAAACTTTAACCCAACTAATATGCCATTTATTGAAGAAAGCGATTTACTGGATTTGCATAAGGACGTTGATAAAGCACAGATTATCAACGAAAGACTTTTAGACCAAATAAAATTTAAAAACAAGGATTTACAAAAAGTAAAGCTTCAGCGCAATGTTCTTTTAGGAATTACAGGTCTTTTTGTTATCGGTTTATTGGCCATCACTTCATTTACGGCTGGACTAAGTAGTAAAAACTCGTTTGAAAATCAGAGTAATTTATTGGTTTCAATAGATAGTTTAGATGCCATAAAAACACGTATAGATAATCTTAAAGTTCAAAATGAAGAATTAAGCTTGGTAAAGGAGTTTTACCTTGCTAAAGCATTCTTGGATAAAGAGACCATATATTCAGTTCAAGTAAAGTCGTTTGTAGAAAACAATATGACGCTTGCCTCAGAAGCTTTGACCAACACGCTATTCGTTAAAACCAACCCTTTTTATGCCTATTCGCTAGGCAACTTTGAAACTTTGGATGAAGCACAATCATTTAGAAAGCAATTGGTGGATATGGGTTTTAAAGATGCTTTTGTTGCTTCTTACCAAGATGGGAAAAGAGTACAAATAGAAGACCCCTACTAATTTGGATAAATTCAAGGCTTGGGTACAGGCCGCTAGATTGCGAACACTCCCGCTATCGCTGTCAGGCATTATCGTTGGTTCAGCTCTAGCGCATAAGCAAGGTTTTTTCGAAATTTCCATTTTTATTTTAGCATTATTTACCACTATTGGATTCCAGGTCACTTCTAATTTCGCCAATGATTACGGTGATGGCATTAAAGGAACGGATAATGAAGATAGAATAGGGCCTTCTAGAGCTATTCAAAGTGGGGCCCTTACCCCATCAGTTCTTAAAAAAGGGATAATTGTGGCTACCGTTTTGAGTTTGTTGTTAGCAATAGTACTTATTTATTTAGCTTTTGGTTATGAGAACCTACAGTATATTATATTGTTTATGGTTCTTGGAGTTTTTAGTATTTGGGCCGCCATAAAATACACCATGGGATCTAATCCATATGGGTATAAAGGGCTGGGAGATGTATTTGTATTTCTATTCTTTGGCCTTGTAGGTGTTTTGGGAAGCATGTTCCTTTACACAAAGTCTTTGAATTGGGTCACTGTATTACCGGCGGTAGCTATTGGACTGTTATGTGTTGGTGTTTTAAACTTGAACAATTTAAGGGATGTTGTCTCGGATAAAAAGCACAATAAGAATACACTTGTGGTAAAAATGGGATTTGAAAACGGAAAGGTTTACCACCTTTCCTTAATTCTAATTGCTTTTACAAGTATGGTGGTTTACACATGGCTGGAAAGTATCGATATTCTTAGATCATTTTATTTATTGGCCTTTGTACCTATCTTTCTCCATCTTTATAAAGTATTGAAGACTAAAGAGCCAATTCGGCTTGATGGAGAGCTTAAGAAGCTGGCTTTGAGCACGTTTTTGCTGTCGATATTGTTTTATTTGACAGTTAATATTTTTTTGTAAATTTGATATACACTCACTAAACCTAGACTAACTTGGAACATTCCATCAAAATATTAATCGTAGAGGACAATGTAATAATTGCAGATGATATGCAATCCATGCTTGAAGAAATTGGCTATGAGATTGTTGACAATGTAATTGTATACGAACAGGCAGTAGAAGTTTTAAAGAACAATCATGTTGATTTGGTTCTTATTGATATTATCCTAGCCTCTGACAAAACAGGAATAGACCTAGGGAAGCACATAAGAGAAGCGTATAATATTCCTTTCATATTTGTTACCTCCAATTCAGATAGGGCAACTGTAGAAAATGCAAAAACGGTTAAACCTGATGGCTATCTGGTAAAACCTTTTGAGCAGCAAGATTTATATACATCAATTGAAATTGCGCTCTCCAATTTCAATTATTCCAAAAAAGAGAATAGCACAGAAATAGCTGGTTCAGAAGGTGATGCTTTTACATCGAACTCCGTTTTAAAAGACTCGATTTTTGTAAAAAAACAGCATCTTTACTATAGAATACAATTTGGTGATATCCAATTTATAAAAGCGGACAATGTTTATTTGGAAGTAAATACTGTCGATAAGAAATTTCTGGTACGTTCACCACTCAAGGACTACCTAGAAAAATTGCCAAAGAACAAATTCTACCGTGCGCACAAATCCTACATAGTTAATGTAGATCATATTGATGCCATCAATTCTAAGGATATCATGATCAACAATAACCTTATTCCAATATCCAAGGACTTTAAGGAGTTTATCATTTCTTCAATGAACAGTTGATTTTATTTTTGATTTCCTCTAGTTTAAACACTCCTGTTTATTAATTGATATCTAGGTTTTGGTCGATTACCACAACTTTCAATCCGTTCACAACAATATTTTTTCACTGTGCAGCTATGACTATACTTTAGCAGTGTAATTAATCAAAAGAAAGTAAATTTTTTCATTTTCATATAGTGTTCTCGTAAAAGGGTCTTGTTGTAAAAGCAAGGCCTTTTTTAGTGATTCAGAACTAGCTAAATCACTTCATTGTCCATGAAATGCACAAAACATCGATAAAGTGCATTTTTACATACATCCAACTTACTTTCACAACATAAATGGGCACTTTCACAACAATACTGAATAAGTCTATAGCTTTGGATTTAATTTTGCGGTAAATCTAGCGTTCTTTATATAGGTTAAGTTTAAGGAAAGATAAAGTAATAATAACCCTAAAAAGGTTGTTTTTTCATTAAGCTAAAATGAAGTGTAATGTAAGGAAACGGTAGTTTTAAAGAACAAGCATATATAAATCATAGTGTTTCAAGTCTTACTACAAGTACCTCGGGATTAAATTAATGGGACATCACTTAAAGCAGTTTTTTTCAGTATTGTTATTGGCTTTTGTAATGCAGGTTGCGGCACAACCTGTAGATACACAAGAACGCAGTGTATTAAAAGAATTTCAAGATGCTTCCGGCCCTGCTAATCGTTTCGATA
Source organism: Flagellimonas sp. HMM57 (assembly GCF_021390175.1). Classification (NCBI taxonomy): domain Bacteria; kingdom Pseudomonadati; phylum Bacteroidota; class Flavobacteriia; order Flavobacteriales; family Flavobacteriaceae; genus Flagellimonas; species Flagellimonas sp. HMM57. The sequence goes on along the minus strand of NZ_CP090004.1, from coordinate 3,928,185 downwards.
TTTTCTTCAGCTCAGTTAATAGATATAACGTAAATTCCACTTATGACTGGTTGGATACTATTAAAGTTTATCTTTCCAATGCTCAAAAGGTCAATGACTCCCTGGCCATTCAACTTTACAAGGTAATGCAGACCCAAGCTTACAACGATCTGGGCGAATATGATAAAAGTACGGCCTTAGCGAAAGAACTATATGCGGCAAAAGATTCGTTGGATGCCAATTCAAAAAGAATAGTACTGAATGTTTTGGACGACAACTATGCCAATTTACAGCTCTATGACAAACAAATAGAAATACGTAAAGAAAAGCGTGAGCTAGGGCTGACGGATAATGTTGCATTTTATGATATTTACAGTAATCTAGGACTGCACAGAAAGGCTAGAAACCAGTATATAATGGAAGTAAAGCCAACAATAGCTGACAACGATTCTTATGGTTTGGCCAAGTACCACAGCAAAGTGGGCAATTATTTAAGGTTGGATAACTCTGCACCAACTGCATTGAGCGAACTCAAAAAAGCAAAAGCCTATCTAGATGTTTTTATCAATGACATTTCAAAGCAAAAGACCGAGGAACAACTTTTTGAAAGCGATTTACTAAAAGCGGAGATAGAAGGTAATATTGGAAAATGCCATGTGCTTTTGAGCCAGTATGAAGAGGCAATTCCCCTTTTAAAAAATAGTATCGAGGCTTTAAGTACGTCAGCTAAGAACAACTATAAGAGTGAAGTTATTGAAAACACTTTGCATTTGGCCGATGCCAATCTGCAACTAGAGAAATATTTTGCCGCTAAAAGTAGTTTGGATATCAATTTTGAGAACATTAGCACACTTCAAACTATAAAGCGAAACAGTCTATTGGCCGAGTACTACGATAAAGTAGAAAATTTTAAGAATGCAGCAACGTATTACAAGCGTAACGAACGTATCAAGGATTCCCTTAATTTAAAACAATCATCCCTCATAAAACAACAATTGGTTACCATAGTCGCCAATGAAGATTTGGAAAACTCCCAACGTCTTATCGATGAGCAGAAAAAAATAAACGAGTTGGCACGGAGTGAAATGAAGTTAAAAGACGAGCAGATTAATTTTGTCTTTATTTCTTTGATTTTCACTTTGCTCGGTTTTGCCGGTTTGGTCTATGCGTATTTGAAGAGTATTAAAAACCAACGCTTAATCGCAGAACAAAAGCACATTATTGAAAACTCCCTTGTAGAAAAGGATTCCTTGCTCAAGGAAATCCATCATAGAGTGAAGAACAACCTTCAAATGGTTTCCAGTCTTTTGAGCTTACAAACCAAAAATACACGAAGCAAGGCAGCAATTGTTGCTTTAGAAGAGGGAAAAAGTAGGGTGAAAGCCATGGCACTTATCCACCAGAAGTTGTATCAAAATGATGACCTATCAGTAATCGAAATGCAGGGCTATATTGAAAGTCTTATCAATAGTGTACAGTCCGTATATAAAAAAGGAGGACATAACATCAGCATTACCATCGATGCTGAAGGAACCGAACTAGATATAGACAGGGCAATTCCATTTGGCCTTATTTTAAACGAACTTGTTTCCAACTCATTCAAGTATGCTTTTCCCGAGAACGATGAGCACGGAAAAATATATATCCATTTGCGTAAGAATGGTGACCAAGGTTATTTTGAATATACCGATAACGGTGTAGGACTTCCAGAAGATGCCGATGAACGTGCTCACTCTTCAATGGGAATTCGATTGATGAACCGACTTGTAAATCAGCTACAATCAAAGATGAACATCGATAAAGAAAATGATGGGGTTCGCTTTTGGTTCAACTTTAGTTAGTCTTCTGTGTTTTTTTAATAGTAGTTTTTGTGTACATGTATCCAAAGCATCTTGTTTCTTGGTATAACCTAAAATATACCTAAATTTGAAGCAATTGCATGAAAGCTAGTTACACCAAGTACACACTCGATTTTAAAGCCCCCAGTGGCACCTCTAGAGGCATAATGACCAAGAAAGAGACTTGGTTTTTGGTATTACAAGACGATAAAGAATATGGAATAGGGGAATGTGGACTATTGAAGGGTCTAAGTATTGATGACGTTCCAGATTACGAATCAAAACTTTCTTGGGTATGCAATAATATTCACCTAGGAGAAAAAAAGTTGCTCGAAGAACTGATTGCATTTCCATCCATCCAGTTTGGTGTGGAACAGGCTTTTTTATCATTGAAATCCAATCATCCATTTGAATTATTTCCATCAGAATTTACTACAAAACAGTCACCAATTTTAATAAATGGGCTAATATGGATGGGCAGCGAAGCTTTTATGCTATCCCAGTTGGAGCAAAAACTAAAAGAAGGCTTCAAATGCATTAAAATGAAGATTGGCGCCATTGATTTTGAAACTGAACTTAAAATCCTGAAATCGATTCGGACAAATTTCACGGTTGATGAAATCGAGTTACGTGTAGATGCTAACGGTGCTTTTTCATTCTCCAGTGCTTTGGAAAAATTGGAAAAGCTTTCAGAATATCAAATCCATTCCATTGAGCAACCTATAAAACCCAATAACTGGGAGGTTATGGCTGGGCTCTGTGAAAAAACACCACTGCCAATAGCCTTGGATGAAGAATTAATTGGTACACAAACTGTAACGGAAAAAGAAAAGTTACTACAAACCATACGCCCACAATATATTATTTTAAAGCCAAGCTTGATAGGAGGCTACGCAGCAAGTCTGGAATGGATAAGCTTAGCAGAAAAAAACAACATTGGTTGGTGGGTGACCAGTGCGTTGGAAAGCAATATTGGGCTAAATGCCATAGCACAATGGACCCATACATTAAAAACAACAATGCCCCAAGGTTTGGGAACGGGCAGCTTATATACCAATAATATTGAGTCGCCATTAGAAGTGTCAGACGGTAAACTTTTTTATAGATCAGCTAAAAACTGGAGAACCAACATAATAAAAGAAATATGTACATAGAACAAGGATATAAAGGAGATATAGGAATTTGGAAGTATTTTGTTATTCCATTGGGATTCATCGGCTTTATGATACTAAATTATATTGCTACGGTAAATTCTCCGGTTAGTGTTGAAGACACTATGAAACAACTTATTGACCAATTGGGCTCCAACATCGTACTTATAGCTCTTTTAGCGCCTTTAGCTGCTGGGCTGTTTGTAGTTTTGGGATGGACATGGTTGGTACACCGACAATCCATTACTTCTTTGACTACATCCAGGAAAAAAGTGGATTGGAAGCGAGTATTCTTTGCTTTTGCATTATGGGGCGGAGCAACTGCTTTATTGACTGGACTTGATATTTACCTTTCCCCAGATGATTATATACTCAATTTTGATTTGAACAAGTTTTTGGTCTTAGCGGTGATTGCTATTATTCTGATTCCATTACAAACCAGTTTTGAAGAATATTTGTTTCGGGGTCATATGATGCAAGGTTTGGGAATTTTGGCTAAAAATAGGTGGGTGCCATTAGTGGTTACATCAGTTTTGTTCGGAGTGATGCATATAGCAAACCCTGAAGTCGAAAAATTGGGATACGGAATCATGGTCTACTACATAGGAACGGGATTCTTTCTGGGAATATTGACCTTAATGGACGAAGGACTGGAGTTGGCACTTGGCTTTCATGCTGCCAATAATTTGATAACCGCACTTTTAGTTACTGCAGAATGGACCGCTTTTCAGACCAATTCAGTCTATAAAGATATTTCTGAACCCGTGCTTGGGTGGGACGTTTTAATTCCTGTCTTTGTGATTTTTCCCATACTATTGTTCTTGTTTTCCAAAAAGTATGGATGGAACAATTGGAAGGAGAGGTTATTTGGACCAGTGATGACCAAAGAAGAATTTGTAGCCCTTAATGAAGGTGAATCCAACGTGGCATAGCATACATCCAGATTTTAAGTTAAACGGGGTTTCGTGTTCCCGTGCAGAATTATCGGAAATTGGATATAGTCTGATCAAAGAAGGTCAGACTTTTGAGAATTCGATAGGTGATTTTTTATTGGATTGGATAAGTGATACACCAACAGTCGATGTCTTCACCTCGGGTTCAACTGGGAAACCAAAGAAAATTACGCTCAAAAAAGAGCACATGGTCAATTCTGCCAGTGCTACGGCAGAATATCTTGGTTTAACAGCTGGTGACAGGTCATTGCTTTGCTTGTCCTGTTCTAGTATAGCAGGTAAAATGATGCTGGTCAGGGCTATGGTCTTGGGTTTGGAACTTGATTATGTGGAACCATCATCAGCGCCATTGGCATTTACCCATAAACCATATGATTTTGTGGCACTGGTTCCCTTGCAAGCTGAAAAATCGATATCACAGCTTTCGCAAATCGATACCATTATAATTGGTGGCGCGCCCATATCCACTTCCCTTCGGAAAGCTTTGGAGCAATCGGCCAGTGCTGTTTTTGAGACTTACGGTATGACCGAAACGATTACCCATATTGCAATGAAAAAAATTGGTAATGATCAAGTTGGGTCGAGCACTGTTAAGACTTATTTTAAAACATTGCCCAATATATCAGTTTCACAAGATGCCAGAAATTGCTTGGTGATAAATGCCCCCAAAATTTCTGATAGTAAAATCGTGACCAATGATATTGTGGAGTTAATGGACGATTCAAACTTTAAATGGTTGGGTAGATATGATTCGGTAATCAATTCTGGGGGAATCAAATTAATTCCGGAACAAATTGAAGCTAAACTGGAACATATGGTAAACTGTCGCTTCTTTGTAATGGGCATTCCAGATGAAATGTTGGGACAAAAATTGATTTTAATTCTAGAAGGTGAGGACAATGATATATCAAGGTTACATCAAAAAATAAAAACCTTGAAGGAGTTGGATAAATTCGAAATTCCAAAAGAAATACATACCGTACCATCTTTTATTGAAACAAAAAGCGGTAAAGTAGACCGAATTAAAACCACCGAAACGTTATTTGGGTAGGCTCATTCAAAAGGTGCATTCACCTTAAAATATCCCTTCCACACGAATTATGGATTTTTTCAACAAGTAATTGATGTTAGGTTAGCATTGAATCTAAAAACCATGTCAATTATGAAAAAAATATTCTTCTTTTTTATTGTAGCATCAACGCTGCAACTATCAGCTCAATCAAAAAACATTACAGGAACGGTAACCGATGCTGCCAACCAACCACTACCGGGCGTAAATGTCATGGTGGAAGGAACCTCTAAAGGAACCCAGACCGATTTTGATGGACATTATAGTATTGCCGCAAACCAAGGACAAATGTTGGTCTTCAGCTACATCGGATTCAAAACATTTAAGGCCAAAATTGGCACAGGAAATATAGTTGATGTTAGCATGGAAGAAGACTCCCAAGCACTTGAGGAAGTGGTTATTGTAGCATATGGTTCAAATGTATCTTTCCCTAAAAGTCCTCCATCGCCAGCACAAATAAAACGACAAAAACGAAAAGAATACCACAGTTCCATTGCACAAACCTTGCAGGGCAGGGTAGCTGGAGTCCAAATCACTAATAAAAGTGCTGTTCCAAGTACTGCACCGAATATAAAAATTAGAGGTACTAGCTCCATCAAAGCAGGAAAAGAACCACTATATATTGTAGATGGAGTCCCCATTCAAAAAATGAACAATAGTGTCGTTGCTAAAATTGACCCAAAAGATGTAGACAAAATAAATATCTATAAGGGAGCCAAAGCCAGACAAATGTTTGGATCTTCAGCCAATGATGGTTGCATTGTAATAACTACCAAAAAAGGCAATTACCAGATAGAAAATGATGAAAACTATGCACACATAGCTGAAAATAAATTTGAACATGTTGCACTAAGCCCTCTGTCAACATTTTCTATTGATGTAGATAAGGCTTCATACAGCAATGTTAGGCGAATGATCAACAATGGGCAACAAATTCCAATTGATGCTGTAAAGATTGAAGAGATGGTGAATTATTTTAATTATGATTACCCACAACCTACGGAACATCCATTTTCAATAAATACCGAAGTGGTGCAGACTCCCTGGAACAAAGACACCAAACTGGTCAGGATAGGATTACAGGGCAAATCCTATACCGATGAAGAATTACCACCATCCAACCTTACTTTCTTAATAGATGTATCCGGTTCCATGGGAAGCGCCAACAAATTACCGCTCCTAAAATCCGCTTTTAAATTATTGGTCAATCAATTGCGTGAAAAGGATAAAGTGTCCATAGTTGTTTATGCTGGTGCTGCAGGACAGGTCTTATCGCCAACAAGGGGCAGTAACAAAGAAAAAATTATGAATGCCATTGAAAATTTGGAATCAGGAGGCTCAACAGCTGGGGGTGCAGGTATAGAACTTGCCTATAAATTGGCACAGAAAAACTTTATAAAGGACGGAAACAATCGGGTGATTCTAGCTACTGATGGCGATTTTAATGTAGGGCCTTCAAGCGACAAGGCTATGGTCAAATTGATTGAGGAAAAGCGTGAAACCGGAGTGTTTTTATCTGTTTTGGGGTTTGGTATGGGGAATTACAAAGATTCTAAAATGGAAAAATTAGCGGATAAGGGTAATGGTAACCATGCCTATATTGATACAATGCAGGAAGCACAAAAGGTTTTTGGGCAAGAATTTGGTGGAACCCTGTACACGATAGCCAAGGATGTCAAAATTCAAGTAGAATTCAATCCACAAGCAGTTAAGGCTTACCGACTCATAGGATATGAAAATAGAATGTTGGCAGATGAGGATTTTATCGATGATACAAAAGATGCAGGTGAATTGGGCAGTGGTCATACCGTAACGGCACTCTATGAAGTTATTCCTAAAGGAGTAGAAAGCCCCTATCTTAAAAAGGTTCACGATTTAAAATATTCAAATCTAAAGGTCAAAGAAGAATCAAATGACTTATTGACCGTCAAATTTAGGTACAAGAAGCCTGATGGAAACGTAAGCACGGAAATCAACCAAGTATTGAAAGACCATGTAACCGCTATTTCACCAGATTTTAGTTTTGCAGCTTCGGTGGCGTTGTTCGGACTTCACTTAAGAAAATCCCAGTACACCAATAATACATCTTTGGATGATGTCATTAATCTTGCCGAGAATGGAATCGTCAATGATAACCAGGGGTACAAAACAGAATTTATAAGGCTTGTTAAATCATATAATGAAAGTATGTAAAAAGATAGCGTCTAAAAAGTGTGTTCATTTGTTATATTGAGCTTGTCGAATAGTTTAATTTATCGATTATTTACAATCGGTTTCGACAGGCTCAACCTGACAAAGATGACAAGTAGCTTTTTTAAAGAGCTTGTTTTTGTCTATGTGAAATGATGTATTTTTAGGGTAAAGATTTTGACCATGAAAAAAAGTATCCTTTGCCTTTTCAGTATTGTTTCATCCATTGCATATGCCCAACAGATTTTACCAGAAGTTGAACGTGCCAAAGTAGTGGACGAGATATTGGAAGAACGCTTCAACAATCTGCTTCCAAAACTTATGGACGATACGGGAATAGATATGTGGATAGTTATTTCCAGAGAGTATAATGAAGACCCTGTTATAAAAACAATGCTACCGGCTACATGGTTGAATGCCCGCAGAAGGACTATTTTACTTTTTTACAGGAACAAGGCCAAGAATTCTATTGATAAACTGGCCGTGGCACGTTATAATGTTGGGAAAAGTATTCAATCAGCTTGGGACAAGGAAAAAGAGCCAAATCAATGGAAACGCCTAATGCAGCTCATAGAAGAACGAAACCCCAAGAAAATAGGGCTTAACTTTTCCAAAGATCATAATATTGCCGATGGTTTGGATAAAACAGATTATGATGAGTTTATGGCCAACCTGCCAAAAAAGCAACAATCAAAAGTAGTATCTGCAGAACAATTGGCAGTCCGTTGGATTGAGACACGTACAAATAGGGAGATGGTCATCTATAATCAATTGGTGGACATAACCCATGATATCATTGCTGAAGCGTTTTCAGAAAAGACGATTACGCCCGGAGTTACCACAACAACGGAAGTAGAGTGGTGGATGCGTCAAAAAGTTACGGATTTGGGATTGGAAACGTGGTTTCATCCAACGGTTGATGTACAACGAACCAGTGAAGAATTGGTAGGACATTTGTATTCATTCTCCGGTAGACCTAATGATTTGATTATCCAGCCAGGCGATTTGTTGCATTGCGATTTTGGTATAACCTTTTTACGTTTGAACACAGACTGTCAAGAACTGGCTTATGTGCTAAAACCGAATGAAACGGAAGCCCCGAAATTCTTGGTCGATGGGTTGAAAGATGGAAATCGTGTCCAAGATTTTCTTACACAAAATATGATAAAGGGAAGAACTGGAAACCAAATCTTGGCAAAGTCGTTACAAGAAGCAAAAGATGCAGGATTGCGTCCGGCAATTTATACACATCCGCTTGGGCTCTATGGACATTCTGCTGGTACTACAATCGGCATGTGGGATGCTCAGGACGGTGTGATGAAAGATGACGGGGAAAACTACCCTTTAAATCCAAATACAGTTTATGCTATAGAGCTAAATACCACTATTACTATTCCAGAATGGAAACGTGACATTCGAATTATGCTTGAAGAAGCAGGGTTTTATGGCGAAGATGGATTTCGCTACGTTAACGGTAGACAGACCGAACTTCTTTTAATCCCCAGAATTAAGGAACATTTAGGAAATTAAGGTTGTTTAAATAGTTGCCTTTCAGTATCTTAAACATGTAAGTTTTTGGTTGTACTAAATCAAGTATGATCTTTAAAACCCACATGCTATGAAAATACTATTTACGTGCTTCCTATCTTTTTTTGTCGTTACTATTTGTTTTTCACAAGAACGATTGATAACTGGTAAAATAACTGATGGAGGAGGTGATTTTTTCCAAAATGCAAAAATCCAAGTCATAAATCAAGATGTATCCGCGACTTCTGATGCGGATGGGTATTATACGATTGCTGCATCACCGGGAGATGTGCTTTTTTATAGTGCAGAAGGAATGGAACCGGTTCAAATTCGTGTAGAGGATGTTACCAAAAGACTAAATCTGGAACTATTTCCTAGAATTGAAAAATTGGAAAACGTAACCGTGACCAAAAAAAGACGTAACAGTCAAAAGGAGTTGGAGATAGATTATGCCAGTAACCCAAATATTATCAAAACTGCTTTCGGCTATTTGAATAAAGAAAAGGCTTCTTACTCTATGAGGATATTGGACAGTAAGGACTTCTTGCAGGGAGAGTATGATTTGGTCAGGGTATTACGGGGTAGATTTGCAGGTGTTACTGTTTTAAGGGGCGCTACTACCGGAGTACTTACCATTCCTGGCAATCCAGAATTTAACGCTTTAAGTACGCAAACGAGTAATGCGACAGTTCTAATCAGGGGCAAAAAGGCTATCTATGATGTAGATGGTCAAATATTTACTGATTTCCCTGATTTTATTGATGTCCAGAATATAGAACGTATTGCGGTTATAGCATCAGCAGCAGGAACTGTTCGTTACGGAAATGTAGGTAGTGGTGGCGTGGTGGTCATAAATACAAAAACCGGGACTATAATTCCAAAAGATAAAAACAACCTTGTGATGGATAGTGCTAGACTTTTGGATAATTATTACACGGGAACAGCACTTACCGAGGCGGATATTCTAAAAAATGCACCCAACTATCTTAAGGAATTAAAAAGTTCCAATTCTTTTGAAGAGGCAAAAACCAAGTATGAATCCAGTGTTGAAAAGTATAGAAATTCTCCATATTTTATTCTGGATTCCTATCAATATTTTTTCGAAAAATGGAAACAAGAAGCCTATGCGGATGAGATTATCGAAGATGGACTTTCAATTATTGGAAACAACCCAATTCATTTAAAAGCACTGGCCTATATCTATGAATCGCAGGAACGCTATGAGCTTGCCGACGAAGTATATAAAGAGGTTTTTATATTGAGACCGAACTATGCACAATCGTATAGGGACTTGGCACTTAGCAATAGAAGTGTGAATAATTCAAGAAAAGCAGCAATGCTTTATGCACGTTACTTTTATTTGTTGGATGAAAACTTTATGCGAGCGGATACTAGCAGTTTCTCCAAGATCATCAATAGAGAGTTTAATAACTTGCTGGCCTTGGAAAAAACAGATATGATGAAGCGTTCCGCTGGTAAGAAGATAAAAGTGGAGAATGAAGATTTTAAGGGAACACGATTGGTTTTTGAATGGAACGATAGTGAAGCCGAATTTGATTTACAGTTCCTAAACCCCGATAACCAATACTATACTTGGAACCATAGTTTAGAGGCAAATGCTGATACTATTGCCACAGAAAAGAATTTAGGATACTCATGCTCTGAATATTTAATTGATGATTCGCTGGCAGGTACATGGAAAGTGAACATCAAGTACCTGGGCAACAAAAGCTTGACCCCTACCTATCTTAAGGCAAAAATTTATCATAATTATGGAGATAAATCCCAATATAGTGAATCAAAGGTCTTCAAACTTGACGTAAAAAATGCGAATAGGGAGCTTTTCCGCATAACTAAAAATGTTTCAGTGGCCTCAAAGTAGATGCTATGAAAATATTCTATGGTCTTTTTTTGGGATGTACCATGCTATTTTCAGGTATGCTATCTGCCCAACTTGATTATAAGGGCAAAATCTTTGATGCTGAAAGTGGATTGCCCATACCTTATGTCAATATTGGAATAATTGAAAAGGGTGTTGGTACTGTTAGTGATGAGACAGGAATATTTCACCTTGAATTCAATCCTGACCTTTATACTTCACATGATGTCGTTTTATTTTCCTCTTTAGGATATGAAACACTGGAGATTCCCATTTCTGATTTAGAATTTGTATACAATGAATATCCGATACTAAAACTAAATCCTTCCATTTTAGAATTGAGCGAAGTAGTCGTAACGGACGAAAAAGGGGATTTTGTGGAAAAATCTGTTGGTTATAAAAATAAGGGTGAAACGGTATACGGATATTGGAAGGACAACATTGCCCTTGGTGGGGAATTAGCCTCTCATATTTCCGTTGCTAAAGGGCTACGGCAGCTTAAATCCTTTGGATTCGAAGTCTGGGAAAATATATCTGATAGTGTTCTGGTACGGATCAATGTTTATGATATAGACAAGTCTTGGGGTTTTCCAAAAAATAACCTGAATCAATCTACAGAAAATATCCTGCATACTATAAAGAAGAATGATATGTTCGCACATGTGGATTTAATCCCTTTTTCCATTTTTGTAAGGGACGATTTTATTGTTTCTATTGAATTACTTCAAGTATATGGCAAAGAAAAACCGAGAATGGCTTTGGCAGGAGTCTCTTATGGGAATGGTTCTTTTAGAAAATATGCCAGCCAAGATAAGTGGGAGAAAATATCAGATAAGAGCATGGCTTTTTTTATGGAAACTTCGTATTTCGTTTCTGTAAATGAAGCAGAAAGGATAAGAAAAAGAGAGAAAAGGCGTAAAGAAAAACTGCCCATGATTTCTGGTTTCATTATGGAAAATAGCAATATGCTCTCAAATGTGACCGTCCGAAATCTAAGAACCAAAGAGTGGACTACAAGCGATGAAAATGGTAGGTATACGCTTCATGCAAAACCCAAAGACAGGCTTCTTTTTACTAAAAAAGGCTATTTCAACACCAGTTTAAAAGTAAAAAAAAGACCCTCTTTAAATGTTAAGCTTAAACTAAGAACATCACCTTAGCTACACTTGCAAAACTCCCATATTGAATTGTTTTTCAATAGGTGCATGATTGGCGGCTTCAATCCCCATGGATATCCATTTTCTTGTGTCCAATGGGTCGATTATTGCATCGGTCCATAGTCGCGATGCTGCATAATACGGCGAAATCTGATTATCATACCGTTGTTTGATTTCATCGAACAATGCTTTCTCTTTTTCAGCATCTAATTTTTTCCCATTTTTTTCCAACGAAGCCTTTTCAATCTGCATTAATACCTTAGCGGCAGAGTTTCCGCTCATTACCGCAAGCTCTGCACTTGGCCAAGCTACCATAAGCCTAGGGTCATAGGCTTTTCCACACATGGCATAATTTCCTGCGCCATAGCTGTTACCAATGACCACCGTGAATTTTGGTACTACGGAGTTACTTACCGCATTCACCATTTTGGCACCATCCTTTATAATACCGCCATGTTCGCTTTTACTGCCAACCATGAAACCTGTAACGTCTTGTAAAAAGACCAAAGGAATTTTCTTTTGGTTGCAATTGGCAATAAATCGTGTGGCTTTGTCTGCTGAATCCGAATAGATCACACCTCCAAAACGCATTTCGCCTTTTTTGGTTTTTACCACTTTTCTTTGATTGGCGACAATACCAACGGCCCACCCATCGATTCGTGCATAGCCTGTTAAAATACTTTTGCCAAATCCTTCTTTGTACTGTTCAAATTCAGAATTATCGACCAGGCGCTTTATAATTTCCAACATATCGTATTGGTCGCTTCTGGAAGCTGGAAGAATGCCATAAATATCATTTTCATTCTCAACGGGAAGCTGGCTTTCGACCCTATTAAAACCCGCTTTTTCAAAATCCCCGATTTTAGAAACGATATTCTTTATCTTATCCAACGCATCTTTATCGTCCTTGGCCTTGTAATCTGTAACACCACTAATCTCCGAGTGTGTGGTAGCGCCTCCCAAGGTTTCATTATCAATGCTTTCACCAATAGCGGCCTTTACCAGATAACTCCCAGCTAAAAAGATGCTCCCTGTTTTATCTACAATAAGTGCTTCATCGCTCATAATGGGCAAGTAAGCTCCGCCAGCAACGCAACTGCCCATGACAGCTGATATCTGGGTAATGCCCATACTGCTCATAATGGCGTTGTTCCTAAAAATCCGACCAAAATGTTCCTTGTCCGGGAAAATCTCATCTTGCATGGGCAAATACACTCCAGCGCTGTCTACTAAGTAAATAATGGGCAACTTATTTTCTATGGAAATCTCTTGTGCCCTTAAATTTTTCTTTCCCGTAATTGGAAACCAAGCTCCTGCTTTTACCGTAGCATCATTGGCAACCACAACACATTGTTTTCCCTTAATATATCCGATTTTGACAACAACACCAGCTGACGGACATCCACCATGTTCCTCATACATTCCATCGCCTGCAAATGCCCCTATTTCTATGGTTTTAGAACCCGTGTCAAAAAGATAATTAATACGCTCACGTGCGGTCATTTTACCTTTTGCGTGATGCTTTTCTATTCTTTTTTTGCCTCCTCCAAGCTTAACCGTAGTAAGTTTTCTTCGAAGCTCGGAAAGCTTCAATTTATTGTGGTCTTCATTTTTATTGAAGTTAATATCCATAGCTACTAAACCATTTTTAATCTTATCGGTTAAAGATAAGGAGTTATAATCATTACTTTTGATTTCAAATGGAAATGAAACTGAAATGGGGCATTATAGGCCCTGGAAATATTGCCAAAAAATTTGTTGCGGACCTGTTGCTTTTTGATGATGTTGAAATTGGTGCAGTAGCTTCAAGAGCTTTGGACAAAGCTCAAGGATTTGCAGAAGAGTATGGGATTGGCAACGCATACGGAAGCTATGAAGAACTTTTTAAAGCTAGTACCTCAAATATTGTTTACATAGCCACTCCACATAACTATCATAAAGAATTGGCAATAAAAGCCATGGAATATGGCAAACACGTACTTTGTGAAAAACCACTTGGAGTATCTAAATTGGAAGTTGAGGAAATCATTGCCGTAGCCAAGAAGAACAAGGTTTTTCTTATGGAGGGACTTTGGTCGCGTTTTAATCCGTCCATAAAAAAAATAAAAACTTTGATCGATACTGGTACGATAGGTGAATTGGCATACCTACATGCCGATTTTGCTTTCTATGGTCTAAACAGGGATGAAAAATCTAGAATCCTAAATCCTGATTTGGCTTCGGGCTCGTTGTTGGATATTGGAATCTACCCTATTTTTCTAGCTTATCTATTATTGGGCAAGCCCGATAACATCCATGCCTTTTCAAATTTTCATACAAACGGTACCGAATTGCAGACGTCGATGATCTTTCAATATCCCGCTGCACAAGCAGTGTTATATTCCGGACTGACAAGTCGGTCTAAAATGGAAGCTGAAATATCTGGGAGCAAAGGAAGTATATATATTCACCCTAGATGGCACGAGGCAAATGGTTTTTCCCTAGAAAAAGACGGCAGCACGGACGATTGTATACTTCCTATGGAGGGTAACGGTTTTGTTCATGAAATAAGGGAAGTACATCATTGTCTTAAAACTGGAAAATTGGAAAGCGAGCTGTGGACGCACCAAAATAGTTTGGATTTGTCAGAATTACTGGACAATGTGCGAGCCATTACTGGAATTAAGTTTCCGTTCGAGGCATAAACTGTTGCGAAGTCATCAAGAATAAATCAAATTTTTACGATATTTGATTTTACACTAATTAACTATATGGTAATGAATAAGAATACAGTGCTGGCGTGGGCAACATGGATCATGATTTTTGTTGGTATGGGAATGATAGCACTAGGTGCGTTTAAATATGACGATATAGCCGGATGGGGATTTGCAGCGGTCGGTATTGGTTTTTTTGCAATAGCCTGGGTTTTCAATGCACTTAAAGGTAGAGTATAGTTTTCCACTTTTTAATTTAAAAAATAACTGAATGTCAGACGATAAAAAAGTCATCTTTTCAATGTCTGGGGTAACCAAGACATTTAAAACGGCCAATACCCCTGTTCTAAAAAATATCTATTTAAGTTTTTTCTATGGAGCCAAAATTGGGATTTTGGGTCTGAATGGGTCAGGTAAATCTACTTTATTAAAGATTATTGCAGGTGTCGATAAGAACTATCAAGGCGATGTGGTATTCTCTCCTGGATATTCCGTAGGCTACTTAGAGCAAGAGCCACAATTGGATGACGAGAAAACCGTACTTGAGGTGGTGAAGGAAGGAGTGGCCGAGACAGTCGCCGTATTGGATGAATACAATAAAATCAACGATATGTTTGGTCTTCCAGAAGTATATGAAGATGCGGACAAGATGCAAAAGTTGATGGACAAACAAGCAGCATTACAAGATAAAATTGATGCCTCCAATGCTTGGGAACTGGATACGAAACTGGAAATTGCTATGGACGCCTTACGTACCCCTGATTCTGATAAGAAAATTGGTGTTTTGTCCGGTGGTGAAAAGCGAAGGGTCGCATTATGCAGATTATTGTTGCAAGAGCCAGATGTACTGTTGTTGGATGAGCCAACTAACCATTTGGATGCAGAATCGGTACATTGGTTGGAGCACCATTTGGCGCAATATAAAGGAACGGTTATCGCAGTAACGCACGACCGTTACTTCTTGGACAACGTTGCCGGATGGATTTTGGAATTGGACAGGGGAGAGGGCATACCATGGAAAGGAAATTATTCTAGTTGGTTAAATCAAAAATCCAAGCGCTTGGCCCAAGAGAGCAAACAAGCTTCAAAACGTCAGAAAACATTGGAACGGGAGTTGGAATGGGTTCGACAAGGTGCAAAAGGAAGACAGACCAAACAAAAGGCGCGTTTAAAAAATTACGATAAGCTACTGAGTCAGGACCAAAAGCAACTAGAAGAAAAACTAGAGATATATATTCCCAATGGCCCACGTTTGGGTACCAATGTTATAGAATCCAAAGGAGTAAGCAAAGCTTATGGGGATAAGTTATTATACGAAGAGTTGAATTTTAATCTTCCCCAGGCGGGCATTGTGGGCATAATTGGTCCCAATGGTGCCGGTAAGACCACAATCTTTAGGATGATAATGGGAGAGGAGACTCCAGATAAGGGAGAATTTGTTGTTGGAGATACCGCGAAATTGGCTTACGTAGATCAAAGCCATTCTAACATCGACCCCAATAAAACCATTTGGGAAAACTTTAGCGATGGTCAAGAATTGGTAATGATGGGTGGGAAACAGGTAAATTCTAGAGCTTACCTAAGCCGATTTAATTTTTCGGGTAGCGAGCAAAATAAAAAGGTGAACATGTTGTCGGGTGGTGAACGTAACCGACTTCACTTGGCCATGACCCTCAAAGAAGAAGGAAATGTTCTGTTGCTTGATGAACCTACTAACGACCTCGATGTAAATACGTTAAGGGCACTAGAGGAAGGATTGGAAAACTTTGCAGGTTGTGCGGTAATTATATCTCACGACAGGTGGTTCTTAGATAGAATATGCACACATATCTTGGCCTTCGAGGGTGATTCACAAGTATACTTCTTTGAAGGTTCCTTCTCAGACTATGAAGAAAACAAGAAGAAACGCCTTGGAACGGATATCATGCCCAAACGTATCAAATACAAAAAACTGATTCGTTAGTCAATTTTTTAAATGCTATTTTTCCAAGGCCCTTAAACCTTCTTCAAGCAATTTTTTGGCTTCGGTCATGTATGCTTTTTGATGGGCTTCAAGACTATTTGGTTCACTTTTTGCTTCCGTGGGATCATAAACAAAGGATTTAGAAAGCGTAACCAGTTGATCGATGGCTTTTTTAGCAGTTTCTAATCTGTCGGTAGAATGTTTTTCAAATATCTTCACCATTTCTTTCTCCATGGATACTTGTTCATTTCCTTGGGTATTGGCGTAGGCTTCATTTTCAATGGTACTTTCAGCATTATCTTCCACTACAACTGTTTGGGGCATTCCCAAAGTACATTCATCTAAAATAGTGATCAGTTCAGTGATCAAGCCCTTGGATTTTTTTGAGAAATACCTTCCGGCGTCCCAATCTACTGGGTCCTTTGCCTTGTTCAAAGCTTCCATGGCATCAAGCATTTTATCTTTTGACTTTGCACAACTGCATTCTTCCATAAAGGCTTTAGACTTCTCAAGCGCAATTAAGGCCCTATCGGCATAATAGGTTTGATGTTCGAAATTAGTGGCACTTAAAGCACTTTTTGTATGGTTGAGACCATAAGTAACTTTAGCATAAAAATTATCGCATTGATTGGATAAGGAAGTATTAATGGCAAGGAAGCACACCAATACAAACAAAACATAGGATTTGGGAACCATGGTTAAGTATTAATTTGGTTTGAGTCTTTTACTTAAACGATCTTAAACGCTCAATATTACATTTGTCTAAAAATCATCTTTAGGATACCAGTCCAATTGAATCACTTTTATATGTTGATTTTCTTGATTTATCAACATTTTAAATTTCTTTACATCGCTCACGTTGGGTCGCCCTCGGTAATGATAAGGGTATACTTCTTTGGGTTTAAATTCTAAAACGGCATTGGCTGCATTTTCAACGGTCATGGTGTAGGGCAGATTCATACATACAAACGCATTATCAATATTCTTTAGAGCCCGCATTTCAGGAATATCCTCCGTATCCCCAGAAAAGTAGATTTTTTGTTCATCCATGGTCAATACATATCCATTGCCCCTTCCTTTTGTATGGAATTTTAATGCTTCTTCCCTTAGATTATACATGGGAATGGCTTCAATGGTAATACCATACCGTTCTTTACTGGCTCCGTTGTCCAAAACATCGATTTGTGGAGTGAATTCTTGTGGCATTTTATCTGCAACGGCTTGGGGTACTATAATCTTTGCTTTTTGGGTATTCAGCTGTTGTAGGGTTTCTAAGCTAAAATGGTCACCATGTATATCCGTAATCAAAATTAAATCTGGTTGATAGTGCCCCTCGAATGCTTCTTTACCACCCACAGGGTCAATGTAGATGGTAATATCTTTCCATTCCAATACAGCGGTTGCATGTTCTATTGGGGTAATTTTCAGGGAGTCCGATTCATACTTTACAGTAGTTTCTACAATTTCATGGCCCTTAATTTCCTTATACATAGAGGATAAAACTAAAACCAACATCAAGGGCAAATATTTTTTTTTCATATTTAGAATTTTAATCAAACCCAGTAAAATAGAGGCTTCTAACGATTTAATAACTATTTTTTCAGTAGAATTTAATCTAAAAAAATCCAAACTAAAAACTAAAGCGTATATAAACCAAACTCAATTGATTAAATAGTTTTAACAAATCAATTAATTTACAAAGTTATGACTGAAACAAAAAGTAACAACGGATTAAAGGTAATAGCTGGTTTACTTGGTGTAGTTCTTTTAGGAACTATTATTTACACAGTAAGCCTTTACCAGGATAAGAAAAAGACCGCTAACGCTCTTACCCAAGAAAAGGAATTGGTGGTTGAAGATTTGAATAGCTTGAAGTCAGAATACGATAAAGCTATTTTGGAAAGCAACGCTACAAATGAAGAACTTGTTGCCGCAAGAGACAATATTGCAAAGTACATCGATTCTGTTCAAGGAATGAAGGCTGATATCGCTTCCCTTTCAAGATATAGAAGACAAGTTAGTGTACTTAAGAAAGAAAGAGAAGCATTGTTAAAGCAAGTTGACTCTTTGACGTCTTCCAATACGCTATTGGCCATGCAAAGGGATAGTACGTTCACTGAATTGGAAAAGCAAACTGTATTCAACGATTCTTTAGTTGTTCAGAATACGCAACTTGCCGATGCTGTTGAAAGAGGTTCTGCTTTAAGCCTTTCTACTTTTACTGTTGATGCTGTAAAAGAAAGAAGCAGTGGAAAATTGGTTTCTACTTCTAGAGCTAAAGCTACTGACAAATTCAAAGTATGTTTCACAATTGCGGACAACGTAATTGCAGAAGCTGGAGATAGAGAATTCTTTATTGAAGTTCTTGACCCACAAGGAAATGTTTTAGGAGACAGCTTTACAAAGTCTAGTGAAGAAGGAGCTTCTATTACCTACAGCAAAGGAACTAACTTCTACTATGAGAACAGTACCTTGGATGTTTGTGACTACATTAATAAGCCTGCTTCAGATTTCCAAAAAGGAAACTATATGGTAAATGTTTATGACAATGGTCTTAAACTATTGGGTACTTCTAAGTTCGCCCTAAAATAATATACACTATCCACATTTAATTAAAAATCCCGATTCTGCGAAGAATCGGGATTTTTGCTTTTAGATAATATGATCGTTGCGCTATTTTAGACTACCTACCATATCTTCTGGTTTTACCCATTCGTCATATTCTTCCGCAGTAACATAACCAAGGTTAATGGCTTCCTCCTTTAAGGTCGTACCATTTTTATGGGCCGTATTTGCAATTTCAGCAGCTTTGTAATAGCCAATCTTGGTATTTAAAGCGGTAACCAACATTAATGAGTTGTTCAATAATGTCTTGATGACTTCGTGATTTGGCTCAATACCAACTGCACAGTTTACATCAAAACTTACGCAGGCATCACCTAATAATTGCGCTGATTGTAGAATATTTGCTGCCATCATCGGTTTAAAAACATTGAGTTCGTAGTGTCCCTGTGTTCCCCCTACGCTAATAGCCACATCGTTACCCATAACTTGGGCACATACCATGGTTAAAGCTTCACATTGCGTGGGATTTACTTTTCCGGGCATAATGGAACTGCCAGGCTCGTTTGCAGGAATTATGATTTCACCAATGCCTGAACGTGGTCCAGATGCCATCATCCTAATATCATTTGCTATTTTGTTTAAAGAAACTGCCAATAGCTTTAGAGCTCCGTGACTTTCCACGATTGCATCATGGGCGGCAAGTGCTTCAAATTTATTGCCGGCCGTTTTAAAAGGAAGGTTTGAAAATTGAGAAATGTATTTGGCAACCAAAACATCATAACCTTTGGGTGTATTTAGACCAGTACCAACAGCAGTACCGCCCAACGCCAGCTCACTTAAGTGTTCCATGGTATTCCTCAAGGCTTTTAAACCATGGTCCAATTGTGAAACATAACCAGAGAATTCTTGACCTAAGGTTAGGGGAGTGGCATCCATTAAGTGTGTACGACCTATCTTAACAACATCTTGGAACTCTTTTGATTTTTTCTCCAAAGTATCCCTTAACTGCTGAACTCCGGGTATGGTTACATCTACGATTTTCTTATAAGCTGCAATATGCATTCCCGTTGGAAAAGTATCATTGGAAGATTGGCTTTTGTTGACATCATCGTTTGGCTGAATGGTTTTTTCACCTTCTCCTATTTTTTTTCCTGCAATTTCGTGGGCTCTGTTCGCAATGACTTCATTTAAGTTCATGTTGCTCTGCGTTCCCGAACCAGTTTGCCAAATCACCAATGGAAATTGTCCATCATGCTGACCTGCTAGAATTTCGTCGCAAACTTGTGCAATTAAATCCCGTTTTTCTATTGATAAAACTCCAAGCTCATGATTGGTGTAAGCAGCAGCTTTTTTGAGATATGCAAAACCATAAACTACATCCAATGGCATAGAGGCTGGCGTACCAATTTTAAAATTATTTCTAGAGCGTTCGGTCTGTGCCCCCCAGTATTTATCCGATGGTACTTTTACCTCGCCCATCGTATCTTTTTCGATTCTAAAGCTCATTTCTCAAATTTTTAGGTATACAAAGTTAGGTGATGTTCATTAAAATTATATGACATCTCTACAATTGTATATTTTTTAATTTGAGATTTGTTTTTTTAAAGGATTTCAAAGTATCTTTGTACAACAAAAGGAGTAAATCATGTTCGAATTTGACCAATATCTAGGTTTCTTAGCTTTTTTAACCATTTTGACCATAGGCTTCTGGTTAATGATTTTCTTGTTGACTTTTGTAGTTCCTTACTGGTTGTTTGGGAACTTAATGGAGATGTACAAAGAAAGACGTGAGGCTAAAAGAGCAGAACGTAACGAATAATCGAGGAGGCTTTTAGCCTCTTTTTTTATCCTTCAAATTCTACATCCTCTTCACCATTACTTCTACCTTCTCTTTTGTTTCGCTCATTCTGTGGTTGATTGAACCTATATAGAAAAGACAGTGTTAGTTGCCGTTCCCTAAATTGGAACTCACTGTTTGTAAAGACGTTCTCTGTTGTGGTCTCCGTAATACGCTTTCTGGAATTAAAAAGATCTCTAACATTTAAGGATAGTGTTGCTTTATCTTTAATTACATCTTTACTGAAGGCGAGATTAGTACTCAATATGCCCTTGTTTACATTCTGTGCGTCGACCCTTCTTCCTCGATAAAGTGTGTTGGTTTGAAAGTCCACTTTTCCTGGAAGCGGTATTTTAGCACTTAAACGGCTGAACCATGTGAAATTATCAGCATCAAAACTCTGAAAAACCGCTTCACCCAGAAAGTTGGTAAACGTGAAGTTGCCTCGTAGTTGTTGTTGAAATAAATTGAGGTTCAACGTTAAACGCCAATCTCTTTTTGGGACATAAGTGGTTGTCAATTCACCACCAAACCGAGTATCTGTTGCCAGATTGATAGGAGTTCTCACTTGAACTGGAACTATAATAGGGTTTGCCACATCATCAGGGTTTTCAATCTCAACAAAATCGCCTGTCTCTTGTGTAATAAATTGAAATACTCCTGTGGAACGATTATAATACCCAGAAGTTGTTAATGTAATTTTATCCCAACGCTTTATATATCCTAAATCAAAAACATTGGTGTACGTAGGGTCCAAGTCTGGATTTCCCTGAAAAAGATTTGTATTGCTGGAACGTGACGGAAAAGGATTGATAAATCTGGACCGGGGTCGTCGTAACCTTCTACTATAGCTTATGGTGAACTGTTCATATTCTGATAGTTCATAACCAAAAAACAATGAAGGAAACCAATCGATATAATCCTTTTCAGAAACATCATTCGTGTTTACGAGCTCAATACCAATATCCGAAGCTTCCATACGTATACCTCCCAAAATACTGAAGCTATTGATTTTGGTTCCCAGTTGGGCATATGCGGCATTTACATATTCCTTATAGATGAGTTCGTTGCTAAAATCAGGGTCGGAATCCAATACACCATCTTCTAAAATTCCAAAAACAAAATCGGTATTAAATGTATTGAATGTGCCACGGTAACCTATCTCAAATTGTGATCGATTGTTTTTACCAAAGGGATGCACATAATCAAACTGCGCCAATTGGTTGATTTGGCTTTCATCATTTATGGTCTGCTCTGTAGGTAACTGAATATTGTCACCGAGTATAAATTCTTCAATAATTGAGTTTTCAATATCGATACCCTTGGAATATTGATAATCGGCAGTCAATAATTGTCCATCTTTCTTAAATCTTTTCTGATAGTTTACGGAGTACTGTATGTTTTCGTCAAACTCATCTTCATTCGTGAATCGGTTCCGTTGTATGGTCGGATTTCGCAATGCGTCAAAATTGAAGAAATCAACATCTACCGTGTTGTCTCCATCCGACCTTCTATAAACGAATGAATTGGTGATGCTACTTTGTGCCTCGTCATCCAAAAACAATTCAAAACCAATATTGGTGTTAATACCATCGTCCTTACGCTGATACTCCCTAAACTCATCTTGAAAACTTGCGGTGTTTCCGTCTTCATCAAAATTTTCTTGTAGAAACTGTGCATTTCCGGGCGCATCTCGATAGCGATAGGTGGTAGTGGTGAAAATATTGAAGCGCTCTCTTCTAAGATTCAGGTTCAAAGCTCCCCCAAAATTATCTGGATAACCTCCAAAGGCATTAATGGAACCATTTAATCCTGCAGTTTTGCTCTGTCTTAAAATTATGTTTAGAATACCGGCAGTGCCTTCGGCATCATAACGGGCGGAAGGGTTGGTGATGACTTCTACTTTTTCAATGGCATCAGCAGGCAATTGTTGTAAGGCATCTGGGCTAAGACCAGATAGGGCAGAGGGTTTTCCATTGATCAATATCCGTACACTTTCATTGCCCCTTAAGCTAATGTTCCCTTCAACATCCACGGTTATGGATGGTACATTGTCCAACACATCTGTTACAGAACCACCTTTTACGGTAAGGTCACTTCCTACGTTATAGACTTTTTTGTCCAAACGTAGTTCGACCGTTGTGCGTTCACCAACAACTTCTACATCTTCGAGTTGTTCTACATCGATGCCAAGTTCAATGGTACCTAAATCAGTTGAGGCTTTTAAGGTTTGCGATTTAAGCTGGTACGTTTTATAAGAAATGTATTCCACACGGATATTAAAAACCCCTGGAGGGGTTTCTACTTCAAAATTTCCAGATTCATCTGTTATTCCGCCTGTTACTTTTTCAGGGTTTCGAACACGTTGGAGTACTAAAGTAGCATACTCCAAAGGTTGTCCTGTGTCCCTATCGATGACCTTTCCGGTTATTTTAATGGGAGAAGGTCGATTGCCCTGTCCTTTGTTTTGTGCTGTTAGTACTATGGAGTTAAGCAATAGAAAGGACAGTAGCAGTTTTTTCATATCAGTCTTTGGATTTCTTCTTTTTCTTCTTTTTCTTTTTGCTGGTCTTGAACCTATTTTCTTGGAGCTCTAAATATGCATTGTACTTATCTTCTGGCAACCCGTTCTTCATTTCTTCATTCTGGTTCTTGCCTATTTTTTCAAGCTCTTCCCTCATTTTCTGAGGTTCTAATTTTAAAATCTGCAGCTCTATTCGCTGTTGTACATATTTCGTCAATGTAGTTTTGACTACGGCTTCTTCAAACGGATTGAGCCCCAACTCCTCCGTAATAGAAGGCATACGTTGTTCCACAATCTCTTCAGCAGTAAGCGGGTCTGGTTTTTCAGGTGCTTGTTGCGCTTGTGGAATAGCACTTCGTTGTTGTCTGCCAAACCTATTTCCAAATTGAGCGGACAGCGTAGAAGTGTATGTAATTGCCAATAAAAATGTGATAACGAATACAGTACGTACATTTTTCATGATGTTGAACTTAAATATGATTCTAAAGTTAAGTGAAGGTTTAATCCAATTTGGTTAAACTTTTGTTAAGTACATTTTATAGTATTTCTTTAATATTTTCGGCTGGTCTGCCGATTACGGCATTTCGGCCTTTCATTACAATTGGCCGTTCTATCAATTTTGGATGTGCTATCATGGCATCCAATACTTGTTCGTCCGTTAAAAGCTGGTTACGGTACTTTTCTTTCCATATCGCTTCATTTTTTCGGACCAGATTTTCAGGAGAAATTCCCAAACAGGCAATGACCTCTCGCAATTCCTCTTTCGTAGGAATATTTTCCAAATATCGTACCACTTCAAACTCTTGACCAGATTTTTCTAAAACTTCTAGTCCTTCCCTGGATTTTCTACATCTTGGATTATGGTAAATTTTTATCATAACTATAATTAGATTTAATCGTCACGTTGCCCCATCATCATAAGGAACGCCTTCAAAAATGAATTGATATCACCGTCCATAACAGCATCAACATTACCGGTCTCTTCTGCTGTTCTAACATCCTTGACCAATTTGTAGGGATGCATAACGTAGTTCCTGATTTGTGAGCCCCATTCTATTTTCATTTTGGAGGACTCGATTTCTGCACGTGCTTCCTGTTTTTTACGAAGCTCAATTTCGTACAATTGCGATTTTAACATCTTCATGGCAGTGGCTCGATTATCGTGTTGCGAACGTGAATCGGAACAAGAAATCTGAATGCCTGTAGGCTTGTGGACCAATTGTACCTTGGTTTCTACCTTATTCACATTTTGCCCACCGGCTCCGCTGGAACGAGCAGTAGTTATTTCAATATCAGATGGATTTACATCGATTTCAATAGTGTCATCGACCAACGGATACACATAAACGGAAGCAAAAGAAGTATGTCTTTTGGCATTACTGTCAAAAGGAGAGATACGCACCAAACGATGTACACCATTTTCCCCCTTCAACCAACCAAAGGCAAATTCACCTTCGATCTCCAAAGTGACTGTTTTAATACCAGCTACATCGCCTTCTTGATAGTTGAGTTCTTTGACCTTATAACCATTTTTTTCGCTCCACATCAAATACATTCGCATGAGCATGGCAGCCCAATCACAACTTTCCGTGCCACCTGCGCCGGCCGTTATTTGCAATACGGCAGTGAGTTCATCGCCTTCGTCCGAAAGCATGTTCTTAAACTCAAGATTTTCTATAAGAAGGACTGCTTTATCGTGCTGTTGGGTTACTTCTTCCTCGGAAACTTCACCAGCTTCTTGAAACTCCAACAATACCTCTAAATCCCCAATCAAGGCTTTCGCTGCATTGAAGTCTTCTACCCATTTCTTTTTGGACTTGAGCTTCTGCATTTGGACTTGGGCTTCTTGTGGATTGTCCCAAAAACCGGGTGCAAGGGTTTTCTCTTCTTCGTTCTCTATTTCAATAAGTTTGGCATCAATGTCAAAGATACCTCCTTAACGCACCAAGGCGCTCAATAAGATCTTTTTGCTGATCTGTAGTTATCATCAGAATTTAATTTCAAGCAAAAATAGTGTTTCACAATGGTCAAGCAACGAAATTTATATATTTTTAGGTTTAACTAACTACGATATGAAAAAGTACCTCTCTCACATTTTACCATTCATTCTGATAACTAGCTTTTTAAACGCCCAAAGTTTTGATAGTACCAAAGAATATCAAAAGTTTAATGGCTACTTTAATTTTTATTTTGATGACAAAACAGATAAGATTTTCTTAGAGGTAGATGAACTGGAAAAGGAATTTTTATATGTGTATTCTTTGAGCAGTGGAATAGGTAGCAACGATATAGGATTGGATAGGGGGCAACTAGGAAACGAACAAATAGTTTTCTTTAGAAAAGCGGGAAACAAATTACTATTGGTTCAACCCAATTTAAAGTTTAGGGCACTGACCCAAAATAAACTGGAGAAAAAATCGGTGGAACAAGCGTTTGCAAAATCGGTGCTTTATGGGTTTAAGATTGAAGAAGAATCAAAAGGAAAGTTTTTAATCGATATTACTGATTTTCTAATGCGTGATGCCCATGGTGTCTCCGCCAGATTGAAACGGACCAAACAAGGTTCTTACAGTTTGGATAAATCCAAAAGTGCCATGGCCTTTGACCGTACCAAAGCATTCCCAAAGAATGTGGAGTTTGATGTAACGCTTACCTTTTCTGGAAACCCTGAGGGAGCATACATACGCTCTGTTGCCCCAAACCCTTCACTGGTTACCGTTGCTCAGCATCATTCCTTAATTGAGCTACCTGATGATAAATATGAAAAACGTGTGTTCGACCCGCGCTGTGGTTCGTACCCAATATCATATTACGATTACGCTACTCCAGTACAAGAGCCTATTTTAAAACATTTTGTAAGACGTCACCGTCTTGAAAAGAAAAATCCTGGAGCAGCTGTGAGCGAAGCTGTAGAGCCCATAATTTATTATTTGGATAACGGAACCCCGGAACCTGTTCGTTCCGCGCTTCTCGAAGGAGGCAAATGGTGGAATCAAGCCTTTGAAGCCATAGGTTATAAAGATGCGTTTCAATTGAAAATATTGCCCGATGATGCAGATCCCTTGGATGTTCGTTATAACGTAATCCAGTGGGTACATCGTTCCACAAGAGGCTGGAGCTATGGAAGTAGCATCACCGACCCACGAACGGGAGAAATTATGAAAGGGCATGTGAGCTTGGGAAGTCTTCGTATACGCCAAGATTTCTTGATTGCACAGGCCTTAATGAACAAGCCTTTTGCTGAACGGGATGATAATTACCAACCTATGTTGGAATTGGCTTTGGCACGGATTAGACAGCTCTCTGCCCATGAAATTGGACATACCCTGGGCTTTGCCCATAATTTTGCTGCTAGCACCAATGGCAGAGCTTCGGTAATGGACTATCCACATCCGCAATTTGAACTAAAGGGCGATGCCATCGATTTTTCCAATGCATATGACACGGGAATCGGGGTATGGGATAAAGTCACTGTGGCATATTCTTATACAGATTTTCCGAATAAGGCTAAAGAAGCGGAAGGTTTAAACGCTATATTGGAAAAAGCACAAGCTGATGGTCTACGATACATATCCGATCAAGATGCCAGACCCATGGGCAGTGCACATGCTTTGGCCCATTTATGGGACAATGGGAAAAATGCAGCAGAAGAATTGGAACAAGTACTAGCGATACGAAAAATAGCTATGGCTAACTTTTCCATGGACAATATTCGTTCAGGAGAACCCAATTCGGTGCTGGAAGATGTTTTTGCACTTTTATTCTTTTTTCACAGGTATCAAACGGAAGCAACTTCTAAAGTTATTGGGGGATTGGATTATAATTATGTCGTAAAGGGTGATGGACAACGTGCTGTTTCCGTTGTTAACCGAACCGGTCAGGAGAATGCCCTGAAAACCATATTACAAACATTGGACGCTAATAAACTGGCAATACCAAAAGACAAACTAAACCTTTTTCCACCACGCGCCATTGGATATGGACGAACAAGAGAATCTTTTAAAGGAAGAACAGGTGTTAGTTTTGATGCGCTTTCGGCAGTGGAAACCTCATCAGATATGACTTTGGGACTCTTGTTACATCCTGAAAGGGCTTCTCGTTTAATTCAGCAGAAAAGCTTGGATAAAAACCAGCTTGGATTAGAACAGGTGTTCAATACTTTAGTGAATGCTACGATTGAAAAAACACATAAAAATACCTATTTAGACGAAGCGCAGCAGATTATAAATTTTAGAGTACTGTTTCACATGATGAATTTGGCAGCGCACAATGAAGTTCACCCTCAAGTAAATGCAATAGCCAATGAGTCTTTAAAGCGATTAAAAACCAGAATGACCAATAAAGGAAGTAGTGCGATTTCCTCAGAAATGGTACGGCGAATAGATGCATTTCTAAAAGCTCCGGCTAGTTTTAAGGTTATTCCAGCTCCTAAGATTCCAGATGGTTCCCCAATTGGTATGGATTGTATGAACTAAAGATTTGTTCCTTTTATGAAAATTAATTTGATAAGTGACACGGTCACACGACCAAGCAATGGTATGCTGGAGACCATGATGAATGCCAAGGTAGGGGACGATGTCTTTAAGAATGACCCAAGCGTTAATGCATTTGAAGAAGAAGTAGCCAATTATTTTGGTATGGAAGCCGCTTTGTTCTTTCCAAGTGGCACTATGACCAATCAAACAGCCATAAAATTGCATACACAGCCTGGTGAGCAGCTAATTTGTGACAAGTACGCCCATGTCTATAATTACGAAGGTGGCGGTGTAAGCTTCAACAGTGGTGTTTCCTGTAAACTGGTGGATGGGAATAGGGGAATGATGACCGCTGAACAAGTTGAAGCGGCCATTAACCCTCCCGATTTTTATCATAGCCCCTTGACTTCTTTGGTCTGTATCGAAAATACAACGAATAAAGGAGGAGGTGCATGCTGGGACTTTGATGAGCTCCAAAAAATAAGAAAGGTCTGTGATGAAAATGAATTAAAATACCATTTGGACGGCGCACGACTCTGGAACGCATTGGTAGCTAAAAATGAAAATCCAAAGGACTATGGAGCTTTATTTGATTCCATTAGCGTCTGTTTTAGCAAGGGCTTGGGTTGTCCCGTGGGTTCCGTGCTTGTGGGTAGCGAAAAATTAATCGCCGATGCCTTACGGGTGCGTAAGGTATTTGGGGGCGGTATGCGCCAGTCTGGTTTTTTAGCGGCAGCAGGTTCATACGCCCTAAATAACAATATTGCTCGACTGTCCGAAGACCACAACAAAGCACAGGAAATTGGAAGTGTCCTCGGTAAACTGGAATTTATCAAAAAAGTAGAGCCCATTGAAACCAACATTATCATTTTTGAGTTGGATGAATCCCAAATGTCTTCAACTATTTTCTTGTCCAAGCTGGAGGACAACCATATCTCGATTATTGGAATGGGGCAAGGTAAACTGCGTATAGTGACACACTTGGATTATACTGCGCAGATGCACGACCACTTTCTTGACATTCTACGAAAAATAGGGTGATTACTCTTAATCGGAAACGGGTGCTGAGTGTAGCACCTATCTCTATTTTTGTATCTATCGAAATCGTTTGAAATCATCCTAGAAGTTATCTTAACTGATTTTTTCTTACGTATAAAAATTATTTGATAGATGTTGTAAGAAATAACATGTTTTTTTATTAGTTTTATATAGTTGTCCAACGCCCAAATCAAACAGGATTTATGTGCCAAAAACCAGCCAATAATTCTAGCCTATTCACCTTTTCGCTTTGCTTACAGGGGATAATCACAATATTTATTTTTGGAACGGTAGGCATTATGTTTTCACAAAACATTGAGCCCACTCTCCCGACCCCTGGTACGTTTCAATCCTACGGTACTTTACAGCCTACACAACCCATTAATGTTCTAAGCTATTTTTCCAGTTCTCCATCGAACGACAGGGATAGGTATGCCCGCCAAATGGCGATGCACGAAGCCGATATCAGAAAAGTCGAAGCGGAAGAAAAGGCCAAAAGGGAGATTATCCAAGACGCCTTCACTACAATGAACGGTATTCCAAGTGCATTGCCCTCATTCGCAAATTCAAAAGGCTCCCAACACTACCGAAATGCTTTTGCAGAGTTGTCGGTAATGCGGGAAAACACCTTTTCCGCAAAAAAAGCAACCTTCATTGTTGAGAATGCTTTTTACGAGAATGAAAAAGATTATTCCGAGTTTGAGCAGACAATAAAACAAACAGGTGATTTCCTTCGAGAAAAAATGAAGGAATTAGATTTAGATGTAAAAAGCAACCTAGCAAAAAATTACCTGCTATTCCAATTCTTTGCTGACACTCTGGAAATCAAATCCAAGGGCTTAAAACACTTTCTGTTTGAATATGATTTTGATGATTACTGGGGCAGAAAGGATTGGAGCAAAATGTTTGTCCATAAACTTCTTTTAACGGGAAAGGGTCAGTGCAATTCTTTACCGAGATTATACCTCATCCTAGCCGAGGAAATCGGTGCGGTGGCGCATTTGGCACTTTCGCCCAACCACTCCTATATAAAGTTTCCCGATGACAGTGGGACATGGTACAATATAGAACTCACCAATCATATGCTCACCACGGATGCTTTTATCCTGAACTCTGGCTACGTAAAGGCCGAGGCAATACAGAACAAGATATTCATGCATCCTATGAATGAACAAGAGCTTTTATCTAATTATTTTGCTGAATTGGCTGTTGGTTATATAAGAAAATATGGCTATGACGATTTTGCAGAAGAAGTTTTGAACACTGCTCTTGAAATCGACCCAAAAAATATTCCCGCCCAATTATCGAAGGCTAATTTGCAGACGGTAAAACTGAAATATGCCACGGAACAATTGGGGATTACCAAAGAAAACTTTGATGAGATAAGACATTACCCCCAATTGGTCAAACTTTATAAATCGGTTCTGGAGCAATATGAAACGGTGGATACTCTTGGTTATGCCGAAATGCCCGCCGAGCAATACGAGAAATGGCTTGCCTCGGTCAACGAACAGGAAGCGCGACAGCTCAATGAGAGTTTTGGTAAAAAATCGATTAAACAGAAAAAGGATTGAAAAAAATTATCTGCTCCATAGTATTGACAGTATTGCTCCAAACAGGAACGGATGCCCAGCGTTTTTTCTACGATACCGCTTTTGAGAACATCAACTGTATGCTGGAAGGTTCCTGTGAGCTCAGTTTCAAGAATGCCGTGTACGAGGTGGAGAACGCCTACCTAGAAAACAGCTTGGACAGTGTTTTGTTCCATAACGAAATAAGAAAGCTGACCGTCCTTGCCCAAAACCTCGTCAAAAGCCGTGAACTAAAATACCAAGGCTCGGACAAAGAGGAAGTCGAAAAATATGCCGCCCTGTTCTCAGCACTAAAGGACAGTTTTGAAATTGCGGACAGCAAGGGCAATATCTACCGCTACACCCCATATTCCTATGATTTTGAGGATATCTGGGGGCATGGCGACTGGAAGAACATGTTCGTCTCCAAACTGATGGTCACACGCAAGGGCAATTGCCATTCCTTGCCCTACCTGTACAAAATTCTGGCGGAAGAACTGGAAGTGGACGCCTATCTCGCTCTGGCACCCAACCATATTTACATCAAGCACTGGAAAGAGGAGGACGGGTGGTATAATACGGAACTGACCAGCGGTATTTTCCCAATGGATTCTTGGTTGATGGCCTCGGGCTATATTCATTTGGATGCCATTGCCAATAAACTCTATATGGAGGCCTTGGACAACAAACGGAGCGTGGCACTTTGCCTCATAGATTTGGCACAGGGCTATGAACGAAAGTTTCTCGATAATGACGGCACTTTTGTCCAAAAATGTACCCATGCCGCCCTGAAACACTACCCCAACTACATCAATGCGCTGATACTGAAAGCGGAAACATCGAAAAAGATACTGGAGCAGGAGAACAGGACAGACTTTGCAGGGTTGGCTCAAAAAGCCTCACAAGATGACACCTTAAAAAAGAGATTTTTAGAACTCCAAGGAGATTATATGACCATACATGAGCTAGGCTACCGCAGGATGCCAGAGGAAATGTACCTGGACTGGCTCACTTCCTTAAAGGAGGAACGAGAAAAATACGAGAACAAAACGATTACCGATAACAACTGATACCATGAAAAAACTATTCCTAATCACAATTGCCGTTCTTTGCGTAAGCATAGGCCATGCACAAAACCCGTTCGAGAAGTTTGGATATACGCCCAAGATAGGAACCCTGAGCAAGGGCAAGTATATTGAACATTTTGACAATGACAGCATCGTGCGGATAGGCTCCGTACTGTTCAATCCCTTTACTAAATCCATTGTCGGGTTTGTAGAGACCGACAAGGTATATTCGGAAGCGACCTTGAAACCTGAAATCGTCAGTCGATGGTTATCCCCAGATCCGTTGACAGAGGAACGAGAATGGCTTACACCATACAACTTTGTACAAAACGATCCGATTAACCGTATTGACCCAGATGGTGCATTAGATGAGATGATACAACAACCTGATGATCGATATAGGCTCCTAAGTGATGGAACAGTTGAGTACTATGATAACAAAGGTGGTGAATCCCTTGATTATTTGATGGATACAAATGGTAATGAAATACAAGTGACAGACACCTCAATACTCCCAGAGTTAGAGAAGATAAAAGAAACTTCACAAGATAGTGAGCATGGAGAGCTCAACTTTAGGGATGTTACAAGAGGAGAAGACAATCAATCAAGCTTATTTAAAGTTTTCAATTTTGCGGCAAATAATTCTAATGTGGAATGGTCATTGTATAGATTAAACATAGATGGAACGACTAAATTTAATTTAGGTTCTTATGGCAACCGAACATTATCCCCAGGCGGAAGTAAGTTTGACAAATCGCAATGGGTTGCTGGAATCCATTCACACCCTAATATACCAACAACGACCATTAGAGAAATAGGATCTATGTATGGGGACCGAAGTAGGAGTCAAACTCAGATTAGGAGGAATGGACAAGCGGCAGGATTGAAATACGTATACTTCCCCAACTCGAATAATATATATAATATAAGCAACAGAAATACCTACGTGTCCTTTATCCGAAATACAGGAGGAGATTACAAAAGATTCTTTTTTGGCACTTTAAATACGAAGTAGAAATGAAAAACTTAATTCCAATGTTACTTTTTGTAGTTGTGCTTTCAAGTTGTAAAAACCAACAAAAAGATAATGAAAATCAACATGATGTTACTGAATTTAGTCGTTCCACTGAAAAAAGTGAAATAGAAGTGTCATCTCAGAACAAAAACTATATTCACCTTGACAGCACCCTATCAGAATTAATTTATCAATACTCAAAGGAGTACCCGATAAAAAAGGTAGAAGATACTTCTAAATACGTCCTTCAATCTTATTATGTTAGTTTTTTTAAAGTAAAGTCTGATACCCTTTTGGCACTTTGCCGACAGCCGTTTTTAATGGAACTTTTCCCCACTTATGCATTTGAAGAAAATGAAACCCCAAAAGAGCATCCCGAATATGTAGGGATGGTTGAAGGTGCTGACTTACCAATATTCATATTTGATTCTGGAGAGGCGGGGAATAGGTTTTATAATAACACCCCTATTATCAAAAAATATCCAGAAAGATTTGTAACCGATGAAGGTAAATCACACACGCCTGAAATTCCCCCAATATATAAGTATAAAGTTAATAAAGGTGATTTTAAATTTTTGGGCAAATCTGAAAGTCAGTGGATTGACTAAAAAAAGATAAACTTTCATCTAAGTCACTATTTGTCAGTACTCTTCAAAATGCTTTTAGTCGGTTTTAAAAATTGACTTCAAACAAAGATTAGTACATTAATCTTTGTGAAAAATGGAGTTGTAAAAATTTCTCTTTCAAAAAAACCGATATTTACATTGTCGAAGGGTCAAAGGAAATTGACGACGAATTTATCCTTATTTTTTGAAATTAGATGACAATCTGAAAAATCTAAAGGGGTATTTGATAAGAGGAGATAGTGCAATCTTCTTATACTATTTAAACATGAATTGGCAAGGATTAAGAATTAAGAAATGATTAAAAGAGGTATATTCTGTACTAGTATTTATCTTACTCTTGTCTTTTTAATTTTAACTGGCTGTTACCAGTCCGAAAGATGTTTACAAAGTTTGGAATATGTTAGCCATGAACTATCAGGAGGAACATTCGATGTAGCTATTGCAGAATTTAAAAACGGCGAATGGAAAAATATATCTAAAGACACAGAAAATTGGGGGGGGCGATTTTCATACAAAATAGCAATTGATCAGAATGCAAATGTAATATCTGTCAACAGCGAACCTATAGATACTGATATAAGGGATAATATCGATGATCAAGTTGACCAAAATCTTAATAAGTTTTCAGAAACTAAATCGCATCCTCATATTTTCTTTGAAGTACAAACTTTCGACCTAAACACAGACTCAAAAAATAATAAGTTGATTAAAACAATTTGTCGTATACACGATATTGTCTCATCCATCAAGAAAGAGAAAATCAGTAATGGTTTTGATAAAGAATTAGTCGACCGTGTTTTACTCGAAAGATATGTTGTTTATGATTATAAGCAGCTTTATGGAAATGAAAACCCTATATTTTCAGAGAAGCAAGAAAATTAGCCCATAATTCTAAGATAGAAAATCTCAGCAAGGGCAAGTATATTGAACATTTTGACAATGACAGCATCGTGCGGATAGGCTCGGTACTTTTTAATCCTTTTACTAAGCAGATTACAGGTTTTGTAGAGATTGAAAAAGTGTATTCAGAAGCGACATTGAAACCTGAAATCGTTAGCCGATGGTTATCCCCAGATCCGTTGACAGAGGAACGAGAATGGCTTACGCCATATAACTTTGTCCAAAACGATCCGATTAACCGTATTGACCCGGATGGTGCATTAGATGAAATGATACAACAACCTGATGATCGATATAAGCTCCTAAGTGATGGAACAGTTGAGTATTTTGATAATAAAGGCGGAGAATCCATTGATTATCTAATGGATGAAAGTGGCAATGAAATACAATTGACAGATACCTCAATACTTCCGCAACTAGAATCTCAAACAATGCAGGAATCTGCACATTATAGTGATGACGTAATATTGACTGGTAATTATGCTATTAGTAAAAACAACAAACAGACAAAAAAATTGTTTGATTGGGTTGCAAGTAGAGATTCTAACGAATGGGCTTACATAAAGGGGAAAACAGATGGTGGCGTTTATTCATTTATAGGTTCATATCATGTAAGCGACCAAGCACCCTCACCAAGGAGAGCTGGGGGTTTCGGAGATTTTGAAACTCTTATTAATATACATAGCCATTATGGAACGAGTCTTGATGATTTCCAACCTTCGGGTAGCGATATGGCTGGCGCAAGACGTGAAAGAATGCGGTCACCTAACGCACAATTTTTTATCTTTTCACCCCTAATTACAAAAAATAGATATAATAATGCGATTGATGGGAAAATACTACCAGGAACTCTAAATACACCATATAAAAAAATAGATTATGAGCCTAAGAAATATATCCCGTATTAGTTTTCATTTAGCTATTACATTTTTAGTCTTAACAGGATGTAAACAGTCCAACACGTGCTTACCATCTTTGGAATATGTTAGCCATGAACTACCAGGGGGAACATTCGATGTAGCTATTGTAGAATACAAAGACAGTGAGTGGAAAAACATATCTAAAGACACAGAAAATTGGGGGGGGGCGATTTTCATACAAAATAGCAATTGATCAAAATGCAAATGTAATATCTGTCAACAGCGAACCTATAGATACTGATATAAGGGATAATATCGATGATCAAGTTGACCAAAATCTTAATAAGTTTTCAGAAACTAAATCGCATCCTCATATTTTCTTTGAAGTACAAACTTTCGACCTAAACACAGACTCAAAAAATAATAAGTTGATTAAAACAATTTGTCGTATACACGATATTGTCTCATCCATCAAGAAAGAGAAAATCAGTAATGGTTTTGATAAAGAATTAGTCGACCGTGTTTTACTCGAAAGATATGTTGTTTATGATTATAAGCAGCTTTATGGAAATGAAAACCCTATATTTTCAGAGAAGCAAGAAAATTAGCCCATAATTCTAAGATAGAAAATCTCAGCAAGGGCAAGTATATTGAACATTTTGACAATGACAGCATCGTGCGGATAGGCTCTGTACTGTTCAATCCCTTTACTAAATCCATTGTCGGGTTTGTTGAGACCGACAAGGTATATTCGGAAGCGACCTTGGAGCCTGAGATTGTTAGCCGTTGGATGACCCCAGACCCGTTGACAGAGGAAAGAGAGTGGGTAAATCCATACAATTTTGTTCAAAATAATCCAATTATCAGAACTGACCCAACCGGTCTATTGGATACTTACGGAGTAAACAATGATGGTGATGTTGTATGGCTGGACGACAAAACGTATCTTGACGAAAACGGGAATGAAGTTGACAGACTTTATGCGATAGATGACCAAAATAATATTGTCGATTCCAATAGTGGTCAGGACTTTGCAACTGCAATGGTGGATGATAATTCTGGGTCAAGTTTTCTAAAAGACTTAGCATCTGATAACACTGGTGTAGATTTTGGAGTAACTCAGAATATGGCAGACGCATTTGATGTGTTTAAGTTTGCAGCAGATAACTCAAGTGTAGAATGGGGGCTACAAAGCTATAAACTTGATAATGGTGCCAACTCTTATATAGTTGGAACATCAAAAAGTGAAAGTTATGCCTTTAATGGTTATCATTTAGGTTTGTCTGGAGGTTATGCAGTAGAAAATTTATTGTTTGATGTACATAGTCACGTGGGTAACGGAACTGCATCTGGGTATAGAGATAATTCTTTTCCATTTACAGGAGACAAGGAAAGACAATTCAATCACAAAACAGAACTAGATAAAAAAGGATTACCTCTTCCATTATATTATATCTACAATAACAAATCAAATGAACTCTATAGATATACTCCCTCCTATGGTGATAAATTTATTAAGAAAATAAATCGCTCAAGTGACTTTTATAATGGAAAATTCAAGTAAAATGAAGAAGTTATTGGTATTAAGCTCAATTTTGTTAGTAGTTCTTAGCTGTGGCGAGAAAAAAAAACGATGTTGTACGTAAAGATTTAATGAAAGAAATTAGAAAGTATATCATATTCTGTGAAAATAGGGCTGATAAATCGAAAATCGCTAGTGAGACAAATATTTATTATGTTAAGTTTTATTCTAAAAACAATAATGATATAGTGGATATATTTCAGAATATGTCATACAACAAAAAATATATGGATGGCTATATCAATTTAAAAGAAAATACTGTTTTTTTCTATAATTCAGATACTAATCTTGTCAATGTCAAGAAGCTAAATAAAAAAGCTTTAAATGATTTGCCAGATGAAAATTCAAAAGAGGCGGAACTTGGATTTAATCCTATAGTATGGGGTTACATTATTAAAAATGATAGTTTAGTAAAGATTGATTCAGAGTAATTTCAATCTTTGTACAATGAATTTGTCCAACCTAACTTTGTGTCATTTTAAACCAATTTTTTTAAGCTTAACAGTAGTTACCCGTAAAGCTAGGATAGTCAAGAAGATTAGAAAATCAAAAATATTCATAACAAAATTATTTATCATCATTTTCATAGCTGGTTGTCAAAATAATTCAAAAGTTGTTGATGAGAAATTAATGGCAGAAATCGACAAGTACATCGAGTTCTGTGAAAATCGAGCAAAAGAAAAATCTACTTTCAAGGAAACCAACATTTATATCGTTTATGGTTCAAGTAACGGGAAAGAAGAAATTATAGAGATATTCCAATATTTGAATTACAGTCAAAAAAATCTAGATGGACACTTGGTTAGAGGGGATAATACAATTTTCTTTTACGATTCAAATGAAAAATTGGTGAACGTAGAAAAGCTCAATCATGAATTATCAAAAGAAGTTCCAGATGAAAATTCAGACGAAGCACAAGTTGGCTACAACCCAATTATATGGAAATTTTTACTAATTGATGGTCAACTAAAAAAAGTCGATAATTCTCTAGAATGATTTTCTAATCTATGAAAAGTCTAATGATTTTGTTGACAAAACTAACGATTAGATTATGAGAGCATTAAAGCTATTATTTTGCACTTCTTTTTGCATCCTTTTAGTATGTTGCAAGAACACTTCTAACTCCGATATAATCAGAAATGATTTACTTAGGGAGATTGAGGGATTTATAGCTCTTAACGAAGAAAGCATATCAGATTTTAAGAATAATAGAACGGATACAGATATTTATTGGGTTGAGTTTTTCAATAAAGATGGAAAAAAAGTTGTTGTGATTATGGAAGAACCATTTGTTTATAAAAATGAGACAGATGGGTTCATTAAAATAAATGAAAACTGGGTTTTCTTTTACGATTCAAATCCCGCCTTTGTAGATGTTTCAAAACTTGAAAAATCCATTGGTGAAGAAGTCCCAGATGAGAATTCTAAAGAAGCTGGCTTAGGATTTAGTGCCCCTAACTGGGCTTACTATATCAATGCTGATAATAGTTTGGAAAAATTTGAACTTGGGCAATAAAAATTCATTTTCGCTTTAATTCTAATTTATCAAGAATGAATAGATAGATTATGAAAAAAATAAAACTTTTCTTTGTCGCATCTCTTTTCTTGATTTTACTGAGCTGTAACGATTCAATGAACTCGAAAATCGTGCGAAGAGATTTGTTGAAAAATATTGATGGGTTCATAGAATACAGTGAAGAAAATGCTGGGAAATACGGTCGTAAAGTTGGAGACACTAATATTTATTGGGTTGAATTTTTTGAAAAGAACCATAGTGATGTTGTCGTAATCATGCAACAACCCTATTATCATTCGCAGAACAACGATGGTTTTATTGAGCTAGATGAAAACCTTGTGTTCTTTCATTTTTCTAATAAAGATTTTGTCGATGTCTCCAAATTAGAGCATACCCCACCTAACGATACGCCAGATGAAAATTCAAGAATGGCAGGATTAGGCTATAGTGCGCCTAACTGGGCTTATTATATCACTGATAATGGTTTAGAAAAATTTGAACTGGGAGAATAGGAAAATCCCGATAGGAGGAAATAAAAGAACTGATGAAATCCAAGCAATAGATTTTCTAGAAAACCGTATAAAGTTATCTAAAGAAAAGAGGTATTAATAAGCATGTCCAAGAGTAAATAATCAATTGTCAACAAAATTAATTAGGTGAGATTATCCATTTTTCAAATTGTTATCTTCATAGCCAGTTTTGCTAATGCCCAAGATGACTGGACAGAGGTTACGGTCGATGAAATTGTTTCCACGAACAGGTTTGTGGTAACCGAGGTGAAGACCGAAAAAGAGTATGAAATCCAAATCATAAAGACCAAGGCGGTACAGCAAGATAACCCTCTTTATGAACAGGGTATAATTTTTCTCGAAAAACATATTTTAGGGAAAAATGTTTTTTTCGTTTCTGAAAACAAAAATACAGATTCAGTAGAAGGTTCTATTTTGTATGAATGTCAAAGAAATACCGATTATCCTAATAATGATTTGCCACCATGCCTTAGTGCTACTCCGTTGGATTACACGCTCATAAAAAAAGGATTCGTTGAAAATTTGGGCAATAAAACGGTATCAAATGAAAATCCAGAATAATCACAAATTAAAGTA
This sequence comes from Flagellimonas sp. HMM57, assembly GCF_021390175.1. NCBI lineage: Bacteria > Pseudomonadati > Bacteroidota > Flavobacteriia > Flavobacteriales > Flavobacteriaceae > Flagellimonas > Flagellimonas sp. HMM57. The sequence goes on along the minus strand of NZ_CP090004.1, from coordinate 3,889,104 downwards.
GTTTCAAATTCTAGCCGGAATGAGATTATTCTTATTGTTACCAGCATTGTTTTTAGCATCATGCAACTCTAAAAATCGGGTAGCGTTTAAAGAAGATTGCCAAAGTCTTAATGAGAAGTATCTTAAACTCTCCTCAGAGCATGAAATAGATTCCGCTTTGTACTATTTGGATAGAACCATAAATTGTGATTCAGAGAGCGATTTCTTCAAGTTTGAGAAAGTAAAATACTATGTCAGTCTTGGACAATATCAGAATGCATATAATTACTTAGACGTCCTAATATTGAAAAATGAACCAAGCTATTTAACCTATAAAGGTGCCCTAGGCCTAAAGTTAAAAAAGCCGGAAGCAGAAAATTTATTAAGGCAGGCACATACTGCTTATGGTAAAATGAGTAAAAAAGAAATTGATAAGAGAAGTGCAGCTACATATAAAATAAGTCTAGATAATTATTTTCTGGGGAAACAAAACGCAATCGAACAAATCACAGAATACAAAAGTCAGCCGAAAAAAGAAGAGCATGAAATTCAAGTAATTGATTTTATTGAAAACGCCATTAACACTTTGGATAAGAAAGAAGTGCTACTGACTATATTTAACATCAAATAGGGTAGTCATCAATTCAAGAGTAATAGATAAATCTTTATGATTTGATTTTTCAAGCAAGTGGTCGACTGCGCTCGACTTGACGTACTTCTATAAAGTATTGAAGGTAAGTACTATAATCTTATTCTCGTATGGAACTCATGCTATTCAAACATCGAGTCCATCCCCGGAATGTTTGGCATTCCTTCTTTGGCAACGGCGGCCAACTCTGTTTCATTAACATTCGTAGCTTTTGCAATAGCCTTGTTCAGTGTAATGATGAGATAATCTTCAAGCTGTTCTTTATCCTGTAATAGAGCTTCATCAATGTCTATGGATTTTAACTCTCTATTTGCAGTAATAGTTACTTTAAGGTGACCGTCAGAAGAAGTTTCATCAATCATCACGGTATCCATTCGTTTTTTGGTTGCCTCTACTTTTTGTTGGGTCTCTTTGAGCTTCCCCATCATTCCCATCATATCTCCAAACATAAGTTCCGTGTTTTATAATTATAAGATCAAAAGTAACGAATTGAGGTAAAAATGTCCCTTTCAGCGCTATGATTTTGTATGGTACTTTTATTTTAAATCTTACTTTTGCGGCCTCTTATCCAAACATGAAACAACAGTTGATGGACATAAAAGCCCCGATCGCCAAAAAGAAACCAACAAGATTGGAAAAGCACGGCGATATCAGAATAGACGATTACTATTGGATGAACGATAGGGAAGACCAAGAGGTAATCGATTATTTAAAATCCGAAAATGCGTATTACCAAAAGATGACTGCGCACACCAAGGATTTTCAAGAAAAGCTTTTTCTAGAGATGAAATCTAGGATAAAAGAAGATGACTCTTCGGTTCCCTATAAGTATAATGGATATTGGTACATAACGAAATACAAGGTAGGACAGGAGTATCCAATATATTCCAGAAGGAAAGAGCATATGGATGCTGAGGATGAAATACTATTTGATTGCAATGAACTTGCCAAAAGCCATGACTATTTCAATTTAAAGGGAGTATCTGTAAGTCCTGATAATATAATGGCATCTTTTGGTGTGGATACAGTATCCAGGAGAGAGTATGATTTACAAATCAAAAATTTACTGACAGGGAAAGTTTACCCTGATAAAATTGAGAAGACAACGGGAAGTTCGGTTTGGGGAAATGACTGCAAAACCTTGTTTTATACCAAAAAAGACCCAGTAACCCTGCGTTCGGACAAAATTTACAGGCATACGTTGGGCACTCCAACTACTGATGATGTATTGGTGTACCATGAAAAGGATGAAACCTTCAATACATTTGTCTACAAGACCAAGTCCAAAAAGTTTATTGTAATTGGTTCCGTAAGTACATTAACTTCTGAGTATCAAATTTTAAATGCAAATACTCCTGAAGGGGATTTCAAAATGTTTTCCCCAAGAGAAACTGGGGTAGAATATTCCATTGCCCATTATAATGGCAGCTTTTATATCCTTACCAATAAGGACAACGCCACCAATTTTAAATTGATGAAAACCGCTGAAGATAAAACTACATCGGATAACTGGAAGGAATTTATTAAACATAGAAAACATGTTTTGTTGGAAGACGTGGAAATATTCAAGGACTATTATGTGCTTTCCGAGAGAGAAAATGGGCTGAATAAGCTGAAAATCACCAAATGGGATGGTAGATATAGTTACAATCTGCCTTTTGAAAGTGAAACTTATGTGGCTGGAACATCTGTAAATGTAGATTTCGATACTAAAGAACTTCGCTATTATTATAATGAAATGGGAGCTCCTTATGCGATCATCGACTTTAATATGGAAAGCAGAACCCAGACAATCTTGAAAGAACAAGAAGTTCTTGGAGGCACATTTGACAAAGAAAATTACAGGACAGAACGTTTGTGGACCATAGCAAGAGATGGAATAAAGGTTCCTATTTCCTTGGTTTACCATAAGGATACAAAATTGGATGGAACAAGTCCTTTGTTTCAATATGCCTATGGTTCCTATGGAAGTACAATTGACCCCTATTTTTCTTCAATTCGTTTGAGTTTGTTGGATAGAGGTTTCATTTTTGCTATTGCGCATGTAAGAGGTGGCGAATATTTGGGTAGGCCTTGGTATGAAGATGGTAAATTGTTGCGTAAGAAAAATACGTTCACAGACTTTATTGACTGCTCCAAGTTTTTAATTGAAAAGAAATATACCAGTCCTGAACATTTGTATGCCAACGGAGGTTCTGCAGGGGGGTTACTGATGGGGGCTATCATTAACATGGCTCCAGAACTTTATAATGGTGTAATTGCAGCTGTCCCCTTTGTGGATGTTGTTACCACGATGTTGGATGATACCATTCCCTTGACCACTGGGGAATATGATGAATGGGGCAATCCAAATGATAAAACATACTATGGCTACATGAAATCCTATTCCCCATATGATAATGTTACGGCACAGGATTATCCAAATCTATATGTTTCGACAGGATTGCACGATTCCCAGGTACAATATTGGGAACCGGCTAAATGGGTCGCCAAATTAAGGGAACACAAAACGGACGATAACCTTCTTTTTTTGGATACCAATATGGATGCAGGCCATGGTGGAGCTTCGGGTAGGTTTGAATCTTTAAAGGAAACAGCGAAAGAATATGCCTTCATTCTGGATTTGGAAGAAAAACTTGTCTTAAAATAAAAAATGTTATTTTTGCACCGGATAAATTTTGAGTATTTCAAGATGCATTCCTTACCTAATACCAGTTATGGAGAAACAGATAAATGCGCACAGCAATATTCTAGAATTAATTGGAAATACCCCCTTAGTTAAGCTCAATAAAATTACAGCATCTCTTACCGGAAATTTCTATGCTAAGTTAGAGGCCTTTAATCCAGGTCATTCTGCAAAGGATAGGATTGCTGCATACATTATTGAGGAAGCAGAACGCAAGGGTATTCTTAAACCGGATAGTACCATAATTGAGACAACATCTGGCAATACAGGTTTCAGTTTGGCGATGGTAAGTATAGTGAAAGGGTATAAATGTATTTTGGCCGTTAGCTCAAAATCATCCCCAGACAAAATAGATATGCTTCGCTCCATGGGAGCAAAGGTCTATGTCTGTCCTGCCCATGTTAGTGCAGATGATCCAAGATCTTATTACGAGGTTGCCAAACGCCTCCACAATGAAACCGCCAATTCCATCTATATCAATCAGTACTTTAACACGTTGAATATAGAGGCCCATTATAAAACGACCGGTCCGGAAATCTGGAATCAAACCAATGGAAACATAACCCATTTAGTGGCATGTAGTGGCACTGGTGGTACTATTTCCGGTATTGCTCAATATTTGAAGGAACAAAACCCTAACGTAAAAGTTTTGGGTGTAGATGCCTATGGTTCAGTACTTAAAAAGTATCATGAAACCGGAGAATTTGACCATAACGAAGTGTATCCCTATAGAATTGAGGGGTTGGGTAAAAACTTAATCCCAACAGCCACAGATTTTGAGGTTATTGACCGTTATGTAAAGGTTACCGATGGTGAAAGTGCCCATATGGCCAGAAAGATAGCCCAGACCGAGGGTATGTTTGTTGGCTATACGAGCGGAGCCGCTATGCAGGCTTTGTACCAATTGAATACGGAAGGTGAGTTTTCAAAGGACAGCAATGTAGTAGTAATTTTCCCAGATCACGGTTCAAGATATATGAGCAAAGTATTTAGTAATGAATGGATGGAAAACCAAGGTTTCTTTGATATTCAAAATACCGATGTTCCTGAAAAAATAGAGTATATCGAGTAGGAAATTGCTCGTTTTTCAAAAAAAAGTCGACGACAATGCAATACATTGTCGTTTTTTTATATCTTAAATTCGTTATGTGAGATTAGTAAAAAGCTATATTTTTGCAGTTGAATTAATTTTAGGGTAGATGAGAGATTTATTTGATAGAATTATTGAGAATAAAGGTCCTTTAGGGAAATGGGCGTCACAGGCAGAAGGTTATTTTGTATTTCCAAAATTGGAAGGCCCTATCTCCAATAGAATGAAATTTCAAGGAAAGGAAGTCATCACTTGGAGTGTAAACGACTACCTGGGTCTTGCAAATTTACCCGAAATTAAAAAAGTTGATGGTGACGCTGCCTATGAACATGGTTCCGCATACCCAATGGGAGCACGTATGATGAGCGGGCACACGGATTATCACGAGCAATTGGAGCAAGAACTCGCCGCTTTTGTACATAAAGAGTCGGCGTACTTATTGAATTTTGGTTACCAGGGCATAATGTCAGCCATTGACGCACTGGTTTCCAAAGATGATATTATTGTTTACGATGTGGATTCCCATGCTTGTATCATAGACGGTGTTCGTCTTCACATGGGCAAGCGCTTTACATTTAAGCACAATGATGTAGAAAGCCTTGAAAAGAACCTAGAGCGCGCTACAAGAATGGCAGAACAAACCGGAGGTGGAATTCTTGTAATTTCCGAAGGTGTTTTTGGAATGCGTGGCGAGCAAGGAATATTGAGAGAGATTGTTGCGCTAAAGCAGAAGTACAAATTTAGGCTGTTGGTAGACGATGCCCATGGTTTTGGGACACTTGGTAAAACAGGCGCTGGAGCAGGAGAGGAGCAAGGCATTCAAGACGATATTGATGTATATTTTGCCACTTTTGCTAAATCTATGGCGAGCATTGGCGCTTTCTTAGCTGCTGATAAAGAGATTATTGACTATCTAAAATATAACTTAAGGTCCCAAATGTTCGCTAAATCATTGCCCATGATTTACGTGAAGGGAGCGTTGAAGCGTTTGGATATGTTACGCACCATGCCAGAACTTAAAGCTAAGCTTTGGGAAAATGTAGATGCATTGCAAAACGGTTTAAAAGAACGTGGTTTTGATATAGGCACTACATCAAGTTGCGTAACTCCAGTATACTTGAACGGTAGTATTCCAGAAGCGATGGCCTTGGTTAAAGACCTCCGGGAAAATTATGGAATATTCTGTTCTATAGTAGTTTATCCTGTTATACCTAAAGGATTAATTCTGCTTAGGATGATTCCTACTGCTACACATACAATGCAAGATATTCTTGAAACATTGGATGCGTTTTCTGCCATTAGGGAACGTTTACAAAACGGAACTTACAAAAGATTATCTGCTGCCGTCGCTGCTGCTATGGGGGAATAGTTTTTTTGCTTAACGCTTAACGCTTAACGCTTAACGCTTAACGCTTAACGCTTAACGCTTAAAGTGATGCTCATTCAAAAAACTTAACGATTGTCGGCATTTATAAAATCCACTATTTCAGGAATCAAATCTTTATGTAGCGGTAGTTTTGGGTCAATGTAGGTAGCGAAGACTTCTTCTCTATCTGGTTGTGCCATTTTTAGCACATGGTCCATATTCTCAATAATCATCTTTTTGGAATCTTTTTTTGCTTCGGCCAATGTATTTGCATCTTCCACACTGACCTGTATGTCCGTTGTGCCTTGAAGTATTAAAGTTGGACAGTCCAATTTAGAGATTTCAATTGCTGGATTGTATTTGAACCAAGAAATTAAATAGGGTTGAACGCTTTTTCTGAACAATTGAATTAGCGTTTGGGGTACATTTTCTTCAGTATCGCCATGTTCTAGTTTTTTGATTATTGATGAAGCTTGATTTATTATAGAATCTGGTTGCGCTGCTTTTAATTGTTTCATGATGATTTCTCCGGCAGGAAATCCTGCACCGGCTAAGGAAATGTATTTATCCACATTACTGTTCTGTGCGGAAATCATTCCAATCAATGATCCTTCACTATGTCCCAGAACTACAAGGTTTTCAAATCTTTTATCTTTTTTTAATAAACTGTTCCAGGCTTTTACATCATCAATATAATGCTCAAACCTAAGATGAGATTCGTCTGTTCCCGCTTCTTTGCTTTCTCCGATACCTCTTTTATCAAAACGTAGCGATGCAATCCCATTTCCATATAGCCCTTCGGCCAGCATTTTTAAAGAATTGTTGGAGAACATAGGAAAGTTTCCGTTTCTGTCCGTAGGTCCTGACCCCGCAATAATTAACACTACGGGAACTTTATCGGATGATTCGGGAATCAATAATGTTCCTTCTATGGCTCCTGTTTCCGTTTTCAATGTAATTGATTCTTCTACGAATTGCCCAACTACAGTATTAGTGAAAATAAAAGCTATTATTAGGGTTAGGATACTACTTTTCATGACTAATAAATTTTGTTCTACGCTTTGTCTATGAAGGTTATAGTTTCTGTTATAGGTTCGGTACTATCTGGGCCGACCCAGAGCAGATGCCCCATTTATTACTATATAGTTTTAAATCTGAGTTGGTTATATTTTTTTGAGCATGATATGCCATTGCTATAGAAACCGTTTTATCGTTTTTGCTATGTATTATCAACGTTGGGCATTCAATTTTTGAGAGCGTATCACTAGCTATATTTTGCTCTAAATCATTTGCAAACCCATCACCAGAACTTTGATTGAAAGTCATCCCTTTTATGGTTTCTATTTCGTTACGGTCAAAATTAGCAGCTTTAAGAGTAGAAAGCTCTTTGAACAAGGTTTTGGTCATTGTTAAGGGCATTAACCTAAAAAATACCCTGAACATACTCCAGCTCAATTTCTCCATGGTTGGGGAGAATAGCAACTTTCCCTTTTTGTATAGTGTATCAGACGGTTGTAGCCATTTTTTGGTTACCGCGGATAATAAAATGAGTTTTTCCACACGGTCTTTATAATTTGCGGCCATATCGAGCGCTGTTAGGCCTCCTGCAGATATACCTATGATGACAACTTTTTCTATCCCAATCTTGTCCAACAATGAAATAACTAGACCGGCAGCTTCTTTTGGCGATTTAAAAGTTGATAATGGTGTATTTCCATAGCCTGGCCTTGTAGGTGTAAGCAATCTAAATTTCGTTTGATCGAAACCTTTGTGCCAAAGGGATTCATTACAATTGCCGTGTCCCCCATGCAAAAAAAGAATTGGTTTTCCCGTACCTACATCGCTATATTCAATGGTGCCTATTTTTGTTTTAACTATCATTCTAAATCATCGAAAAGGGTAGAGACAGAATAGTAAGACATAAGCTTTGAGCCTCCGTTGAAAGTTTAAAGTTCCTTTTTGTAGGTTCGTCTTCGCTTGTGCGTCACTGGATTAAAATGTTTCCACATTTGTCGAATAGCAATATTCTCTTCGAGTTCGGGAGTTCGAATACAATTGACAATTCCCTTCTCCTTAAATGTTTTGTAATATTCATTAAAGATGATCGCAGTGACTCCTTTATTTTGATAGTCGGGGTGTATGCCAATAAGATAAAAAATAACGTCCTTACTTTGTTTCCTGGCTTTCAAAAGATGAAATATCCCTGTTGGAAACAACCTGCCCTTAGCCTTTTGCAATGCTTTTGAGAACGATGGCATCACTATGGCAAAAGCCACCAATTCATTTTTTGCATCAATGACGAATTTGATATACTCCGGATTGATAAAGCTGACATATTTCTTCTTAAAATATTCTTTCTGTACATCGGTAATCTTAACGAAAGACGAAAGGCGAGAATAGCTTTCATTGAACAAATCGAACATTTTATCCACCCATGGCATAATTTCTTTGCTGTTGCTAAAATTTAACTCCCTAAGACCGTATCGTTTCTTAACCAACAAATTGGCCTTCTCAAACAACTTGGGATGTGCACTGGATGCTAAAAACTTATTTTCGAGATATCCTTTTTCCTTTACAAAGCCATGCTTTTCGTAATGGGATTGGTAATACGGATGATTGTACCAGGTTATCATAGTACCGATATGGTCAAACCCTTCAACAAGTACCCCAACTTTGTCCATATTGGAAAAACCCACAGGACCTTCCATATAGTCTAGTTGATGGCCTTTTCCAATTTCAGCAACTTTATCCAATAAGGCCTTGGATACTTCAAAATCGTCCACAAAATCAAACCAACCGAACCTCATTTTTTTGAGGTTTTGCTCTTTCACTTCCAACCAATTAATGATAGCAGCGACCCTCCCTACGATTCTTTCATTCTTGTACGCCAAAAAGAACTTGGCCTCTGCACTTTTAAAAACTGGATTTTTATTAGGATCAAAGGATTCCAATTCATCCTTGATAATGGGGGGAACCCAATACGGGGAGTCTTTGTAGAGTGAAAAGGGAAACTTTACAAAACGTTTTAAATCAACTTTGGATCGGGCTTCTTTTATAGTGATCATACATCAACTTTTGTATGATCAATATTAGGAATATCTATTCAGAAGAAAAACAGAAATTGTCAAAACTTAGCAAATGCTAAAAGTCTACATCATCTTTGTTCTTTTTGTTTTTTTTCTTCTTTTTCTTTCCTTTTTTCTTTTGGGCATTTCTTGGAATGCTTCCGTTTTGACCCGCTTTCTGTTCTTGGATTGGAACTAGTTTGTCTTTATGGAAATCCAACCGATAGGAAGCACCCAATACTGCAAAAATTCGTGAGGGAGAATTTTTAAATCCAGACCCCAAATGAAAGTCGGCTTGAAAGTTTGGACTAAAAAGATGTGCTACGCCGCTACGCAATAAAATATCTGAATATCTGTCGCTGCTAATACCTTGATTTTCTATAAAAACGCTCCATTTTGGGTCTCTAAAAGAATGTGTTAGCGATATTGCGTAGCCCCATTCTGGAAAATCCGTGCCAATTCTATCATATGAAATGTTCGAAATCAAAACAAGTCGTGGGGACATTCTACTTTGCGTGGCAATGGCTACTCTGGGCGATGCCACAGGGTCGGTGGGATAAAACGGATTTTCTCCAAGATTGAGCGTAGCCCCGGCATAGATAGAAACCGCAGGAATCAGATTTTTCCATTGAAACTTATGATTGGCGCGCCAACTATAAAGATTAGGCTTATTGTTCTCCGGATTTTTGAAGGGGTCGAAGACCAAATACTTCAGACCTATCCTATTTCTGGTAAAATCGGTTCTTGTTTCTTCAGTATTTAAATCCGTAAACAAAATGTTCTGGTTGATAAAAGTACCTTCCCATTTAATCTCCAATGGTTCAAAAAGTAACCCGTACCTGAACGAAAAATCAGTCCCAAAAATATTTGAATCAGAATTAAGGTCAATGTTGTCCTGTTGCTCGTATACCACGCCTATTTCCGCCTGTATCACATTTTTACCCACGGCATACGCACTCACTGCTCTACCCGGTCTATTGGAATTTATGACATCTGTATACTGTGCATTTAGGCATAGAGGGGTAACAAGGGCTATTACAAGTGTTTTTTTAATATGTTGGAAATCCATATAACTTATTTTAATACTTTTTTAAGATACTTTAAGGGCTTTTAAAGGACTAACAATGTAATTTTGATGCAATAGCTCTTATTATATGGTTTTATTACAAACGATTTTAATAGTTGTATTAGTATACTATACATTTAAATTACTGGCAAAATGGTTGGCTCCCAAATTGTTCAGCTATGCTGTAAAGAAAACACAGGAACGCTTTGGGCAACAGTTTGGCAATTATCAGGATTTTGGAGATGCACCCAATATGAACGGTGAAACCAAAATTTCTAAAAAGCCGTTCAGAAAATCCAATCCTTCAAAAAAAGTTGGAGAATATATAGATTTTGAAGAAATTGACTAATATTTGTCTATTCAAAATCAATCCATGAATTTTTCTCCAAAAGCTGTTATCACCCATATTTGTGTAATCGCTTTCTTCATTCTTGCTTCCCTGGTATACTTTTATCCGGTACTACAGGGAAAGGCGATTTTCCAATCGGACATTGCGCAGTATAAAGGTATGGCCAAAGAGCGAAATAACTTTAAGGAATTGACGGATGAAGAGTCTTACTGGACGAATAGTGCTTTTGGAGGCATGCCCACATACCAGTTAGGTGCAAACTATCCGCATGATTACATAAAAAAGCTGGATAGACTCGTACGTTTTTTACCCAGGCCCGCAGATTATCTTTTTCTGTATTTGGTTGGGTTTTATATCTTAATGCTCTGTATGAAGGTCGAGTACCGACTCGCCATTTTAGGTGCGCTTGCCTTTGGCTTTTCAACCTATCTTATTATCATTCTTGGTGTGGGTCATAATGCGAAGGCTCATGCTTTGGGGTACATCCCCATGGTTTTGGGCGGTATTATCCTCGTTTTTCGAAAAAGGTATGTTCTGGGCTTTATACTGACTGCCTTGGCGATGGCATTGGAAATAAGTGCCAATCACTATCAAATGACCTATTATTTTATGTTTTTGGTCTTGGTCTTAGGATTGGTATACTTGATTTATGCAATTAAAGAAAAGAAGTTAAAACATTATTTTGTTTATGTTGGGATTTTGGTTGCCGCTGTGGCATTATCTATTGCTACCAATGCAACAGGGCTTATGGCCACCAAAGAATATGCAGATTGGAGTACACGAGGTAAATCTGAATTGACCATTAATCCCGATGGTAGTGCCAAAACATCCCAAGCTGGTCTAGATAAAGAATACATTACAGAATATAGTTACGGTATTGCAGAATCGTTGAATTTGTTCGTCCCCAGATTGTTTGGTGGTTCTGGTGGTGAAGATTTGGGAAAGGATTCTAAAGCTTATGAGTACTTGACTGATCAAGGGCTTTCACCTTCAAAGGCATTGGAGTTTTCTAGCGGGATTCCATTATATTGGGGAAATCAACCCATAGTCGCAGCACCTGCTTATGTCGGTGCCATAGTTTTCTTTTTGTTTATTCTTGGTTTGTTTTTGGTGAAAGGAAAAAAGAAATGGTGGATATTGATTGGAGCTATTCTGGCCTTACTGCTGTCTTGGGGTAAAAATTTCCCGGTTTTGACCAACTTTATGATCGATTATTTTCCGCTCTACAACAAGTTCCGGGCAGTATCATCCATTCAAGTGGTTTTGGAACTTTGTTTCCCAATATTGGCAATCTTAGGAATACGGGAGCTGTTTAAGTCGAAAGTCGAAACAGCCAAAAAACTTACAGCACTAAAATTAAGTTTTTTCATCACTCTTGGCTTGGGCATCTTGATTTTCTTATTGAAAGGTTTCTTTGATTTTGAAGGCTTACGTGACGAAACGTTCAGGGGTTATTTTGGAGATGAATTAATGACAATGATTAAGCGTGATCGTGAGGCAGTTTATATTAATGATACGATTCGTTCATTACTGTTTGTGATTTTGACGGCAGTAGCATTATGGTTTTTAATAAAACAAAAAATAGGAAAGAACTTAGCGGTACTTGTTCTTGGCGCTTTGATATTGTTCGATTTGATAGGAGTGAACCTACGATATGTCAACGAAGGTGATTTTGTACGTCAACGTAATGTAAATACACCCTTCCAAGCCAGTCAGCTGGATAAATTGATTCAGCAGGACACATCAATATTTAGGGTTTTTGATCCGCAAGAAGGTTTAAACGGGGCAAGAACTTCCTATTTCCATAAATCGATTGGTGGATATCATGCCGCAAAGCCACGACAATTACAAGATTTGTTTGAGTATCATTTGTACCAGAACAATGTAGAGATTTTGAATATGTTGAATGTAAAGTACATCATTCAGCAAGACGAAGAAGGGAATAGTTTTCCGGCCGTTAACGACAATGCGAACGGAAACGCTTGGTTTGTGGAACGTTTGATTTCAGTAAAATCCGCCAACGAAGAAATCCAAAAGCTTGAGGGGTTTGATTCAAAATTGCAAGCTGTTGTCAATACAAATTCGTATCCTACTTTAACCAAGCTCAGTTACGTCGTGGATTCTTTGGCGACTATTGATTTGGTGGACCACCAGCCCAATTACATAAAATATAAAACCAATAACACTAACGATGGTTTTGCCGTTTTTTCCGAAATGCACTATCCAAACGGATGGAAAGCTTATATTGATGGAAATTTGAAGGAGCATTACAAGGTTAACTATGCGCTAAGAGGACTTAAGATTCCAACAGGTCAACATGAAATAGAATTTAAGTTTGCTCCAAAAGTTGTTGAGACAGGTAGCAAGATTTCCTTGGTCAGTTGTATTTTATTGGGACTTGTTATTGTTGGTGGCGTTGGGTTTTCGTTTCGTATCAAAAAAGCTAAATCCAAAGCATAATGCGAAAGGTTTTGGTCATAGCCTATTATTGGCCGCCAGCTGGTGGACCGGGTGTACAACGATGGCTGAAATTTGTAAAGTACCTGAGGGATTTTGATATTGAACCTATTGTTTATGTTCCCAAGAATCCCAGTTATCCCATTGTCGACCACGGTTTGGCCAATGAAATTCCAGAAGACATACAAGTTTTAAAGCAACCCATACGTGAACCTTATGCTTGGGCTTCATTGTTGTCCAAACGCAAAACAAAGACCATAAGTTCTGGAATCATCCCAGAAAAGAAACCATCCTTTATAGAGAAAACGCTTTTGTGGATTCGTGGAAATCTTTTTATTCCAGATGCACGGATATTTTGGGTAAAACCATCCATAAAATATCTAGCAAACGTTTTGGAAGAACAACAAATCGGTACCATAATTACGACAGGACCACCACATAGCATACATTTGATTGGGTTGGGTTTAAAAAAGCAGGTCCAAATTAAATGGGTTGCCGATTTTAGGGATCCATGGACATCCATTGGATATCACAACAAATTAAGATTGTCCAGATCATCTCAAAAAAAGCATAAAGATTTAGAAAGTACCGTTCTAAACACTGCAGATAAGATTGTAGTCACCAGTGCTACGACTAAGAAAGAGTTTGAGGAAATTACGGATAAACCTATCAAAGTCATAACAAATGGATTTGATGATGAACTCAATGAGACCGAATTGGATGCTGATTTTACAATCTCACATGTTGGCTCTTTGCTTACCGGAAGGAATCCAATCGTACTTTGGAAGGTTCTTAAAAGTTTGGTGGATAAAGACCATTCTTTTCAAAAGAAATTAAAGATTCAACTAGTTGGTGTAGTAGGGGAAGAGGTGATGGAATCTATTAACGAATATGGATTAAGCCCTTATGTGGAGCAACTGGGGTATCTTTCCCATGAAATGGTATTGCAAGTACAGCAAAAATCGCAAGTACTGCTATTATTGGAAATCGATTCAGAAGAAACCAAAGGGATCATCCCAGGGAAATTGTTTGAGTATCTGAATGCACAGCGTCCCATACTGGCCATTGGCCCCAAAGGTTGGGAAGCTGGTCAAATTATTGAAGGCATCAACGCAGGTACGGTTTTTCTGCAACAAAACGAAGCTAGTATAAAAAATGTACTTTTAAAATGGTTCTCCGATTTTGAAAATGGAGAACTAAAGACAAATTCTAGTAAGATTGAGCAGTATCACAGAAGAGAACTAACCAAAGTATTGGCAAATTATATCCAATGGGAATCGTTTTAAAACAATCTTTAAAAAACATAACCATTACCTATTTGGGCTTTGCTTTTGGAGCTGTCAATACGCTTTTTCTCTACACCCAGATTTTACCTGATGAGTACTATGGCCTTGTAACTTTCATCCTGGCGTCAGGGGCAATTTTAATGCCGTTCATGGCCTTTGGTGTGCAAAACACAATGGTCAAGTTTTACAGTAACTATCAAGATACCGAAAAAGATGGGTTTTTAACCCTGATGCTCCTGACTCCCTTATTGGGAATTATACCATTAGCCTTGATAGTCTTTATTTTTAATGATGCTTTAGGAAATCTGGTTTCAAAAGTTAATCCCATTGTCAAGGATTATATCTGGTATGTGTTTTTGGTAGGATTGTCCATGGGCTACTTTGAAGTGTTCTATGCCTGGTGCAAAGTGCACCTTAAATCTGTTTTCGGGAACTTTATGAAAGAGGTTTTCGGTAGGATAGGGGTTTCCGTTTTGTTATTGCTATTGCATTATGAGGTAATTTCTTTGGATGTTTTTTTTAAACTTTTGGTCGGTCTGTATCTTTTGCGAGCTTTTATCATTAAAGTTTATGCTTTCAGTATCCGTAGGCTTAAACTGAATTTCAATTTTCCGTCCAATACGAAAGAAATAGTATTGTATACTTTTTTGATTATTCTAGGTGGCTCCGCCGCATTGATTTTAGTGGAAATAGATAAGGTAATGCTCAATCAATTTATTGAAATTGAAAATGTGGCCTACTATGGAGTGGCTGCATATATTGCTACTGTTATTATTGTTCCTTCTAGGGCGATGCATCAAATTACATATCCACTAACGGCGGAACTTTTGAATTCAGGCAATCATTTTGCGCTGGAAACCTTGTATAAGAAAACATCGCTGACCTTGTTCATTGCATCCGGTATTCTTTTTGTTTTGATCATACTGAATTTGACCGACCTATACCTGCTCTTGCCCGAAGCTTACCGAAATGGACTCTACATCGTATGTTTAATTGGACTTGCCAGAGTATTTGATTCTCTGCTTGGTAACAATAATTCTATTTTATACAATTCAAAATACTATAAAACAGTTTTAATATTTGGTGTCTGTCTCGCATTGTTGACCATTATTCTTAATTATTTTCTCATCCCTATTTTGGGCCTTGAGGGTGCAGCATTGGCCAGTTTCATTTCGATATTCATTTTTGATTTGGTAAAATTGATTTTCGTAAAAGTGAAATTTGGTTTTTTACCATTCACGCAAGCTACATTCAAGATTTTTGTAACACTCGTTTTTCTAGCTGTTCTTTTTTATGCAATACAGTTTCCATTTCATCCTATAGTCAATATTAGTATAAAATCGATTTTAATTGTAGTTACCTACTTGGGTATTTTATTCCGTTTTCAAATCTCCGAGGATGTATCCGGTATTCTTTCCAAATGGTTAAGAAGGAGGGAAGAGTAATTGTCACCTAAAGAAAAACCCCGTAGCGGATAAATCCAACTACGGGGTAAACAACTAACCAACCTAAAAACTATCGTTACTGTACTCTAGAACTTCTTGTTCTTGTACTTGAATTATTACTTCTTCTAGAACTATTGTTCCCAGTACTCCTTTTTACTGTAGTAGTTCTTGTGCTTTTGGAAACAGTTCTTTTTGGAGAACTACTTCTACTTGCAACTGACCTACTACTTGTACTCCTTTTGGCTTCTGGCCTTTTATACGTAGTTTGAGTACTGCGTTTAACTGTTCTACTTCTTGGTACAGTGGTAACCTGTCGTTTGGTTACAGTTCTGCTATTCGGCCTTTGTGTAACTTCCCTCTTGGTAACCGTTCTGTTCGAATTACTTCTAGAAGCAACATTTCCTCTTCTATAATCGCTCTGTTTTACCGTTCTTGTGCTTCTATTATTTCTAGCTTCTGTATTACTTGAACGATTTACTGTGTTCCCTCTTCTGGTGCTCGTTTGAGCTACAGACCTTCGGGTATTGGTATTCCTACTTGCACTATTAACCCTATTAGTGTTTGATCTACTAATAGTCTGGTTTGCAGACCTATTACTTCTAGATGCAACACTTCCTCTTCGTATAGTATTGTTGTTTCTTACTGCAACCCGTCTATCATTTCTATAGACATTGGCTCTTCTACTTCTATTATATCTATATTCCCTTCCAATTTGAGCATAAGCTCTACGAACATTGTTCCTGTATGGTCTATGCCATGTGTATCTTACCGGTGTATAATACCTTCGGTAAGGAGTTCTCCAAACGTTACAGAAGTTAACTGCGGGTCTGGCAAACCATCTGTGAAATGGTCTATACACATAACGTCGGTTATAAATATTTATGAATCCAGTATGATGACTAAAAACACCACCTCTGTAAAAGACATTTAATCCACCAAGTCTTCTGACCCTTCCGTTTCTGTACCAGACATCTACACTTCCAATTTGGGAAACACGACCGTAGAAATCATAAAAGATAGGTGTGTTTTCAACTTGGATTACAGCTCCAAAATCATCGAACTGGACAAATGGGTTATAATCGAAACCTGAGTTAAAGGTGATACCGACGTTCCCAATCTGGGCACCGACACCTACATTAACACGATTATCAACGTAAAAATCGAATTCCCCGTCAGGATAAACTGAAAATGTTACGCCATCCTCAACAAAGATGAAGGAATTTCCGTAACGATAATTGACGGTAGCAACCTTATCTTCAACCGTTGCGGCCTTGGTAAAAAATGTACCAAAAAAAACCGCTGCTATAATAAGTACTGACTTTTTCATACTATAAGGTTTTAAATTCTGAAAGTAACTATTTACTTTCCGTTTAGGTATTACCAAACAGCGTGCCAAAAAAATTAAACTCCTGATAAACAAATGTTTATTAGGAGTTCATTCCTTTTTATTCTAAAACTATTGAATTTAGTTTTTAATGATGAACATAGATCTTCGATTTAATTGATGGGCTTTTTCTGAACATTTCATACCATTTGAGCATTCATTTTGAAGTTGAGATTCGCCATAACCTTTAGCGGAGAGTCTGGTTCTATCTATTCCTTTATTAACTAACCATTCCAATGTGGATTTGGCTCTCCTATCGGAAAGAAGTTCATTGTATCTATCGTTTCCTCTGGAATCTGTATGTGATTCTATGTGGATGACCAATTGTGGATATTCTTTCATGGCTGATAATATTTTGGCCAACTCCACTTCAGCATCTGGTCTTATGTTATGCTTATCAAAATCAAAATAGATGGGCTGTAATTCTAATCTGCAACCTAAATCGTTTACTGGACAATCTGGAGGTGTCAATTCTAGATCAACCTCTAAAGTTGAAGAACCTAAAGGAGTATTGACCAGTTTCTCATCTGGTTGATATTCTTGCTCGTTATTGGTTCCCCTAACCGAATATTGGTCGTTACAATCCGAAATTCCATCAAAACTATATACACCTTTACTATTGGCTATGGTTTGGGAGACAACCTTGTTTTCACTATCAAGAAGTATGACCATTGAACCAGGCAAGATTTCCCTTGTATCCTTGTCCACAACTAATCCTTTGATTAGAATGGAACAACTTTCGGAAAATCTGTAAATGTCGTCTGACTTACTCCCTTCATTTCCATTTCTATTGGATGATAAATAGCCAAAGCGCTTTTCTTCGTTGATGATAAGTCCAAAATCGTCTTGGTTTGTATTTATAGGCTTTTTTAGATTGGTCACTTCTTTAAAAGCGCCTGGATTGTTTAGGGAGATTACAAAAACATCCAACCCGCCGAGACCTACATGTCCATCGCTCGAAAAATATAAGTTGTTGTTATTGCTCAAATAAGGAAAACTCTCCCTGGCTTCGGTATTTACCCTTGAACCTAAATTCACGGGACTTCCGTAACTCCCATTTTTCAACACTTCAACATACCATATATCTGACATTCCAAAAGTACCTGGCATATCCGAAGAAAAGTAAAGTCTAGTTTCGTCCCTGTTCAATGCTGGATGGGCCACAGCGTAAGAATCGCTATTAAAAGGCAGTTCTTGTACATTGCCCCAACTACCATCTGTACTTTTGGTGGCCTTGTAAATTTTTAGGCTGACCAATTTGTTCTTTCCTCTTTTTTTCTTGCCATTTATGTAGTTGTTTCTAGTAAAATACATAGTTTCTCCATCTTTTGTAAAACATGCTGAAGACTCATGGTATGGAGTGTTAATATCGCCTTTGAGCGATGTGGTTTTCGAGAATAGTCCATTTTCATCCAGATCTGCTTGATATAAATCTAGGTAAGGGAGTCCGTTCCAATCATGGATTTTATCTCCTTGGGTATTTTTTGAAGTTGAAGCATATGCGATACTATTTCCATAAAAGGAAGGTCCAAAGTCTGAGCTGGATAAACCGTTGGAAGCATTTAGCACTTCGAACTCTTTCGATTCAAAGTCAATAATACTGTCTAAAACGGATTTGTTTTTCTGGTAGTTTTCTGTTATCGAACTATTTTGGGCCATATCAGCATAAGAACCCATTATCTTTTTTGACTCCTCATATGCTCCTATACTTTTGAGGGATTGTGCGACTCTATGTTTATAAATCGGTTCTACTTCGTTTGGAAACTTTTCCAGCAGTCTTTTATACCATATGGACGCTTCTTTATATTCGCTATTGAAATAGTAGGTATCTCCCAGTTTTTTAAATACTTGTGCAGATTCATAACCATCTTCAACAACCTTAAGATATATTTTTCTAGCATCGATATAGGAATAGGTTTCAAATTCTTCATCTGCTTTTTTTACTTTATTCCTTTGTCCAAAAATGTTTCCCGTAATTAATACAAACAGTAAACATATTCGCAATTTTTGTAGCATAGTTATTGTCTTTATGGTTTTAGAAGAATCTTGGAGTTAATATTCGGTCTGATTTTTTGAAGATGTCAAATCGAAGAAATACTTCATAAGATCCATCGCTATAGGATTCTATTTCGGTGGTCTGATAATCATATGCCATGCCCAAAAACAGCGAATCGGTTATCTGAAATCCTGCTAGCGCACTTAAGGATGCACTCCATCGATATGAAGCTCCTAAAGTAAATTTCTCATTGAAGAGAAAATTTGCAGAAAAATCCCATTGTAGCGGAGAACCACCAACAGCTTTGAACAGGGTAGCGGGCTTGAACTTAAGATTTTGGTTTAAATCAAAAACATACCCGGCAATCAAAAAGTAATGCAATCTTTCCAACGCAATACTATCGGAATCCACGTTGTCGCCTTCAAGAGTACCTTCATCAAAATGCTCTGCCCGTAAGAAATTTGGTATGGAAGCCCCCATATAAAATCTATCGGTATTGAAATATAGCCCAACACCTACTTGTGGTTGTAATCTATTATCAATATTATTTTGAAAAAATGGGTCATTTTGATCAAAAATGGTCAACGCACTATAGTCAACATTCAATACATCAACACCGGCCTTTAGACCGAAGGATAGCCTACCCTCTCTTGAAACATCAATACGGTATGCATAATCTGCTGTTATATTGGATTCTGAGGAAGGTCCTATTCTGTCATGTACAATCGACAAGCCTAAACCCATATTATCATAAAGTCCGATCGGGGAGTTAACAGTAAATGTCCCAGATTCTGGTGACCCTTCCAGACTGACCCATTGGGTTCTTCCCAATAGTCCAAAACTTAAAGCTTCTCTAGAACCGCTATAGGCTGGATTAATGATTTGGGTATTGTACATGTATTGTGTGTACTGTGGGTTTTGCTGCGCCGTACAAACTATACCAAGTACCATAAATACGATGCTTATTATCAATCGATTTCTTTTCATTATAAACTATCTTGTGCGTTAGTTGCTTTTTTCAATTTGATGGTTGGCCCGTTAATCTCTATTGATATATAGATAACCAGAGTAGGTATCTTCTCCAGGATTTTCGCCTGTAAATGTTAGAATGTAGAAATAGGTGCCACTGGGCAGTTCCCTGGATTTGTCTATTGTGGCCCTGCCTTCAGAAATACCACGGAAAAGATTATTTCCCTGACCGTAATTGTCACTGTTATAGATTTCGACACCCCATCTGTTGAAGATTTTTACATTGTTATCTGGGTAGTTTTCTATGCCTACAATCTGGAAATAATCATTAAAACCGTCTCCATTGGGAGTTATGCCATTGTAAATCCTGAAACCGGTATTGTTACCATTAAATTCGCAGAAAGCGGAAACATTGGTTCTGGTCATTTCATTTTCTTGGTAACTATCATCATCGGATAAATCAAAAATAACATCATTCAATTCTATTAAGTTGGCAGCGATTGAGGCTTGGTTGTCAACGAAAATCCCATCTATATCTTCCTGTGTTACATTGTAGATTGCAGTATACTGCCATTCTTCTCCCGGTTGTAGGATACCATCTTCAGTCTCTTCGCTCACTACCAATCCGTTTATCTGTCCCTCAAAGAGTTCATCATTTATCTCCACATTTTCTAAGTTGATACTCCCTGAATTGATTACGGTAAAATCATACCTTATACTATCATCGCAGCCGTCGTTATCAATATCCAGTCCTTCTCCTGTTTTGATCATGGCAATACCGAACAGCGGTGTTCCACCGTCATCACCAGGGCAAGCATCATCAGGTACCTCGGTTCTGGTTGGGGAGTTCTCAAAGTTGCTATCGTCATCAGATAAATCGAAAACATTAATATCAAAGCCAACAGGCTCTGCCGATACGGTGGCTTGATTGACCACAATTGTGGCATCTATGTCGGCCTGTTTGATGGTGTATAGTGCTGTATAGGTCCATATCTCGTCCACCTCTAGTATGTTGTTCTCGGTAACACTCTCGGAGACTGGCCCTGGAATGACCCCACCGAATAGGGAATCTTCGAACAAGGGATCTTCCAAGAGGACCTCGTCGAGGTCGAAATCGCCCAAGTTGGTCATGGTGAAGGTGTAGCGTATACTCTCGATACAGCCATCATTGTCAATATCGACCAGTTCACTGGTCTTGATAAGCCCTATGCCGGGACCTCCTTCGGTACAGGCATCATCTGGCACCTGTGTCCTTGTGGGGTCGTCCTCGAAGTTACTGTCGTCATCGGACTGGTCCACGACCTGTTCGTCGGCTCCTACGGGTTCTGCTGATACGGTAGCCTGGTTGACCACAATTGTGGCATCGATGTCGTCCTGTGTGATTGCATAGAGTGCGGTGTAGATCCATATTTCTCCGACCTGCAGTACATTGTTCTCGGAGATACTCTCCGAGTCGGGTCCGGGTATGGGCCCACCGAGCAGGGGATCTTCCAAGTGTACCTCGTCCAAATCGATATTGCCCAAGTTGGTCACGGTGAAGGTGTACAGGATACTCTCGATACAGCCGTCACCATCAAAGTCTATTGGATTGCCATTTTTTACAAGACCTATACGAGGCCCTCCTTCGGTACAGGAATCGTCGGGAACTTCTGTCCTTGTAGGCTGATTTTCAAAGTTACTGTCGTCATCAGACTGGTCGGCGACCTGTTCGTCCGTTCCCACGGACTCTGCAGATACGGTGGCCTGGTTGATTACCACAGCGGCATCGATATCGTCCTGTGTGATGGCGTATAGCGCTGTGTATATCCAAACCTCGCCCACTTGTAGTATGTTGTTTTCTGCAATGCTCTCCGAGTCGGGTCCGGGTATGGGCCCACCGAACAGAGGATCTTCCAAGAATACCTCGTCCAAATCGACATTGCCAAAGTTGATTATAGTGAAGGTATACAAGATACTCTCGATACAGCCGTCACCATCAAAATCTATTGGATTGCCATCTTTTACAAGACCTATGCGAGGACCAAGCTCACCACAGGAACTCAGGTCGGTTATTGTAGGATCATCTTCCAATACACTATCATTATCAGACAGGTCATTGACCGTGTTAATCATTCCCTGAACATCAGCAGTAGCGGTAGCCTGATTTTCCACAAACCCATCGTTTATATCCTCCGGTGTTGTAACATAATCTGCGACATAAATCCAAGTTTCATCAGGGTCTAGGAAAGTATCATTATTGTCATCACCTGAATCGGGACCGGGTAAATCCCCACCCAATAGCGGATCATTAAGAACCACATTTTCTAAAATTTGACTACCTTCATTAGTGACTTCAAACTGATAATCGATAAAATTACAGTCCAATCCTCCAGCAGGGTCATTGGAAATACTCCCAGTTTTTATAACCGCAATTCTTGGCTGACAAGCCGTTAGATCTATTATAGTTGGATTGCTCCCTTCCACATCAATTGGATCGGATACATCGTCCACACTCACTAAAGGTTGGCCAACTGGATTTGAAGTAACATTTGCAGGTTGGTCTCCAAAAGAACCATTATCTATATCTACCTGCGTTGTCTCATAGAAAGAATTATATATCCATGTTTCACCGGGATCTAGAAGGGTGTTATTGTTCACATCACCAGATACAGGAGATCCGTTAAGAATAATATCACCAAGATCTGTATCTGTGATCTCAATGTTCTCGAGTATCTCACCGGCAGTACTTTCGTTGGTCACGGTATAGGTAAAAACAATTTGACCGCAGAGGATTTCGTCGAAATCGGTAACGGCCCCGGTTTTTATAAGACCAATGCCCGGTACAAACATGTTGTTCATGCTGTTGAGTTCATTGTTACTTTCTTCGCTATGGGAGAAATTGTTTTCATGAGATGACCATATATTGGCATTTACACTAAAAATGAAAACGGGTAATATTATAACTAAGAAAAAAGAAATTCTATTTTTTACTTTGCAATAGTTCATAAAGGGCATGGTTGGAATATTTTAGCGATGGGATAGAATAATTAGGTTGTAGGTTCATTAAAAAACTTATACTTAGGCAAGCGTATATAGCTTGCTGGCAATCATGATATTTTGCATGTAATTGGACGTCTTGTACAATTGTGTGCAAATATCCACGAAAAATCAGTCTCAAATAGGTAAGGATTTTTGAATAGGCTATTTCAATGGACGGATGTAGCGTTTGATTTGACGGATGATATATCCGGGAAGAAAAAAATAAGCCTTAAAACCAGATTTGTAAATAAATACCTATTGTAATTATAATTTATACTTACAGTATTGTTGTTTGCAAATCCGCATGCAAGGAATAATAGAGATTAACCCTATAAATCAAAATTTGATATGAAAAGATACCCCTAAAGCTTTCCAGTAAGATATTCTGCAGTAAAGGATTTCCTATTTTGAATTATTTCTTCAGGTGTACCTTCAGCAATTAGGTGTCCACCATTTTCACCACCTTCTGGACCTAGGTCAATAATGTAATCTGCACATTTAATGAGCTCTATATTATGCTCTATGACAATGATGGAGTGTCCCTTTGCAATGAGTTCATCAAAAGATTTTAATAGCTTTTTAATATCATGGAAATGAAGGCCTGTTGTAGGTTCGTCAAAAATGAAGAGTGCTTTTTCTTTTGTATTTCCTTTTACCAAAAAGGAAGCTAGTTTAATGCGTTGTGCTTCACCACCGGAAAGGGTAGAGGAGGACTGACCCAAAGTAACGTAGCCGAGACCAACATCTTGTAATGGCTGTAATTTGGCTACAATCTTGTTTTGTGCATAGTTTTTGAAATGTTCGATGGCTTCATCTATGGTCAAATTAAGAATATTGTCTATATTTTTTCCTTCAAACTGTACTTCTAGTACATCTTTTTTAAAACGTTTGCCGTCACATACATCACATTCCAGATGCACATCGGCCATAAATTGCATTTCTACGGTGATCTCTCCTTCACCTTTACATTTTTCACAACGTCCCCCATCCACATTAAAAGAAAAATGTTTGGGTTGATACCCTCTTAGCTTGCTGAGTTTTTGCGATGAAAAAAGAGTTCGAATGTCATCGTAAGCCTTTATATAGGTAACCGGGTTTGACCTAGAGGAACGGCCTATAGGATTTTGGTCAACGAACTCCACATGTTTTATATGACTGTATTTGCCTTCTACTTTAGTAAACTGACCTGCTTTTTCTCCATAGCCACCCACTTCTTTTAGAATGGTTGGATATACTATTTTCTTGACCAAGGTA
Source organism: Flagellimonas sp. HMM57 (assembly GCF_021390175.1). Taxonomy (NCBI): domain Bacteria; kingdom Pseudomonadati; phylum Bacteroidota; class Flavobacteriia; order Flavobacteriales; family Flavobacteriaceae; genus Flagellimonas; species Flagellimonas sp. HMM57. The sequence goes on along the minus strand of NZ_CP090004.1, from coordinate 3,865,045 downwards.
CTTTTGCCACTGCCCGAAACCCCAGTAACCACCGTAAGAACGTTTAGGGGAAACGTAACATCTATATTTTTAAGATTGTTTTCGCGAGCTCCTTTAATCTGTATATAATATTTGGAATTTCTGCGTTCGCTTGGCACGGCAATTTCTTTATTGCCATTTAGATAATCTGCCGTTAGGGAATTAGCGTTCAATATTTGTTCTAAACTTCCTGTGGCTACTACATGACCGCCCAATGTACCCGCTTCAGGTCCTATATCGATAACTTCATCCGCAGCTTTCATGATATCTTCATCATGTTCGACTACTATCACCGTGTTGCCCAAATCTCGCAGGGATAATAAGACCTCTATTAAATTTTCGGTATCTTTTGGGTGTAATCCTATGCTTGGTTCATCCAAAATATACATCGAACCTACTAAACTACTTCCCAATGAAGTGGCAAGGTTTATACGTTGACTCTCACCACCTGACAACGTATTGGATTTTCTATTTAAGGTCAAATAGCTTAAACCTACTTTGCTGAGGAAGTCAAGACGGGTCATAATTTCTTTCAGCAATCTTTTTGCAATGGTGCTATCGTGCTCGGAAAGTTGTAAATCTTCAAAAAAGGGAATAAGTTTTTTGATGGGCAATTCAATTAAGTCCGATATGGAATGTCCCCCTACCTTAACATAGTCTGCCTCTGGTCTAAGTCGTTTCCCTTTACAGATAGGACATTTGGTCTTGCCCCTGTAGCGCGATAGCATTACCCTGTTCTGTATTTTATAACTTTTCTCTTCGAGCTGTTGAAAGAATTTATGGATACCTATAAAGTGTTCATTACCGTCCCAAACCAATTGTTTTTGCTTTTCAGAAAGTTCAAACCAAGGTTTATGGATAGGAAAATCGAATTTATAGGCTTCATTTACCAATTGGTCACGGTACCAGCCCATGCTTTCCCCACGCCATGGAAAAACTGCATTTTCAAAAATGGATAGTGCCGTATTGGGAACGACCAAATCTTCATCTATTCCAATTACATCACCATAGCCTTCACATTTTGGACAGGCGCCATACGGATTGTTGAAACTGAACAAGTGTACGTTAGGCTCAAGAAATTTCATTCCGTCCAATTCAAATTGATTGCTGAACGTTTTTATTTCTCCATCTTTCAAGTTTTCAATACTGCACTGTCCTTTGCCTTCAAAAAATGCATTGTCCACAGCATTGCCCAAACGATTATAAAAGTCTTCGTCTTCTTTAACGATTATTCTGTCCACGACCAGATCAAAGTTTCTGCCAATATCCTCGGGAACATTATCTATCCGTAGCACCTCTCCTTTATATTTGATACGTGCATAACCTTGTTTGGAAAAAAGTTGTAACGATTTAAGCGGTTCTCTTTCCTTCTTTATAGTAATAGGTGCCGAGAGCAATAACTTACTATCTACTTCTAAAGACTTGACAAAATCAATAACATCGGTTACTGTATCTTTTTTAACTTCACTGCCCGAGAGGGGGGATATGGTTTTTCCAATACGGGCGTAAAGTAGTTTTAGATAGTCATAGACTTCTGTTGTTGTACCAACAGTGGACCTTGGATTGGTGGAATTTACCTTTTGCTCTATGGCTATGGCCGGAGCTATACCTTTTATATAGTCTACTTTTGGTTTGTCCAATTTACCCAAAAACTGGCGGGCATAGGAGGAAAGACTCTCTACATAACGGCGCTGTCCTTCTGCATATAAGGTATCAAAAGCAAGGCTAGATTTACCGGAACCGGAGAGCCCAGTAATGACCACGAGCTTATTTCTTGGGATGACCACATCAATATTCTTTAGATTGTGTAGTTTCGCCCCTTTTATGATAATATTCTCTTTTGGATCAACGTTATTGATAATGGCCATATGTTAAAATTTGAGTTTCAAAGATACGCTACACCACACTTAATACGTATATTGTATCAGTTAACATCTAAAAATGCCCAGATCACAACATAGTTTTTTCACGGGCAGACTGTTTTTCTATATTTGATGTGTAATTAAAAAGCTGATAGGCCTATACAGAAATAATTACTTTTTTATAATTAACTAATAACTCTAAGTCCTTCTTTTTTAAGGGAGAGACTGTGTGTTTAACCAAAAAAGTAATTTGTATGGAACTACAGATTGATGACTCAATATTAGTAAAAAACTATATTTCTGGAGATGAAAAAGCTCTAGAAGTTCTTATCAACCGACATAACCAAAGAATCTCAAGTTTTATTTATTCTAAAGTAATGGACAGGGATGTCGCCGAAGATATCTTTCAGGACACCTTCATCAAAGTAATTAAAACACTCAAAAGAGGTTCATATAGTGAAGAAGGTAAGTTTTTGCCTTGGGTTATGCGAATTGCACACAACCTTATTATAGACCACTTTCGTAAGAACAAAAGGATGCCCAAGTTCGAGGGTAGCGATGATTTTAATATTTTCTCGGTCATTCATGATGATAAACTGAATGCAGAAAAACAACTTATCAAAAACCAGATAGATAGTGATCTTTCACTATTGATAGATGAGCTGCCAGAAGACCAAAAAGAAGTATTGGTCATGCGAATCTATAAAGACATGAGCTTCAAGGAAATCTCTGAAAACACAGGGGTAAGCATTAATACAGCTTTAGGGAGAATGCGATACGCTTTGATTAACTTAAGAAAGATAGTTGAACGTAATAATATCGTTTTAACGAATTAATCTGCATTAGGTCGAACATAGCAATATTTCCATTTTAGCGGCGTTATCTAATTGTAACATTAATGCTAGAATATGGAAAACATTTACTCTGAAGAACAAGAAACCGTTAAAACGGTAAAAGCAACAAGAGAAACCATCAATTTCTTGCTTAGCTATTCTAAATCAATTGATGTAGTCGATTGTAAAAATTACAAATTTGAGATCACGTTAAATTAGTACGTGATACTTAAACCAAAAAGAGCCGCAATTAGCGGCTCTTTTTGGTTTTATAGTATTCATTGAGCACCAATTTACGACCAATTGTCCGCGTGATGATATCCTTTTCCAGGTTCCATCCCCTAGCTGGGGAATATTCACGACCATACCATATAATCTGTAAATGTAATCGATTCCACAACGCTTTTGGGAACAAGCGTTTTGCGTCCTTTTCAGTTTGTACCACATTTTTTCCATTGGTGAACCCCCAACGGTACATAAGTCTATGGATATGCGTATCCACAGGAAAAGCAGGAATCCCAAATGCTTGCGATACTACTACACTGGCAGTTTTATGACCAACGGCAGGCAATTCTTCCAATAGCGCAATATCTTTTGGCACTTCTCCATTATATTTTTCTATTAAAATTTTGGAAAGTCCGTGAATACCTTTCGATTTCATTGGAGATAGCCCAACCGGGCGTATGATGTCCCTTATTTCATCAACCGAAAGGCGGACCATGGCATGCGGATTATCGGCCCTTTCAAAAAGTAATGGGGTTATCTTATTTACACGAACATCCGTGCTTTGGGCAGATAAGAGTACAGCGATCAATAAAGTATAGGGGTCTTTATGGTCTAGAGGTACTGGAATTGTGGGATAAAGTTCATTCAATGTATCAATTGTGAAATTTACTTTCTGTTGTTTAGTCATTTTTGTTTAATTTTATGAAAAATAAGTTAAACAATAAATTTAAAGTTGAATACATATGAATATGTTAAAAGTAGGGGATAAAGTACCTGAATTTTCTTCAAAAGACCAAGACGGGAACACGATAAGTCTTAGTGACTACAAAGGAAAGCGATTGGCCATTTTTTTCTATCCGCGAGCAAATACACCAGGATGTACCGCAGAAGCCTGTAATTTAAGGGATAACTACAAACTTTTACAGGAACAAGGACTGGAAATACTGGGAGTAAGCGAAGATTCAGAAAAAAAGCAAGCGAACTTCAAGAATAAATATGATTTCCCTTATCCATTACTGGCAGATGAAGACCATACCGTAATAGAAACGTTTGGTGTATGGGGACCGAAAAAATTTATGGGTAAAGAATATGATGGATTGCATAGAACAACTTTTGTAATCGATGGCGAAGGTGTTATCGAAAAAGTCATCGAAAAGGTAAAAACGAAAGATCACGCGGCACAGCTTTTGGACTAAACACTGCCAAATATGTAAAAACGGCACAACCTTTTTGGAAGTGCCGTTTTTTATTTTCAAATATGATAGCTTTTAAGCTTCTTCTTTTTCCTTTAAAACTTTTCTTGTAAAGAGTCGTTTTTCTTTTATAATATCTGCAATACCTTCAGGGATCATTTCTTCCCAACCTTCTTCAGCATTTATAATTCGTTTTAGGACATCCCTGGAAAAGATATGCATGATATCTGGATCGTAATCTATAATATCCATTACCTTCCCATTATACTTGAAGAATTTGTAGAGCTCTTTCATTCTTGGATGCACCTTCACATTATTGCTCGTCATAACCTGCCCTGTATTCACATCTTTCATGGGGTATAGATAGACTTTTAGGTCTTTAAAGAAGAGTTTTCCAAACGCTTCAAGAATACCACCGCTCAAATCACGATAATATTTTTCATCAAAAACATCGACCAAATTATTGACTCCCATTGTAAGTCCAATTTTGGCCTTGGTATAATTATTAAAGTACTCCACCAATTTGTAATACTCTTGAAATTTGGATATCATCACTGTATGACCAAGCGAACTTAAAAGTTCTGCCCTGTCCATAAAATCCTGTTCATCAATTTCGCCCGATGCTTTTAGGTTGGAAAGGGTAATCTCAAAAATAACAATGGTGTTCTCATATTCTACCGTTTGTTCCCTTATGAAAATGTCATACGATTTCTGGAACATATCCATGTTCACTTTCGTAACAGGTCTGAAGCTACCTCGCAATGCCAAGATATTCTTTTTATAAAGCAAAGAGGCAGGTAAAAGGTTGTTTCCATCAGGTCCGAACATTACGGCATCCGTCATGTCGTTACGGATGAGCTGTAAACTCATAAGCCTGTTATCGACTTCCTTAAAATGTGGCCCGATAAAATTCACCATATCGATCTCAATAGTATCCTTATCAATATGATCGTATAGATATTTTAAGAGTTTCTTTGGTTTATGGTATTTGAAAAACGCCCCGTAAATTAGGTTTACGCCCAGTGTTCCCAAAGTTTCTTGTTGCAACCTTGCCTCATTTTGTTTAAAACGAATGTGAAGAATGATTTCGTCATATTCCTTTTGTTTGGGATCTAGTTGAAATCGTATTCCTACCCATCCATGTCCTTTATAGCGTTTTGAAAAATCGATGGTAGCTACCGTATTGGCAAATGAAAAGAACAGATAATCCGGATTGTTTTCACGACTGATGCGCTCCTCTACAAGATGCATTTCGTGGGACAGCATTTTCTTTAGCCTTGACTGCGTAACATATCTTCCATCTTCTTCGATTCCATAAACCGCATCACTAAAAGATTTGTCATAAGCACTCATTGCTTTTGCAATGGTTCCAGAAGCACCACCTGCCCTAAAGAACTGTCTGGCCGTTTCTTGGCCCGCACCAATTTCGGCAAAGGTTCCGTAGATATTTGGGTTTAGGTTTATTCGTAAGGTCTTGGCCTTTATCGAAGGAGTATTTTCAAAGGCATGTTGTTTACCAGTGGCAGTGGACATGAGCTATATTTTATAAAAACAAAGTTACACTCTTCATCCAATCTATTAAATAAATAAGTTATAATTTTGATTTTAATGGATGATATGATGACCATTACTTTTTTAGGAACGGGCACCTCTCAAGGAATTCCCATAATTGGTAGCAATCATCCGGTATGCCTGAGTAAGGATCCAAGGGACAAACGGCTAAGGGTCTCTGTTCTCGTTTCTTACAATGGTTTTAATTATGTAGTGGATTGTGGCCCCGATTTTAGGCAACAAATGCTAACAAACCCAATAGAAAAACTGGACGGTATTCTCTTCACCCATGAGCATGCGGACCATACGGCTGGCATTGATGATATCCGTCCTTTCTTTTTTAGGCAAGGGGATATTCCAATTTATGCCCATAACAGGGTCATTGACTCCTTAACCAGACGTTTCGATTATATTTTTGCTGATGAAAATAGGTATCCGGGAGCTCCTGCGGTCAGGGTCAATGAAGTCGTAAATAATCAACCAATAGCACTGGGAGGTCTAAAAGTAATTCCCATTGAAGCATATCATAATCGATTGCAGGTGTTTGGCTATCGTTTCAAGGATTTTGTTTACCTAACGGATGTAAAGCGTGTGGATGAACATGAAATTGAAAAAATAAGAGGTGCAAAGGTACTCGTGGTCAATGCACTTAGAGAGGAACCGCACCATTCCCATTTTAATTTAGAGGAGGCACTGGCTTTTTCAAAACTGGTCGGAGCCGAAAGGACGTATTTTACCCATATCAGTCATTTACTTGGGTTTCACGAAGAAGTGGAAAAAAAACTTCCCAAGAGTGTATTTTTGGCTTATGATAACTTACAATTGAAGATTTAAAATTATGAAGAATAAGATTTTTTTATACCTATTTATTTTTGCCGCATTGATTGCATTGTACCAGTTCGTGAGCACAAACAATATGCAAAAGGCATTTTATTCCGATGCGGAAAGTTTGAAAACCGAAATTTCTGATTTAAAGGATTCGTTACAACAGTCACAACTGAAAATATTGGATGTTCAGTACTTTTCTTTAGAGAACAATGATGATGCGCTTGCCTATTATGACCATCTAAAACTAAAGAATCCGTCACGCTATATCGAAGATAAATTATTGGAAACCAACGAAAAAAAAGGCGATAACCCCTTAATTCCTTATGAAGGGATGGAAAGTGACTTCAAAATAAATAAAATAAAGATTATCAATCATAGATGGTTGTTGGCGGACTTTTCCGATGGAAAATATTGGGGCGATTTAATTATTAAGTATGAACTCAAAGATGATTTGGGTGTCGATTTTACTTTGATGGACCACCTACTTTACACTAGGAGCAATTAGATGTTGTTAACCAACCACGCCTTAAAAGAGTGAAAATTTTGGGGTGACACGCCATGTCCTATGGGAAACTCCTCATACTGGTGATTTATATTCAGGCCCTTTAAAAAATCTGGTATTCGCTGCGCCCATTCCACAGGGATTACCTGATCTACCTGCCCGTGCGAAGCATAAATATTTAAACCGCTGTAATCTTTGGTTTTATAACCATCCAAAAGAATGTCTTCGTTGATATAACCGCTTAGTGCAATTACATTCTTTACTTTTTCTGGAACAGAAAGGGCTACGGAATAACTAAGAATGGTACCTTGGCTAAAGCCTAAAAGTGTTATGTTTTCTTCATCCAAATCATAGGCTTCGCATGCCTCATCAATGAACGCTATTATTTTATCCCTAGATATTTTTGCCTGTTCATTATCGCTCCATTTACCTTGTTCTGCATCAAAATTAATGGCATACCAGGCATGGCCAAAAGGTTCAAGGTCGTAAGGCGCCCTAACTGATATTATTGTTAACTCTTCAGGCAGCTCAGATGCAAAAGAGAATAGGTCTTCTTCATTGCTTCCGTAACCATGAAACATAAAAACGGAAGGGGCTTTATCAGTTTTTACAACAGAAGGACGCAGTAAGTATTCTAAGGACAGCGGGGTGGGGGACATTATTTAACAATTAAGGGATAAAGGTAAACCATTTTTGAAAATAAGGTCCTAGCAGTGGCAGCAATGGTTTTTTTAGGTTCATTGCTCCAAGAAAACCATACAGAACCAGAATGAGATAAAAAATATACAGTCCAAATGAAGCCTCAATTACCTTTGTGAAGGTAAGGACTATTGCCAATGCATGATATATCAGATGAATCCCGAATGCTTGGCGAATATGGAAACGTGCAAACGAATTTTTGGGCTCCATGTTCATGGTGAGTGCAATAAGGCACCCCACTAGAGTGATATAGCTTATAATCGCGGTTGTTTTTCCTTTTTTTGCTTCTCCCAAAATATTAAATCAAGATTTGATTGTTGTTAACCGCTCCGTACACTTTTCCTTTTAGCGAGCTGCCCAAAAACATGCTATTTTTAGAGGTGGAAAGTATATTTTCTTCTTCAAATGAACCTTCGCCATTAGGATCAAAAAGTGTCAGGCAGGCTTTTTCTCCTTCTTTCAATAGCGGTGTATTTAATCCAAAACGTTCCCTGCCCTTGGTTAACAGTGCTATGGTCTCTTCCAGATCAAAAAGTTGGTTTAAACTTCCAAATGCAGACTCCAAACCAATGGTTCCATCAACTGCATTGTCAAATTCAATCTTTTTTTCTTCAACGGCAATAGGATTATGGTCAGATGTTACAAAATCGATAATACCATCTTTAAGTCCTTTGATCAACGCCTTACAGTCAGTTTTGCTTCTAAGTGGCGGAGAAACTTTATAGCTTGTATCAAAATCTTTTAAGCTTTCATCCGTAAAAATCAGGTTATGAATGGAAACACTACAGCTAACGTTCAACCCTTTTTTCTTTGCATTGGCAATCAACTTAACAGAATTTGTGGTTGAAATGGTGGGGATATGTAGCTTTCCCCCGGTATATTCCAAAATAAAGAGATCTCGTGCAATCTGTAACTCTTCGGCCAAGTCAGGAATTCCTTTAAGCCCCAAAGAAGTGGAAACCTCACCTTCATGTACAATTCCCTTTCCCCTTATTTGCCCATCTTGCGGATAGGAACATATGAGACCATCAAAGTTCTGCGCATATAAAAGTGCAATTTTTAATAGGTTTGGATTGGCAACTTGTTTTTTAAAATCATAATAGGCTACTGCACCGGCATTTTTCATATCAAAAAGTTCCGCCAAATCTTTTCCTTCGGAGCCTGTCGTCAAGCATCCTAAAGGATATAGGTTGGCAGTACTGCCGTTTCCCCTTTCTTTTAGAAAAACAATGGCTGAACTTGTATCCGGTACGGGGTTGCTGGTTGGATTTAACAAAATGTCCGTAAAACCACTTTTGCCAGCAACGAACAGACCGTTTAAAATGGTTTCACGCTCTTCAAACCCTGGCTCTCCAAAACTGACACCGGTATCGAACCAACCTAACGAAACATGAAGGTTTTTATAATCGACCACTTTTGTTTTGGAAGGAACGTCCACAGATGTAGCAATCTTTTCAATGGTTCCATTTTTTATAAAAATGTCCCGCTTTTTTAAATGTAAGGCCGCATTTTCTGGACAAACTATTTTCACAGACTTTAGCAGAATGTTCATGTAACAAATTTTTGAATAATTACCTCAATAAGCGCGAGTAGTAGCGCTAAAATAACAAACCATTTCCAATACGCCGTAATACTGCTCTCGGTCTCAAGAAACTCGAACAACGAAGCGACGGAATCTTGATTGCGTGCATTGCCAATGTTTTCCAAATCCAAATAATTGAGCTTGCTCTCTGTCCTGGGGTAATTGAAACTTATATTCTGTATGGATTGTCCCTGCCTGGTAATACTAAAGATGCCATCTACCGTAGGGTCATCATTAAAATTGAGCCTTACCTTATTTGGAAAACTTTGTTGAAACGGAATAAATTCATATCCTTCCTTTGAAACATTCAAGATATCATCCGCCCCTAAATTCAAGGATATATCCACCGTAGTAGCTTGTCCAATATTATGATATGGCTCGGATGTTTTAAGCCCGAATGCTGCCATATTATAAAAGGTGGGAACGATTAAAGGAGAGTTTTTAAAATTTGAGTTGTTATCTTCCAATGCAGCAGAAAACAAATAAAAACCATCAATACCGGACAGAAATACATCGCCACTCTCTAAAGACAGGATTTTAGGTGCACGTGTCCGTGTCCTAAAATAGCGCTTCACGTTTGGATACTGAAAGTTGTAGACTTTTTTTTCAAACACATTTTTGTACAACGGATGCTCAAAGGATATTGTGGTTATTTTTTTACTGATATCACTGCCCTCATCCAGTTGTGTAGCAAAAAAGCTTGAAAGAAATTGATTGTAAGAGGTAAGGTCACTTTCAGCAGAAGGAACAACGATGATGGTCCCCCCATTTTCTTTAAAAGTTCGGAGTACTTTTTGCAAGCTGTTGGGAATAGCTGGTAAATTATCCAGAACCACTACGTTTTGTTCGTCCAAAGTACTGTAATCCAATTCTCTGAGCCTATATGTATTCAGTGTAAATTCCTCTTGGTTAAATAAACGGTCCAGGTAGTTGCTGTTGGAATCGTGTACGGCCAAAACTTTTATCTTGTCCTTTTTATTGATGTTAAAGAAGAACTGGTTGTCATAGGACAACCCATTGTCGGTAATCTTTAGGGTACCGTTCAATGCTTCACCTTCGGGGATTGTAAAAGTTACTTCTGCTTTACCATTAGCGTTAAATTTTGCGGAGGTTTTCGCAATCAATACCTCGCCATTATAAAGTGATATGGGAACATTCTCTTCATCGACACCTCCGGAAAGCAGTGCAGAAATCGAAGCCGGGGCAGCTTGATTTTCTGTTAGGTATATCGAGTCCAACGAGATATTCCGGGTTTCCTTTGGACGAATAGGCACTAAATAATTCGTCGTAGCAGAATCCAGGGCACTATCCGTAGTATACATGCTCTCTTGAAAATCGGATAGCAGTATCAAATCTTTAATGGTGTTTGTGCTCTTGGAGAACAGGGTGTTTGCTTTGAGCTGAATTTCATTAAACCCCAGCTGCCTATGCGAATGGGGGAGCGAAAGTAAATTGTTCTGTATATCCCTAATGGTAACCTCTCTATATGTTTTTTCGTTCGTAAAAAGACTAAAAACACTTTCAGGATGACTGTTCTTGATCAATTCCTGTACCGATTTTTCCAATAACGAAAGTCCGTTGCTTTTAGCTTGCATGCTGAACGAATCATCTAAATACACCACGGTTTCCTTTTGTTGCAATGCTGTCTTTTTTGAGGAAAAGGGTTGTGCAAATGCAATGATTATGGCTGCAATCAATAAAAGTCGTGTTAAAAGTAGGAGCCTTTTTTTTAGCGTATTACTTTTCCTGGACTCCGAAACTACCTGCTGTAGCATGGCTACATTCGTAAATGGTGTTTTTTTAAATCGCCGTAATTGAAAAAGATGGATTAAAATAGGAATGAGTAGAAGTACTAAGGCCCAAAGGATTTCTGGATGTTTAAATTGCATTCCCAATTTTGATTGAACAAATATAGGAATTTACATTAAGTTCTGATGTCGGATATCTGATATCTGATATCAGATATCCGACATCAGAACTCAGAATTTGGACATCGGTCTTCAAAGGATAAGTTATGAGCTCAAAGCCCAAAGGGTTGATTTTTTAGAGGTCAGACTTCACATACAGGCAAGTTATAAGCGTAGTTCATTCTACTTAAATCAACAAACCACCGGAAAGTACAAAGTTGCTTTCCAGTGGTTTTTTCCAGAGTTTTTCGGGCACTGCCCAGTGTTCAACAAACTATTTTAATCACAATCGGTAGGGGTATGGCCAGTAATTTCCCATTGATGATCGACATTCAGAAAACCAAGAGCAAAAGCTACATCAAAATAATTACAATATTGCACGCCCTCTGCGCCCAGTTTTACACCGGACTGTACCTCTTGATCTTCCCACCCTAAAATCGTGTTTGAAAAGTTAACGGCGGACATCCCGGAATCATCGAGCATTCCCGTCATATCTGTAACGTTGACTATGTTCCATGCCCCCAGATCTTGGTCGAATGCCGTGGTACCAAAGAACATTTCATACATACTTTGAACATTGCCAACATCCCAGTTAGCGCCAATGGGCTGATTGAAACTGTCAGCAACGAAAAACATAAAATCCATATTGGTGACCTGGCTTACATCCCAACTGCTGATATCCTGATTGAATTTATGATTGTAAGAAAAAGTACCTGTCATATTGGTTACCTGGTCTACGTCCCAACCGTTAATGTCCTGTTTGAAATCCGCATTGATAAAAGCATTTTCGAGAGATGTACATTGGTCAAGGTTGGGGTTGTCCTTTGCATTTATAGCTACAAAATCATCCAGTAAGTTTAGATAAAGCATCTCCTCCATGCTCTTCCATGCTGTGGTGCCCCATTGCTCCACGGTTCGCAAAGCGATCTGTTCATCAAAGGTCAATCGGTCCATTTGTCCCTTTAGGGCCACGGGATAGGTGCCCGGAGTTTCATATTGGTGGCCCAAGTCTCCTTGGACGGTCATATGTTCCTCTGCCTGTCCATCGCCCCAATCAATATGAAAATCCACATCTCCGACTTCCCCATAAACTTTTATGAAAAATTCCTCGTTGGCGCCAACGGTCTCCAAGGTAAAGATAAAGGAGGCTGGGTCATTTAACAGGTCCCCGATAACGTTCTGTACGGCTATGTGTACGGTAATTTCGGCCGTGCCCCCGTTGCCATCGGAGACGGTCACGGTGATGCTGTGCTCGGTGGCGGTCTCGTAGTCAAGGGTTTTGCCCTCCGCCAAGGTGATCAGGCCGTTTTCATCTATGCTGAACAGTCCTTCATCGTTTCCGTCCGTTATCTCAAAGGTGAGCGTATCGTCCGCATCTGCATCGGTGGCCGTCACGGTAAAGATGGTGGATTCATTGTTTGCATCCTCGTCCACTTCTGTTGTTGTGGTCTGGTTGGTGATCACCGGGGCGGTGTTCTGCGCTTCGGTTTCGGTCACGGTAAAGGTGCTCCCGGTCACGGTCTCACCACCTACGCCAACACTTACTGCTCCTGTTGTCGCACCCTGGGAAACGGAAATGGTAAGCTTAGTGGTAGTGGCGACACTAACCGTAGCTGTAGTGTTCCCAATTTTCACGGTATTGGATGCCGGTGTTGTACTAAAGTTGGTCCCGTTAATGGTCACCTGTGTGCCAACAGGCCCGGAACTGGGCGTAAAACCGCTTATGGTAGGTTTCTCTACGGTCGTTGGCGATGTTGTTCCATTATCATCACTGGAACAGGAGATGATGAACATCCCAACGGATAACATCATCAGGACTAAAAAATGTATTTTTTTCATGAGTTGAATATTTTAATATTACAGCATGCAAGAAAAGTGTAATATGAATAGGTCGCCCATGTCAATTGACGGATGCAGGGTTTGGGTTGACGGATGGGGGGTATTGGGTTTCAAAGTTTCAGAGTTTCAGAGTTTTGAACGGGCTGAATCGGACATCAGATATCAGAATTCATTTCATTCTAACACGAACCACTAATAACTAAAATCAGATATCAGACCTCTGACTTCTGACATCCGTCATCAGACATCTGTCAACTATTAACCATTTCAACAGAAGAAAAAATAATCCTCCATGGGGGTTTGGTTCAACCCATTTAAATACCTCTTGATCTCCTTTTGTGCTTCTTCATTGGCAACGGTGATAATACTTTGGGGTTTGGATAATCTTTCCAGGATTGAAAAGTGTGATAATTCTTGGTCATAGATTTTTTTATTGATTTTCTTTGGATTATCACATAGCCAAACAAATTCAATGCCTTGTTCCAGAAGCTTTTTAGCAATGTTTTTTCCTTTAAATCCTGCACCCCATATCACCAATGGGCGCTTAGAATCGTAATCCAGTTTTAGAAAGTAATGTAGCTTAATGTCCAAGAAATAGTTTTGTGCATAATGTTCACTGGTTCTGGAGGTTCTGCAGTCATAATCTCTCCATAGATGTAAAACTTCATTACATGGAATAATTTTCAAATCGTTCTCATAAAACCGAAACGTTAGGTCATAATCTTCGGGGTACCGGTCAGGCTCAAATGCACCGCATGAATCTAAATCGTTTCTAAAAGCCATCCAACAAGGGGAGGGGATAACACATTCTTTATAGATTTCCGTATAATTGGTTCCTTTTGCAGTCAACTGGTTCAACCATATTTCGTAACGCTCATAACCGTTGCTGATGCCCCTCTCTGAAAAATAGTTAACCTGCCCAACGGCGATATGTCCTTCACCTGTTTCTATCAAGGAATTGACCATGGTTTTAATCCGATTGGGTTTCATGATATCATCTGAATCCATTCGGGTAATAAAAGTTCCTGAACTTTTGGAGTATGCAGTTTGTAAGGCGGGTATAATTCCTTTTCTTGTATTCTTGAAAACTTTTATCCGTTCATCATGTTCAGTGTAGGAAGTGACCAAATTCATACTGGTATCCTCAGAATGGTCATCAATTGCAAGTACTTCCCAGTTCTGGTATGACTGATTTATGATAGAATCCAAGCACTCGGTTAAAAAATGAGCGGTGTTTTTAAATGGAATTAGGATACTGACCAATGTACTCTGCATTTGGTGGACTTAACTTATATGTTAGGGGAGTTTACTTTTCCAAAAGACTAAACCGGGCCTTATAAAGTCTACTATTCCCATTTTCATAAGCTTCGAGCATTTCTTTCAACTCAGAAATCGTATTGATTTTCATATTTGAAGATGCACTTCTCCTACTGGTAAAATAGAGCATATTTTGTTTTTCATCTACGAACGGACAATAATCCATATATTTTGAATTTATGTTCGATGGTAGTGGTTTAGCTTTGGACCATTGGCCAGAACTGTTCTTGGTACTGATATATAAATCACCGCTTCCCAGTCCATCCTCGCGATTATATCCACCAAAAATCATAAAGGTATCATCTTTTGAAATATAGGCATTGTATTCAAATCCTTTTGAGTTGATATTTTCATCCAAAGCGATAGGGGTACTGTAAGCATTATTTTTCCATTCACTGAAAAAAATATCATCTCTTCCCAGAGCTCCCGGACAGTCACAGGTAAAGTACAGATTCCCGTTTTTTGATACGGTAGGATAAAATTCATTGTTTTCAGAGTTTACGGGCGCACCTAGATTTTTGGGTTTGGACCAGGTATTATTGGGCGCGGACCTTTCTACAAACCAAATATCAAAGTCTTTTGTAGAAGTAATGGAATCGTGAAGAGGTCGATTGGATACAAAATAGAGACGAAGGCCATCAGGAGAAAGAAAAGGTTCTAAATCTTTATACGCGCCAGAAAAACTCGCAACACTTAGCGTTTTCCATTCATCATTGACTTTGACCATCTTTGAGATTACGGACTTTTCCTCGGTTTGGGATTGAATGGTAAAATAAGCTTCGGAACCGGAAGCATCCATGGTAAAATCCCTTATTTTATCAAATTCCCTTAAAATTTCAAATGCAGGTTTCACTTTTACGATTTCCTGTGCATCAGCATTAAGAAAGGAAATGAAGAGTAAAACCAGAATGAAACATTTTTGGTTCATTTTAAATCTTTTAGTGTTTTAATGAGTATTCCATCCACTAGTCCTGCCATAATTAAATATCCTTTTTTAGTTGGATGTACACCATCTTCAGCCAAATCTTTAGGTAGTCCATTGCGGTCATCTGCCATAGCGGAAAAATAATCCACGTAATGAATATTTTGGGCAAGGGCCATTTTTTTCAATAATGAATTAAGTTTAGGAATTTTAATGTTGGGCTCCTTTCCTGGACGCCATCCATAATCAAAAGCTGGGAGAACCGAACATACAATAGGATAAATCCCGTTTGCTTTGGCCAGTTCTACCATGGAGAGAATATTGTCCCTAATTTGCTCTAAACCTATAGGACCGGTATTGCCCGCTATATCATTGGTCCCTGCTAGGATGATCACTATTTTTGGATGTAAATCAATAACATCTTGCCTAAAACGTAATAACATTTGTGGTGTTGTTTGACCACTGATACCACGGTTTATATAGGGTTTGCCATCAAAAAAATCAGGATGGGCAACAGACCAACCTTCAGTGATGGAATTGCCCATAAAAACAACGCTATTTTCAAGTATAGAATCAGCTTTCAATGCTTGATTGGCTTTTCGATATTTATTTAAATTGGGCCAATCTTGGGCTATCATTGTAGTTATTGATAAAAAAAATAAAATTGCCAGTGCCTTCAATGCTATTTATTTTTTGGTGGCGTAATCATGATGTGTGCCCTATGTGTACCTGGATCCATTAGCCAAGCATGTCCTGGAGGGGTAGGCGTAGTGGGCAAACCTGTTGATGCTCCTGTAGCAAAAGGAATATAAAAAACATAGCGTACATAAGGATTCTCAATTTCTTTTGAATCGGGATTTACCATTCCTGTGAATACGCATAAAGTTGATTTGTCCGGCATTTTAAGCTTCCCGGCTTTTACCTCCTTTTCACGAATGTCAAAGATTTCCTGAAACTCTTTACCCTCTGCTTTTAATTCTCGCCCTCTGGCCATAAAAGGTTCTAAATCTTTGTGGTATGCAGCGGTGGAGAACTTTTCTTTTTTGGGATCGCTTGCCAAGGCAATGTAATCGTTGGTGCCTTCCCTTAGCGTTACAAAATTCCCATTAGCATCATATCCATAGACTTTGGCACCTTCTTTATAATCAGTGGGTACAGCCATCAATGCTGTTTTTATCTGCCATTCTTTAGTCTGGATTTCTTGTGACAATCCAATTTGAAAGACCAATAATAAAGCAGCACCTAAAAAAATATGCTTATTCATTTTAAACTATTTAATATTTTGCACTTTTTCCTTTTGTCGTAGTCCTTAGAATAAAGGAACGTATGTCATCATTTGCTTTTTGCAAATCTTCACGTCTTAAATACATCATATGTCCAGAACGATACCCTTTAAATTCGAACCTATCTTTCATACGGCCACTAGGATCCACTTGCCACATGGTATATTTTGCATTGAAATAGGTTGTGGCACCATCATAATAACCAGATTGTACCAAAACATTTAAATAGGGATTTTGTGTCATTGCCTGTCTAAGGTTGTCTCGGGTTTCATCATCTTCATTGTTCCATGGATGCACAGGCCCAAACATGTTATACTTAATGTCAGTTTTGAATTTTAACTCTTCCTGTAAATAGTAGTTTATAGCTGGAGTAAAACTGTGCAACCACGAAGTAATCTCCGAGTTGTAATCGGGACTACTGCCAAAAAGCTGTTTATCCATCCCTAAATATCGGCTGTCCAGTCGCCCGACCGTGTAACCCCCTTTATCTTTTAGTAGGTTTTTCCAGAAAAATCTGGTAGGGACATCCAAATTATGATCTAGGATGTCTTTCTCTTTCAATCCAGAATATTGTGCCATCTTTTTGGCAACGCTGTTACGTTCAGCATCAGAGATAAAACCACCTTTGGCAATTGCAGGAATCAGTGTATTTATGGTATATTCTTCTGCTTCTGGTAAAACTTCCAACAAATCTTTACTTTGTAAATCGGATGGGAGTGCCTTATGATGCCACGCCGCTGCTGTAAAATATGGAAGGTTCAAAGCGCTTGAAACAGGTCCGCCTACACGTATAACTTTATAATCTGCAGGTGATACCATGATTACACCATTAAGGTACATCCACTGTTGGTTCTGTAAAGCTAATGAAAGTCCCATCACACGGGTTCCTCCATAGCTTTCTCCAATAATATATTTTGGGGAGCGCCAACGGTTGTTTCTGGTAACGAATGTATTCAACCATTCCGCTAAATATTTGATATCCGCGTTTATTCCAAAAAATTTATCCCGATCTACTTTTTCACCTTTTTCGGGTATGGTTCGTGAATAGCCCGTATTTGCGGGATTCACATAAACGATATCAGTAACATCAAGTACCGAAAATGGATTTTCCTTTACGCCATAGGGTTGGATGGGATAACCTTCATCATCAATTTTGAGGGTGCGTGGTCCGGTATAAGCAAGGTGCATCCAAACAGAACCCGAACCTGGTCCGCCGTTAAACGAAATCAATAACGGTCGTTCGGCCCTATTCTTAACATTGTTCCTGGTATAATAGGTATAATGTAAGGAAGCTGTTGGCTCTCCCATTTCGTTCCATACAGGTTGGGTCCCAGTGGTGGCCGTATAGCCAAAACTTGTACCGTTGATAGTTACATTGTGCTGTGTGGTAATGGTGGTATCAATGGGTAATTTCCTGTTTTGGGCAAAAATGAGAGCACTGCAAAATAAAATGCAAAAAGAAAGATTGAATTTTTTCATTTGTATTGGATTAGTCTGGACTTAAAAATAAGTATTTTAAAGGACAATCTTTCTATTACCAAAGAATCACAAATACCTAATGATCAATACGTATTGGGTTATTTATTTCTAACTTTAGATACTACGAATACTTGACATATGGAAAAACTATCAAGAAGGGACTTTAATGCTACGCTGGCAAAAGGAGTGGGAGGTGTTACGTTATTGGCAACTACTCCTTTGGCATGTGCTATGGGGAATGCACAAAACAAGAAGAAATTAGGAGTGGCTTTAGTAGGGCTAGGTAGCTACAGCACATATCAACTCGCCCCAGCCTTGTCGGACACGAAACATTGTTATTTGGCGGGTATTGTCACCGGCACCCCAGAGAAGGAAAATGCTTGGGCGGAAAAATATGGAATTCCCAAAGAGAATATATACAACTATCAGAATTTTGATAACATCGCAAAGAATGATGCTATTGATATCGTGTATGTGGTTTTACCAAATAGCATGCATGCCGATTTTTGCATTCGCGCTGCAAAAGCAGGAAAGCACGTTATCTGTGAAAAGCCTATGGCCATGAATGTTGAAGAATGTGATGCGATTATAAATGCATGCAAAAAAGCGGAAGTGAAACTCGGCATGGGATATCGCTTACATTCGGAACCCTATACCCAGGAAATTAAACGATTTGTAAAGGAAAAAACATTTGGAGCCGTCAATTATATTTCGGCGGATGCTGCTTATCGTTCTACCTCAAATCCCAACCAGTGGCGGTTGAATAAAAAATTATCTGGAGGTGGCGCACTCATGAATATGGGACTGTATGCTATTCAAAGTGTTATTTATGGTACAGGGGAAAATCCAATTTCTGTTTCTGCACAGGAGTTTAGTACAAGACCAGATTACTTTAAAGATACAGATGAGACCATAACTGCCCAGTTCGAATTTTCAAGTGGTACGACCGGGAGCATAATGACATCACATAACATTAGTGCAAATCGACTTTTTGCCTCATGCGAACGTGGATGGTTTGAACTAGACCCAGCTAGTACTTACATACCTTTGGCTGGTAGAACTTCCAGCGGCACACTGGATTTTCCACAAGAAAGCCAGCAAAAAATACAAATGGACGATTTTGCAAAGCATATCTTATTAAATGCTCCTAATCTAGCACCAGGTGAAATGGGCAAGCGGGATATGATGATAGTAGAAGCAGTTTATGAGTCCATTGCCAAAGGTGGTGAAAAAATTAAGTTGGATTTTGAAACTGATTATGGATTTGGGGGATAACCTATTCCAATAGGGTTTGGTATAGTCTTTCCCTTACTTCAACCAGTTTTGCATGCAAGGGACTACCGGTAACAGTACCGATATTGATGGCTATAAACATATATAAGTTTTTCTCTGGGAAGTATCTTAACTCGCAGCCAGCTCCCAGTCCTCCTCCAGTATGGCCATAGAACCTTTGACCTGCAATTTCGTTTGATCCTAAACCTAATCCATAAACCGGCTTTCCATCTCGCATAACCCAAGTCATCATTTCCTTTAGGGTAGCTTCCTGCAGTAGCTTTCCTTCCAAAAGACCCTTCAAAAACAGAATAGCCTCTTGTGTAGTCGTTACAATGCCATCATCTCCTACCATATAAGCTACGTTCTGCTGCTGCACAAATGATACATCTTCCAAAATCCCATTGCTATAGCGGTCCCAATAACTATTGGGAAGCTTTTCGTTCTTTAGTTTTCTCGGTGAGATTTGATAGTAGGTGTTTTTTAAACTCAGGAGTTTAAAAATATATTCTCGTATGAAGTCACCATGATCTCCCGTGACTTTATCGACAATCATTGAAAGCAATACATAGTTTGAATTTCTATAGGAATACCGGCTTCCGGGTTCAAAGTCAAAAGGTTTCCGCTTTATGTAATTAATGTAGTCCTCGCCTTTAAAAACAGTTTCCGGATGTTGTAACAACGTGGCTGTATAGTTGGGATTAAAATTGTATTCAGGAATTCCAGAAGTATGGTTCAAAAGCATCCTAACGGTGATTTCATCTGCACGCTGAATCATTTCGGAAACCCTTGAATCCAAATATTGTGTGATGGGATGGTCCAATTGAAGTTTACCCGTTTCATAAAGCTTCAAAACAGCTACGGCCATATAGGTTTTGGCAACACTTTGGAGGTAGTGAAGGTGATCATTGGTCATAGGTTCGTTTTTCTCCAAACTTGCCAATCCTTCGCTGTGGAGCCACCAACCATTGTTATCTAAAATTGCAATACTGGCACCAGGGCATCCATTTTGAGTAAGTTCTTCAAGTATTCTTGAAACCTTTTGGCTTTTTGGATGATTTTCATTTATTGAAATTGAACCCTTTTTCGAGGTTGAAGAAGTTTGTTGCGCTTGATTGTTTTGCGCAAGCATCAAAACACAAACGATAAAGAAAATTGTTTTTTTCATGACAACAGGGATTTAATCTTCAAAATGAATTCTTGAGCCTAATTCCAGTAGGGTAAATGGAACCACAGGAACGCTCGTATTGTAATTCATAGCAAGTATGAACTGATAGTTGGTATAGGGAGATACATAAATACTTTCATCAAAAGTATCGTAACCGAAGCCGATACCAGTGGGTATGACAAACATGCCTTTCCCTTTTTTTCCAACGTTTGTCCATCCATCAGAAGTTGGTTTAAACGAATCCACAGGCCTTTTGACAAAAAGATAACCTACTCCCAGCTTCACTTCCCCAAATGCATCAGAAAACAGGTCGGGTCTCCAAACGGCTTGGGAATGAACCAATAAACCGCCTCCAACACGTTTATTGCCATACCATGATATTTTGAACTGCTGTACCCAATCTCTATTTCCACTATGACTTACTTCGGTTCCTATCCCGATTCCTATATTGGAAAACAACTTTTTGTTTTTAAACGGCAGTGAAAGAGAATGGAACTCAATGCTTATCATCAAAGGAAAGTTTCTATGGTTGTCCGTAGAAACACTTTGTGCTTTTGTACCTATGACCAGAAAAAAGCTGGTCAACGATAGAATAATTGCTTTCATTTTTTTGATTGATTTGATTCCCAAAGCTAAAATTGAAACCCTTTGGAAATCAAAGAAAATGATGGGTTTTCCGGTGAAATGTGGCAAAAAAAAGGATGGACTGTCAATCAAGATTCCGAAACCACCGCTTAAATGTCGGGGCCTTAGTACGACTCACCATAATTTCTAGGGGTATGGAGGGGTTGAGGGTTAAAGCAACACTAAGCTTCCCATTTTCGCGTCTTTGAAACCCGGTAATGGTATTTCGGTTCACGACATATTGTCGATTTAGGCGAAAAAACAGTTTTTCGGGTAGTGTACTCGAAATTTTTTCCAAGGTGGAATCCAAAAAGTATTGTTTTCCGGTGTTGGTAAAAACAGCTACATAATCCTTTTCAACGGAGAAACCCAAAATATTGGAGAAGGGTAAACGAACCTCCATCTTTCCCTCTCTCACTAAAATTCCCTTATTCAGTTTCTCTTTTTCTGACTTGACCTTTTCTTCTGTTCCCTGCCATTTGTAATAATAATGAATCATAATGTAGATAGCATTGATTACGAAGAACCAAATGGATATGATAAATAGGTCATGGGAAT
Source organism: Flagellimonas sp. HMM57 (assembly GCF_021390175.1). Classification (NCBI taxonomy): domain Bacteria; kingdom Pseudomonadati; phylum Bacteroidota; class Flavobacteriia; order Flavobacteriales; family Flavobacteriaceae; genus Flagellimonas; species Flagellimonas sp. HMM57. The sequence continues at coordinate 3,843,383 of NZ_CP090004.1, read as the reverse complement.
AAAAACTTGGGTGGGCCCATTTACCTTTTACTATTAGACTGGACAACTCGGTCAAAAAACTAATAATAAAGAGGCCAACAAAGGTGGTGAGCAGAAATTGAACCGTGACACGTTTGATGAATCCATCGGCATAGGGCATCTTATTGTCCAACCATAATATAACCTTTCTTGCTCCTAACCAAGCTACGTATCCAGTGAGGGTGTCCAGTGTATAGGTAAATATGAACCACCAATTGAATTGTACATTGGAATATGTCAAATAGTAGTTGAAGCCGCTTATAAAGGGAATAAGCACCAAGAAAAGTGGAATATCGGGATAATATGTGGAGGTACGCTTTTTAACCAAAGGAGTATCACTTTAAACATGCCTAAAATAGGATGTTGAGTCTTCAAATAAAAATACTGGAATTCATGATTGTATTTAAAAGTTTGATATTCAAAGATTTAAGTTTCGGTCTAAAAGTAACTTTCGAGTTGTGACCAAGTTTACAAATTGAATAGCATGGCACAATTATTAAGACCTTATCTAAATAATAACATTCTCTTAACTTTTTAACATTTTAATGAAGTTTAGTTTTACTTATCACCATATTTAATTAACGGTCGCTGGGCGTTCTCATGGGTATTTTTGTTACGAATCCTTATAAAACAATATACTTTCTAAACCTAAAAACACAAATGAGAACACTTAAAAATTTACTTTTATTGGGCGGTTTGATTGCAGTAACTTCTTGCGATAAAATCGACGATTTCATCGGCGGAGGTGGCGATGACGATGATCCAACTACAGAGATGGAGCCTCTAGTTGCTTCTGTAGTACCAGATGGCGTATTTACTTTAAAAGGTGAATTCGCCAACAGTGCTGATTTAAATATGATTATGTCATCCGCAGACATTTTACCTTCCGATTCAACTTTCGTGTATGGTTCCTTTATGGATGGTGCAGCACTTTATCCAAATGGTGATGGTAACTATGCTTTTATCAATAATCTAGAATCTGATTACTCCATTGCAAGAATTATGATGAATTCTGATTTACAACCCTACGAAGGCGAGTATATCGTAAGTGCTACCGCTACAGCTTTTACGGCGCAGTGCTCTGGTTCATCCATCACTGTTGAAGAACATGGTTTTGGCCCATTATACCTATCTGGTGGTGAATGGGGCGGAAATGCAAAGGGTGTTTACAGAGTTAATCCTTTCCGACCTTCTGAAAATAGAGTTGAAGCGGAAAGACTTCCTGCCTTAGGAGAATGGTCAACGGAAAATGCTGTTGTTATTGGTAAAGATGCATATCCCGGTCGAACAGTTGTTTTTATGGGAGATGATGATAGTAATAACACTTACCCTGAGGGGCATTTTGCAATGTATGTTGGAGGTCTAGGAGACCTAAGCGGCGGAGACCTATATGTGTTACGTGGAAAAAACCCTGTAGAGACAGGAATAGGTGAAGGAGGTCAGTTATTTGAAATGGGTATGGCTGAAGACATTGCTTATGATGTAGAATGGGTCAAAGTAACTGAGCGTACCATTGCTGAACTAAATCAAGAAGCTATTGATTCCTTGGCTATCGGTTTCCAAAGAATTGAGGATATCGATTGGAGAAGAGGTTCTGCAGAAGCCAACAGACAAGTTTATTTTAATGCTACTGGTAGAATACGTAACGACAATCCTGATTTGAACAATCGAGGGACTGGCTTTGGAAGGGTTTACAAAATAGAGTTGAATCCTGAAAATCCAACTGGTGACGCAAAATTGACCGTAGTTATCGATGGAGACAAAGAAGGTGGTAAAGGAGATGGAATGCACTCTCCAGACAATATTTTGGTAACCGAGAACTATGCTTATATCCAAGAAGACCCTAATGGATATGCCGATTTGAATCCACAAATTACGGGCTTTGCTAAGCTATGGCAATATGACTTAAATACTGGAGTTGTTAAAGAAGTTCTAGAATGCAATCAACAAGGTGCGGCGGCATTGGGTTATGGTGTTACAACGAGCAATTGGGAAATTACCGGTCTGATCGATGTAACTGAAATTATCGGTGCTTCTGAACCAACTTTCATGGGAGGAGCCCAAGTTCATGGTTGGAATTTTTCGACTACACCAGAAACTGCCGTAAGAGCGGACGGACTTAAATTTGTAGACCCAACTGCTATCGATGAAGGTTCTGCGCGCTTAGAAGGTTCATTCTTGTTTAAGTTAACAGGTCTTCCAAGATAGTTTGGACTGTAAAAGTTAAACATAAAAGGTTCCCGAATTCGGGAACCTTTTTGGTTCTCACATTCAACATATTACTATGAAATCTATGAAGTCATTATATCTCATCTTATGTTTATTGGTTTTGTTTTCCTGTAAACAGGAAAAAAAGTTGGTTAAGGTAATTTCTGCGGATAAAGAATCAATGCTCAACGAAGAAATCAGAAACCACTACTTTAAAACATTGGATAGTGCTGCGCATTATATCCAAAAGGTGGACACGCTAAAATCACTAGCCGAGAATAAAACCAACTTCTTAAAAAGTAGGGAATGGTACAAGCGTAGCGAGCCTATGCTTATTGCCTATGATTATGAGAACTATCTTTCTATGAACGCCCCAAATTTACTGAAGGTAGAGATTGATGATTATCAAGACATAAAAGTTTTGAAACCTAAGAGCTATCAGGTTTTGGAAGAGCTGTTATATGCTGAAGAAGGATTCGATAATAAAGAACTCCATTTTGTTGCCGAATATTTGAAAGTACGGATTCCCTACATCAGAAAAAACCACATACTCATTACCCAGCGTGATCGCCACCACTTAAAGATGATACGTGATGCCATTGTCAATATTGCAACGAAAGGTATTACTGGATTTGATTCACCAATGTTGGCCAACTCACTAAATGAGGCAGTTTATAACTACGAGACCATTAGTACAATATTAAACCTATATGAAGAAGCTTTTACGTCGAAAGCGGTATACAATTCGTGGGTTCAAGAACTAGAGAAAACTATCTCTGATTTGAATGCTGGTGATTTTGACAGTTTTGACCGTTATAAATTCATTAAAGACCATACTAACAAACAATTACAATTGGTCAATAAGACTGCTGATGATTGGAACATTGCATTGAACACTTCACGATCTCTAAGCCCCACGGCAACAAATCTTTTTGACAAGGATTTTTTCAATATGAAAATGTTTTCAATGCAACGCTCGCCTGAGATTACCAAAGAGCGAATTGAACTTGGTAGGGCATTGTTCAATGATGAATCTCTCTCTAGCACAGGAAATATAAGCTGTGCTACATGTCATCATAAAGAAAAGGCGTTTACCGATGGTTTAAAAAAGGGAAGGGGCATAAATGGGATTGAATTGAAGCGTAACACTCCAACATTGACCTATTCTGTTTTTCAGCGCACTTTTTTTTATGATGGTCGTGCCGATGGGTTAGAGGACCAAATTGTAAATGTGGTCAATGATGAAAATGAGTTTCATTTGGATTTAAATACGATGGAGCAGCGTGTCAAATCAAATCCAAAGTATACAAAAGAATTTGATTCACTTTATAATGGTAAGGTTACCAACCTGAATGTACGCCATGCTATTGCAACATATATTCGAAGTTTAGCACCGTTTGATTCCAAATTTGATAGAAATATTCAAGGTTTGGAAGAAACTTTAACAGATGAAGAAGTGTTGGGCTTTAACCTTTTCATGGGTAAAGCGGCCTGTGCTACTTGCCACTTTCCACCTGCTTTTAATGGTACTGTTCCACCTAAGTATATGGAAACCGAATTTGAAAATCTTGGTGTGCCAGAAAACGCAAGTTTTGAACACCCAGTTTTAGATACTGATCCAGGACAGTACTATCCTTACAAGGTTGAAGAGAAAAGAAACTTTTTTAAGACTTCAACCGTAAGAAATGCGGAAATAACAGCTCCGTACATGCATAATGGTGTCTATACTTCTCTTGAAGAAGTGATGGAGTTTTATAATGTAGGAGGTGGGCAAGGAATGGGACTTGACGTTCCTTACCAAACGCTTCCAGCCGATTCTCTTAGTTTAAATGAGAAAGAAATCAGCTCGATCATTGCTTTTATGAGCACACTTACAGATAAAGCATACGAGAAAAACAACTAGAATTTTTCAAATACCCCTAATCCGAACAGCGCAAAATCATATTTAACTGGATCCATTGGGTCCAGTTTTCTTAGGTTTTTATCCAGCTCTGCCAGAGCTTTAGCATCGTTTTGTTTTCGTTTTAGCAGTTTTAGTTTTCTGGCCACATTACCCGAGTGAACATCCAACGGACATGAAAGCTGGCTTGGTTTCAGTCCTCGCCAAATTCCGAAATCCACACCTGTACTTTCATCCCGTACCATCCATCGCAAAAACATATTGATTCGCTTTGCGGCGGAGCCTTTTAAGGGGTCTGAAACATGTTTCATGGTCCTGACTTCATGGGGTAGCTCAAAAAAACACTTCTTAAAATTGGATATGGCGGATTGTAACGAGTCGGTATCTTGATGTTGTACAAATATGGCTTCTAAACCATTATGGTTTTGATAAATGTTTTGAAGACTTTTTATAAAATATTGTAAATCATGGCCATTGAATGTTCGGTGTACAAAAGGTTCCAATCGATTCAAATCGGATTCCGAATGGTTCAGCACAAAATCGAAAGGGGCATTGTCCAACAGTTGCATCAATCTTGATGCATTGTTGATAATACTTTTTCGATTTCCCCATGCAATGGTCGCTGTTAAAAACCCACTGATTTCAATATCTTCCTTTTTTGTGAAGCGATGTGGAATTTGCAATGGATCATCTTCTAGAAATTTAGGATGATTGTACTGTTCAACCTTTTCGTCCAAAAAAGTTTTTAGCGCTGTTTTTGTCATAAAATAAAAATCAGGAAACAATCAATCCATCTACCATTGTCAATTTTCTATCCGCCATATTTGCCAATTCTGAATTATGTGTAACTAGTACAAAGGTTTGTCCAAATTCGTCACGGAGCTTAAAAAAAAGTTGATGAAGATTGTCAGCACTTTCAGAATCAAGATTACCACTGGGTTCATCTGCCAAAATTACAGATGGGTTATTGATCAACGAACGTGCAACCGCTACGCGTTGTTGCTCTCCACCGGACAGCGCATTGGGCTTATGATGATATCTATCCGTAAGGCCTAGAAAGTCCAAGAGTTCCTTAGCTCGTTTTTCGGCTTCTGTTTTTGAGGTCTTTTTTATAAATGCAGGGATACAGACATTTTCCAATGCAGTGAACTCTGGTAATAATTGATGAAACTGAAAAATGAAACCAATATGCTCGTTTCTAAAACGTGCTAGATTTTTATCGTTGAGCTGGGTAACATCCTTTGTGTTTATGAACAAGGAACTATCTTTTTTGTTGGAAGGTGAATCCAAAGTTCCCAATATTTGTAACAATGTAGTTTTGCCAGCTCCAGATGCACCTACAATAGATACAACCTCGCCTTGTTTTATCTCTAGGTCAACACCTTTTAAAACTTGGAGTTCACCGTAGCTCTTCTTTATGTTACTAGCTTTGATCATATATAGTGTATTGTGGGAATGTAATCATTACCATCGAGCAAACAAAAATCGGAAGTTTTAATTAAAGTTTTTGGATATGACTGCGACTAGTTATGAAAATTTTATCATTGTTTTTAAGTTACAGAACCATTAAGTTTGTTTAACTTTACATAGAAATGAGTAAACAAAATAATATTCTAATAGAGACTGCTATATTCGCTGGCGGTTGTTTTTGGTGTACAGAAGCTGTATTTCAGAGACTTAACGGTGTACAAGAAGTAATTTCTGGATACACTGGCGGTACAATCAAGAATCCAGCCTATAGAGAAATTTGTACTGGTAGAACCGGACACGCAGAAGCAATCAAGATACTATTCGACCCTACTTTAATTTCTTTTAATGAATTGTTGGAGGTGTTTTTTGCCACTCATGATCCTACAACGCTGAATAGGCAGGGAAATGACGTAGGCACCCAATATAGAAGCGAAATTTTTTATACCAACACAAAGCAAAGGGAAGAAGCGGAGAAATTTATTGCACTTCTGGAAAAAGAACGTGTTTTTGGTTCTCCTATAGTTACTGCAATTTCTGAGGAAAAAGTATTTTATAAGGCGGAAGAGGACCATCAAAATTACTATAATGACAATAGCAATCAGCCCTACTGTCAGTTTATCATTGACCCTAAAATCAAAAAGTTAAACAAGCATTTTTCAAATAAGCTAAATACAGTTATATAAGAATATGGCACCATATCAAAATCTTGAAGAGTACAACATTACCATAACCAATGATATAAAGGAACGATTCTCTAAAATTATTGGTGAGATAGGAGAGGACGTTGAACGTGAAGGGCTTACAAAAACTCCTGAGCGTGCAGCAAAAGCTATGCTCTTCTTGACCCAAGGCTACAAACAAGATGCTGCCGAAATTCTAAAAGGTGCAATGTTCAAGGAGGATTATGACGATATGGTCATTATAAAAGATATAGAACTGTATTCCCTCTGCGAACACCACATGTTACCGTTTTTTGGGAAAGCCCACGTAGCTTATATACCCAACGGGCATATCGTTGGATTGAGTAAAATACCGCGTATAGTTGATGTTTTTGCGAGAAGGTTACAAGTTCAAGAACGTTTGACGCACGACATTCTAGAGTGTCTTAACAATACTTTAAAGCCTAAAGGTGTCGCTGTAGTGATAGAAGCCTCACATATGTGTATGATGATGCGCGGTGTACAAAAACAGAATTCCGTGACCACAACATCAGGCTTTAGGGGGCAATTTGAAAAGATAGAGACGCGTAATGAATTCCTTAAACTCATTAGTTCGGATTTATCGTAGTTAATTTTTTCAAGTCGTTGCTATTTGCTATTTTCCCTTCATGACAGAAGAGAAGGATTTAAAATACCGCAATCTTTTTTTAGGATTATTATTTGACGGCATTGGAATGTTGTCCTTTGCTATCCCAGCAATTGGGGAATTCTCAGACGTAATTTGGGCACCTATGGCCGGTTGGTTAATGACCCGAATGTACAAGGGAAGAATAGGACAGGCTGCGGGAGTGGTAACCTTTGTCGAAGAACTTGTTCCTGGAATGGATGTGATACCTTCGTTCACCATTATGTGGGTCTACACCTACATCTTTTCGAAAAAGTGAACAAAATAAAATCGAGAGAACTAAAAGAGTAAGTCCTCCCGATTTTAACTAACAAACTTACATGAACTTTCGTTTATTCCGTTGTCAAACTAATGATTGATTTACTCAATATTTAAGACAAATTCCAGGGTAAAATCATCTTCACCAATATCGGTACCTGATGTAGATGTCTTTTCACCTGGTTGATGTTGGAGTATGACCGTGAATGTTCCATCTGTAGTTGTACCTGAAGCAGGAGTTGTCCAAGAAGTTGACAAACCTACGGGGTTCCCATTCTCATCTTGGTCATTGTAATTGATTGGATCAGAAGCCGTATCTATGTTACCATTCCCTCCTGGGCTATCAAAAGCATCTTCGGTGAAGCTAAAGAAAATCTGGTGTTCATCATCTTCATCCTTTATTTCATCTCCTATATCTTCAACATCATCAGGATCTAAGGCATTTAAAATTTCAAAAGTCAAGGTATACTGCGTATCTGCCGCAAGGGTAATTTCATCAAGTACTTCCAATTCTGCTGTGCCCAATCCGTCGGAATCCACGGCTCTAGCCCTAACCTCATCACTGGAGTCTGCATCATTGGTGAAAATAAGGGTGACGTTTGTAATTACCTCTAATTCTTCTTCTTCTTCGGGAGCATCGTCATCATCACTACAACTGGTGATAGCGAAAGCGGCAAATAGAAGGGCCAATAAACGGTAATTCATAAATTTTTCAATTGTTTTCATTTTTACTTTTTTTATTTGTTTACTAAATTTAAAATGTTTGAATAGTTACTGCCAGATTTGAAATAGTCATGGTGGTCTAGTTATCTTAGGCCTAGTTGTAGGGGGTTTTTGTTCCATCATCTTTTTTTTGCTTTTAAAAAATAGTTCAAGGTAAATAGGATATTTCTACCAGGTTCATCCGCGAAGTATCTCATTTCATTGAGATAATCACGATAACTGGTATTTAATAGGTTTTGGGCCGTAATACTACCGCTTAGGTTTTTCCATTTGAAATTCCACGATAAGTCTAAAAGGAAGTATCCTTCTGGTGCATCTGCAAAATCAAAAATCTCTGAATCTGTTGTAATTTCAACAGTTCTATCTACCAAATCTTCGGGTGTTACCGTTCGTGGTGCTTGGAATTGTTGAAAGGTATAGCTAGGGCGAATCGTCCATTTAGATGAATCCAACATCCATAATTTACCTTGGTCCCACCGCAGTTCAAAACTTGTTGAAACGGGAGGTTGATTTATCAAGGGCTCATTGTCACCTATATTTCTTGACCATAAATAACTAAACCCAAAAACTCCAGAAATATTCTTTGTCCAATCTTTTTTCCAACTGTAATCACCTCCAAAGAACAGCGCATCTACCTGATCGAAAATAAAAGCGGGCATGGGCCCCCGGATGGTTCCGAAAACACCAATGGGTCTATCAAAAATGTAATTCTCAATATAGTGGGAGTAGATGGTTAGATTATGTGTGTTATCGTTTTTAGAGGTCTGGAATTCATTGATAAATTTATAGCCTCTTTCCGGATTTACGTCGCTTTCGTCCAAAGGAACTACCTCACTTGTACTCAATTGACCGTTGGTATCCGAGAATCGTAACAAACCAAAGGTAGTCTTAAAACCATGTTGTCCAAAACTGAACAATTCTTCCATGTTCGGGGTACGCCAAGCAGTGCCCAAGTTTGTTCTGAAGGTACTGTTTTCAGAAAGTTGTCGTACAAATCCCAATGATCCTGTAAAGTTGGTGAAGTTGTAGTTATCCCTAAAAATATCCTGATTGGTTTCTCTACCCCTAACATCGTTGGTTTCATAATCGAACCGCAATCCTGCTTCCAAAGTATTCCTTCCAAATTGAAAGCTCTCAATGGCAAAGGCACTGAATCTATCGGTATTATAGTTTGGAATAAATGGAGTGGTCTGTGTACCGGGGTTATTGTCGTTATTTTGACTGAAATATTGAACACCCAATAATCCGTCCAATCCGTTCCATTTAGAATGTTTCCATTCCAGTTGATAATCTAGGGTAGTCAAATCAAGATCTATGATGGGAAGCTCAGAATTTCTTCTTACATCAAATTCATCTCTTTTATTAAGTTGTACGCCGCCTATTAGGGTAAGTCGTGCTCCTTCTTTGTACCACCAATTTACTTCAGCTTTTGCCAAATGATGTTGTGTGGTTTGATTGGGTTCATTAATATCGTATGAGAAGGGGTTTATAAAATTGGGTTCATCCGAATTAATAGCCCGAATAAAGGACTCAGGACTACTTGCTATGGATGATCGCAAAAGTGCTAAATTTTGGTCTACAAAGCTATAGTTGATTTTAAAATCCCACTTGTTCAAGTGGCGAAGCACACCAAAACTAAATGCCTTTTCTTCTTTGCCCGAATTGGTCAAACTATAATCCGGAGCATTACGGTCACCGATTCTAGTATAGTTTCCATTTGCGAAAAAGCTCCAATTTTCGGTTCCGCCCCCAACTTCTAGATTGGTATTGTAGCCGCGACCGTTAGTTTCATAGCCTGTACCAAATTCTGCGTATAACGGGTTGTTTAAAAGTAAGGGGTTCGGTTCAATAATTATGGCACCGCCCAAAGCTTCGGGTCCATATCTTACACCTGCCGCGCCTTTAACAACGGTTATGCTATTTGCCGATGAAATATCAATTTCCGGTGCATGATCTGTTCCCCAATTTTGAAAACCGTGCTTTAGACCATTGTTCAAAACCAAGATTCGATTTCCGTACAGTCCATGTATAACGGGCAATTGGACATTGTTTCCGGTAGAAATGAATGTCAATCCTTGTTGTTGGGATAAAACAGCTGCCAAAGATTGTGTGGAACTGCTGGCAATTTCTGATTTACCAATAGTTATCTGTGAAATTGTTTCGGTACCCTTTTCTTTTGTTCTTTGCGCCTGTATGGTGACTTCCTCTAGACCTGTCACCTTTTGCGTCAAGTAAAAGTGAATATTGGAATCATGTTCATGCTCCTTAGTTGAATCTGCATAACCCACGCACGAAATGATGAGAGTATTTTTTTCTGAACACAGACCATCAATACTAAAATGACCTTCGGCATTGGTACTGGTGTATTTTTTGGTACCGTCAACTTTAACTACAGCATAGGGGATAGGTTCTTTGGTATCCACATCCAACACCTTACCACTAACCGAATATGTACACGGGTCTTTCTGTGCCACCGTAAAGAATGAAATAAATAGAAAAAGTAATAGAGGCCGTAGCTTCATTATGATTTGTTATCCAAAAGGGGTTGATAAGTATTATGATTTTTTATTGAATAGTCATAATCTATGAAAAGACTAGTGTGCATCATGCTATTGACATATTCTACATTAAAAACCATAATTTAACTTAAAAGAACTTAAGACACTGGTTAGAAACATTAATCAACCTAGCATCAATTTTAATCTTAGGTAATTTTTGAGAAATTCTTATAAAGAGGGAGGTGGTCTACCAAAGAGTCGAAACGTATTGGACGCACTGGAAAAAACTTGGGATTTTTCCTTGAAGCCCTTAATTTCTAGAATGCTATTGCCATTAGAGCAGATAAGTTGTAAAGGAATCTCCAGGCCAGAAGATTGACTTTCAAGTGCGATGTCACAGATTTCACAATTTTCGATAGCATCACAGTCATCATCTTGATGAGCGTATACGTGCAATGCCGATACTTTGATAAGCATCAAAAGAGTAAAAAATAAAAGGCCAACAATCCTTTTCATCTGCAACATGGTGCAAAGCTATATAAATTAACAGATTATATTATGTTAATAAAAATATAATTTAAGGAATCAAGAACCCTAAACCCATACGTTTGAGCATCTTTTTTTCAAAATTCCAGAAAAATTGAAACTGTCCAAAGAGCCATCCAAAGAAAACCAAAAGTATTTGATAGATAGGAAAAATAAGAAGAATACGTGCTGTCCAAAAAACCCATCCGCTTACTATACCTTGTTTTAGTCCAATCATTTCGGTTAATGGTCCAGCTAACTTACCGGAAATACTTCCTGTAATCGCAAATACAATAAATATGGCAATCATCTCCCATCGCTGTTCCACGGGCCATTTATTGGATAATTTCTTAAAACACCAAAGAAAAAATTTTACCATTATAAAACAAAGTAAAGAACCGATACCGAGTGTGAAAAGCCACTCAAAAACTGTATTGTTCAGGTCTAAAAGGTGTAAAAACCTCCTTGAAATGAGGTATGCGGTAAGTATGGTTAGGAAAATACCCAGAAAAGGGAAAAGTAATTGCCAGTTCTCAGTAATATCCCACCTTTTTTTAATTTTCTCCATCAAAGTAAATTCGATGGCAAAAATAATACATTAAATTCTAGGAAAGAAAGGTCCCAACCGCTGATTATACTTTCGTTGGAAGTAAATAAAATAATTATAGAGCTTATAGTTTACCTCGTATCCGTAATCTATGTTAGAGTCATAATTGATTTGAAGCTCATATAAATTAGGATTGTACCGTTGGGGCTGCATCACCCTTTGGTTCCAATTGATTACAAGAATATTGTTTCTGCTTTCCAAAAAGCTTTGGGAGTAGTAGCCTTGTGGCTGGGCTATGCTTAAAAGCCAAGTATTGAATCCCGGGTCGATAATTATGATTTCGTACTCAGATTCTTCATCTTTAATTTCTACGGCGTCACCCTCCTCAATATCAAAATAAGCTTGTTCTTGTTTGGAAATCTCCAGTACTTCTTTTTGTGATGAACAAGCTATTACCGAAACAAGGACGATAAATAAAACTAAAATTCTCTTTTTCATAGTAATAAGATACAAAAAAAGCCATTTGGAATTCCAAATGGCTTCATTAAATATTGTTAAGGCAGTTACTTACTTGCCGAATAAACCTCCCAATACTCCTCCAAGACCACTGCTTTTTTGATTTCCACCACCTAAGACCATTCCGGCCAAATCGTCCATAATACTTCCATCTCCATCAGAATCCAAAAAACTTTCAATGAGTGACTGTTGTTTATCCGCAGCACTGTTGCCTCCCATGAGTCCACCTAAGAGTCCGTTTAGGCCATCGGGACTATTTACATTTTGTTGTTTGGTCTGTTTACCCAAATAACCCAATAAAATTGGAGCGGCTATTTTCAATATTTGTGAAATTGAGCCTGCATCTATTCCAGACTTACTGCTCAACGCATTTTCAACCTGTGGTTGTTTAGCTCCAAATACATGACCTAAAATACCAGCACCATCATCCATTACACCTTGGTCTACACCGCCACCGAAAAGTCCGCCAAGATCATCTAAAATACCACCATCATGTTTTGATGAAAGCGCACTCATTAAACCTTGCGCACCTCCAGGTGTTGAAGTATTTTTTTTCATGGCCCCCATTAAAAGTGGCATGGCCATACTCAATACCTCTGCAGTTTTGTTTTCGGGTTGACCGGTTTGGCCGGAAACACCGCTAATTAATTGTTTGCCCATTGGGCTGGTCAATAAGTCTAATAATCCTGACATTTTATAGTGTTTAGTTTATGGTACAAAATACAAAAAAGAATGTATTGAACATCTTTGGTACCTGAAAAAACGGATTAGTTTAACAAGTCTATTATTTGATGTGCAAGTTCTAAACTGATACGTTCCTGAGCTTCTACGGTAGATGCTCCGGTATGAGGAGTCAAAGATATTTTTGGATGCATCAATATTCTGATTTCTGGATTGGGTTCAGATTCAAATACATCCAAACCTGCAAATGCTATCTTTCCGTTCTCTAAAGCATCTATTAAAGCGACTTCATCTAAAACCCCACCACGTGAAGCATTTACAACTGCTGCTCCGGTTTTCATTTTCTCAAACTCAGCTTTACCAAGCACGTAATTTTTCTGCGTTGGGACGTGTATTGTAATGAAGTCGGAATTTTTAAGCAACGTATCAAACTCACTATTTTTTAAATTGAAATTTATGGTTTGTCCGTCATAGAAAGAAAGTTCCAAGGAAGCCTCAGCGGTATGATGGTCGTTATAAAGGACTTTCATTCCTAAACCCAATGCCATTTTAGCGGTGGCTTGTCCTATTCTTCCAAAACCGATTATCCCCAAGGTTTTACCTCTGAGTTCTGTTCCCCCGGCATAGTTTTTCTTTAATTGCTTGAATTTGCTATCGCCATCCAAAGGCATGTTTCTATTTGAATCGTATAAAAATCGCACACCGCTCAATAAATGGGCAAATACAAGTTCTGCAACAGATGCTGAGGAAGCGGCGGGAGTATTGATTACATGGATACCTTTTGATTTTGCATGAGCTACATCAATATTATCCATACCTACACCACCACGGCCTATCAACTTTAAACTTGGACAAGCATCAATCAAGGATTTTCTGGCTTCGGTCGCACTTCGTACCAATAGCCCGGTTATTTTATGTTCGTTGATAAAGTTGGAGAGTTGTTCTTTTGCCACTTTGGTCGTAATGACTTCAAAACCTTCTTTTTGAAGTAAATCGATTCCTGATTGAGCAATGCCATCATTGGCCAATATTTTCATAAATGTTGAATTGTTGGTTCTAAGTGTTAAATTTTTCCTGACCTGTTTTTAAGATTTTAGTTTCGCTTAACGCCTGAACTAGCCTTTCTTTTCGAGTTCGCTCATAATATCTACCAATACTCCTACGCTTTCAAGTGGTAGCGCATTGTACATAGATGCCCGATAGCCACCTACCGATCTATGGCCATTAATTCCATTGACTCCGGCTTCTTTACATTTTTCATCAAAGATTTCCCTTAAAGAGTCATCGGTTATATTAAAAGTGGCATTCATGATAGAGCGATCTTCCTTGGCGGCAAAACCAGAAAAAACTGGATTTAATTCTATTTCAGAATAAATAAGATTGGCTTTTCTTTCATTTATTTCCTCGATTGCAGCAATACCACCAAGGTCTTTTAGCCATTGCATGGTCAGCATGGAAACGTAAACCGGAAAAACAGGTGGCGTATTGAACATACTGTCTTTTCCAATATGAACAGCATAGTCCATCATTGAGGGTACCTTTCGTGAAACTTTGCCCAAAATATCCTCTTTTACCACAATTAAAGTAGTTCCTGCCGGACCCATATTTTTTTGAGCACCAGCGTAAATCAAATCAAACTTTGAAAAATCCATCTGGCGTGAGAAAATATCGGAACTCATGTCGCAAACGAGTGGAACATTGGTCTTGGGGAATTCCTTTATCTGCGTTCCAAAAATGGTATTGTTGGATGTTAAGTGTAGATAATCCAAATCTGAGGGAATGGAATACCCTTTCGGTATATAATTGAAGTTTTGATCTTGTGACGAGGCCACTTCGACTACTTCACCAAACAATTTAGCTTCCTTTATGGCTTTTAAACTCCAGGTACCTGTATTTACATATCCTGCTTTTTTGTCGAGCAGATTAAATGCAGCCATTAAAAACTGCATACTTGCCCCGCCTTGAAGGAACAATGCTTGATACCCTTTTCCTTCCAAGTCCAGAAGCTCTAATGCCAAAGAACGTGCGTTTTCCATGATGGCGACAAACTCTTTGCTTCTATGGGATATTTCTATCAGGGAAAGACCCATTCCATCCAGTTCCATAACGGCTTCAGAAGCTTTGAGCATTACTTCTTGTGGTAAAATGCAAGGTCCTGCGCTAAAATTGTGCTTTTTCATATCTTAATCATCTAGTAACCCACTAAAAAGTTGAGTTGGTTTTTATTGTTGAATCAAGCGATAAAGGTCTTAAAAATTCTTGGATATGGAAACTACTTTAAGCTCTTCGAGTCTTTTAAAGTTGTAATAGAAACTCCAAGGTGTCTACTCCATCAGCGTAGTCATTTAACTTTGGTTTTTGAGTTTCACCAAAATCAACTTCATTTGAAAACAATCCTTTGGAAACTACACATTGAATATCGTCCTTTTGTAGTTCTAACTGTTCCTTTAGCTTGGGAATTGAATCATAATATTCATAAAATAAGGAAGCTATGGGGGAGGAGAGGCTCTTATCTTCTTTTAGTACTAAGAATCCGTTATCCAAAATCTTAAATTCGCTCATAAGATAAACTGCCTTGTTGTAATCGTAATTATTGGCGTATTTATGCTGATGGATTATTTCCTGAAAATTGAAAATAACTTTAAAGAATTCATCAAAATCATATCCTTCTGGAACATATAATTTGGAAACATTCCTACATCCGAGGCCGTAATACCTAAAAACATCTTCTCCTAATCGCTGAAGCTGTTCTTTAGTTTCTTTTCCTGTCAATACAGCGACTGCATTTCTGTTTTTGCGGATGATGTTTGGTTTTTTACCAAAATAATACTCAAAATAGCGACTGGTATTGTTGCTTCCAGTGGCAATCACAGCATCATATGTTTCAAATGTTCCTTCGGTAAACGTTATACAATGGTTTAAACCAGGTTCTTGTTTGATCAGATATTCAGCAAAAAAAGGTAGAAGCACGGTATCATTCGAGGATAGTTTTGCCAAGACATTGTTACCGCTTAAAAGTACACACAGAAAATCATGGAATCCCACTAGGGGAATGTTTCCCGCCATAACGATACCAATGGTTTTTGGTTCTTGTTCTTCCTTAAGATGGTAACGAGAAAGCCATTCGGTTAGGTTTTGATGGGTCAATTCCCTCGACCATTGCTCAAGGGAAAACAGCACATTTTCTCTTGTGAACCAACCATTTTGCTGTCCTGCCTTAAGAATTATATGCTCTATATCCGCATATGTTCCACTTTCATCGGTTTTATGGTTTTCACAGAAATCCTTAAGGTAAATTCCAAGATTAACAAAAGCTTCCAATATTGATTCGTGTGCCATCATTATATTTGTACACTAAACTACTAGGGTTTATTTTTGTGTAAAAATAAGCATGCCAAAATGATTACGGCATACTGAGAAAAAGAAAATTATGGCAATCATTATAACAGACGAATGTATAAATTGTGGTGCCTGTGAGCCTGAGTGCCCCAATACCGCAATTTATGAGGGAGCGGATGAGTGGCGTTACAGTGACGGCACTTCGCTTTCCGGTGATGTGGTCCTGCCAGATGGCAAGGCTGTCAATGCCGATGAAGTACAAGTTCCTATTAGTGATGAGATTTATTACATATCTCCAGATAAGTGTACAGAGTGTATGGGCTTCCATGAAGAACCCCAATGTGCAGCAGTATGTCCGGTAGATTGTTGTGTCCCTGATGAGGATATTGTAGAAACAGAGGAAGAACTGCTTGGAAAACAGAAGTTCATGCATCCAGATGGATAGCAATAAAAAACCCTTAATTTAGCCCGAATCAAAAAGATTCGGGTTTTTTATGCAAAAGAAAGAAGAAGCATATAATGGATTTTGGAAGAAAGCGGGGTGCTTTCTTTCGCTAATTGCCATTTTTACTATAATAGCAAGTATCGGATATGCACTTTACGTGTTTTTCATTCGTCAAATTTTGTATTGATAGAATCACTTCAACATCAAAAACTTCAACTTATATTTGCACGCTGAAATTGGTAAACGGATTTCGGTAGCCAGAAATCTGAATTCTTAAATCTAACATCTCATCATGAAAGCCGGTATTGTAGGATTGCCCAATGTAGGAAAGTCGACCTTGTTCAATTGTTTGTCCAATGCGAAAGCACAAAGTGCCAACTTCCCGTTCTGTACCATTGAACCCAATATTGGAGTGGTCAATGTTCCCGATACCCGCATAGAAAAGTTGGAAGAGCTGGTCAATCCAGAACGCGTTATTCCAGCAACAGTTGAAATTGTAGATATTGCCGGCTTGGTAAAGGGTGCCAGTAAAGGAGAAGGATTAGGAAATCAATTTCTGGGAAATATTCGAGAAACCGATGCCATTCTCCATGTGCTTCGTTGTTTTGATAATGACAATGTTGTTCATGTCGATGGCTCCATAGACCCAATACGGGACAAAGAGACCATCGATATGGAGTTGCAGTTGAAAGATTTAGAGAGCGTAGAAAAGAAATTGGACAAAGTAAAACGAGCAGCAAGGACAGGAAACAAAGAGGCCCAGAAGGAAGAAGCCGTCCTTTCCATATTAAAGGATGGACTGGAGGCGGGTACCTCTGTGCGTGCAATTTCAGTGAGCGATGACGACCGAATCGAATATGTAAAACCGTTGCAGTTGATTACGGACAAACCCGTAATGTATGTTTGCAATGTGGATGAAGAGGCGGCTGTTGATGGTAACACGTATGTAGAAAAAGTAAAACAAGCCGTGGCCAAAGAAAATGCTGAAGTTATTTATCTGGCTGTTGGCACAGAAGCTGATATTACCGAATTGGAAACCTATGAAGAACGCCAAATGTTTTTGGAAGATTTAGGTCTATCCGAGCCAGGTTCAGCCAAATTGATTCGGGGAGCATACAAGTTATTGGATTTGGAAACCTACTTTACGGCAGGAGTCAAAGAAGTTAGGGCTTGGACCATTCCTGTAGGCGCTACGGCGCCCCAAGCCGCGGGTGTTATCCATACTGATTTTGAGAAAGGATTTATCCGTGCAGAGGTAATCAGTTATGATGATTACATTAATTACGGAAGTGAATCCAAAGTAAAAGAGGCAGGGAAAATGCGGGTGGAAGGCAAGGAATATGTGGTCAAGGACGGCGATGTTATGCATTTTAGGTTCAATGTATAATTTTTAATGGCAATACCGTATTCTATCAACAGCTTTTGTTGATTACTTTCTGCGCCGCACACTTCTAGTTTTGTTGCTAAATTTTATATTAGCGAGGATTAACCCTTAATTAATGGCAGATACCAAGTATACCGAGGATAATATTCGTTCCCTGGACTGGAAGGAGCATATTCGCATGCGTCCAGGAATGTATATTGGTAAATTGGGAGACGGTTCCTCTGCAGATGATGGTATTTATATCCTTTTAAAAGAAGTAATCGACAACTGCATCGATGAGTTTGTTATGGGTGCGGGTAAGACCATTGAGATTGCTATTAAAGAAAATACAGTTCATGTTCGTGATTATGGCAGGGGCATTCCTTTGGGAAAAGTAGTGGATGTAGTTTCCAAGATGAACACTGGGGGAAGTACGATACCCGGGCATTTAAAAAATCTGTTGGACTCAATGGTGTGGGTACAAAAGCGGTAAATGCGCTTTCCAACTTTTTTAAAGTGGAATCCGTAAGGGACGGACAATTAAAGACCGCTGAATTTAACGAAGGTAACCTAATGCATGAAGAATTGATGGATTCTTCAAAACGCCGCGGTACCAAAGTCAGTTTTGTTCCTGATGAGTCCATCTTCAAAAAATACAAATACCGAAATGAGTATGTGGAGCGCATGCTCAAAAATTACGTATATCTCAATCCAGGCCTGACCATTATTTTCAATGGTGAAAAATTTCATTCGGAAAACGGATTAAAAGACCTGCTAGAGGAAAATAACAACCAGGAAGATTTTTTGTATCCCATAATCCATTTAAAGGGTAATGATATTGAAGTTGCCCTTACCCATAGCAGAACACAGTACAGTGAAGAATATCATTCTTTTGTAAACGGACAGCATACTACGCAAGGAGGAACCCATCAGGCAGCATTTCGGGAAGCTTTGGTAAGAACCATTCGCGAACATTATGGGAAAAACTATGATGCTTCCGATATTCGGAAATCAATTATTTCTGCCATAGCCATAAAGGTCATGGAGCCGGTTTTCGAAAGTCAGACAAAGACAAAATTGGGCTCAACGGATATGGGCGGTGATTTGCCTACCGTTCGGACTTACATCAATGACTTTATTGGCAAGTATCTAGATAATTTTTTACATAAAAATCCAGATACCAAAGACGCAATCCAGAAAAAGATTGTGCAGGCGGAAAAAGAACGCAAGGAGCTTTCTGGAATTCGAAAACTTGCAAGAGATCGCGCCAAAAAAGCTAGTCTACATAATAAAAAACTTCGGGATTGTAGGGTTCACCTTCAAGATATGAAGAAGGATAGGCGGTTGGAGTCCACACTGTTTATTACCGAGGGTGATTCTGCATCTGGATCCATTACCAAATCTCGTGATGTAAATACCCAAGCTGTTTTTAGTCTTCGAGGAAAACCATTGAATTCCTATGGAATGTCCAAAAAGATTGTTTACGAGAATGAAGAATTCAACCTGCTACAGGCTGCACTCAACATAGAGGATTCCATGGAGGATTTGCGTTATAACAATATTGTAATTGCCACGGATGCCGATGTGGATGGAATGCATATACGATTACTATTGATTACCTTCTTTCTACAGTTTTTTCCTGAATTGATAAAAGAGAACCACCTCTATATCTTACAGACTCCGCTTTTTAGGGTGCGCAATAAAAAAGAGACCATTTATTGCTATAGCGAAGATGAAAGGCGAGATGCCATACAGAAGCTCACGGGCAAACCTGAAATAACACGATTTAAAGGTTTGGGTGAAATTTCCCCAGATGAGTTTAAGCACTTCATAGGAGATGATATTCGTTTGGAACCAGTAATGCTGGATAAGGCCATGAGTATCGATAATCTATTGAAGTTCTACATGGGTAAAAATACACCGGATCGCCAAGAGTTTATAATAAACAACCTTAAAGTAGAACTTGATTTAGTTGAGGAAAATTAATTGTAAACCAGATAAATGTATGTTTTCTAAATGAATGAAAATGAAGAACTGAACGATGAAGGGTTAGAAAACCAACAGGTCTCCCAGGATACATTGACCAAGGTAACGGGAATGTACAAGGACTGGTTTTTGGACTACGCATCCTACGTTATTTTGGAACGAGCTGTTCCAGCTATAGAAGATGGTTTTAAACCAGTTCAGCGCCGGATAATGCACTCCTTAAAAGAACTGGACGACGGTCGTTACAATAAAGTTGCCAATGTAGTTGGGCATACCATGCAATATCATCCCCATGGTGATGCGAGTATTGCCGATGCCATGGTCCAAATAGGGCAGAAGGATCTTCTTATCGATACGCAAGGGAACTGGGGCAATATCCTTACTGG
This sequence comes from Flagellimonas sp. HMM57, assembly GCF_021390175.1. Classification (NCBI taxonomy): domain Bacteria; kingdom Pseudomonadati; phylum Bacteroidota; class Flavobacteriia; order Flavobacteriales; family Flavobacteriaceae; genus Flagellimonas; species Flagellimonas sp. HMM57. The sequence continues at coordinate 3,823,176 of NZ_CP090004.1, read as the reverse complement.
CGACAGTGCGGCAGCATCACGATACATTGAAGCTCGGCTCTCAAAATTTGCGCTGGACGTCGTGTACAGTCCCAAGATTACGGATTGGCAATTGTCTTATGATGGTAGAAAAAAAGAACCTATAAATCTTCCGGTTAAATTCCCGCTTTTATTGGCACAAGGTGCGGAAGGTATTGCTGTAGGTTTGTCTACCAAAGTGCTGTCTCATAATTTTAACGAACTTATCGAGGCTTCCATAAAACATCTCAAAGGGCAGCGCTTTCAATTATTTCCAGATTTTCCAACCGCTGGGATCATTGATGTTACCAATTATAATGAGGGTATGCGCGGCGGAAAGATTCGTGTTCGCGCCAAAATTTCTACGTTTGATAAAAATACCTTGGTCATCAATGAGATACCTTATGGAACCAACACATCTTCCTTGATTGATTCCATCCTCAAGGCCAATGACAAGGGGAAAATCAAAATAAAAAAGATTGAAGACAACACAGCAGCGGAGGTTGAAATTCTAGTGCACCTGCCGAGCGGAATTTCTCCGGATAAGACCATAGATGCATTATATGCCTTTACAGCCTGCGAATCTTCCATTTCACCATTGGGCTGTATTATTGAAGATAATAAACCTTTGTTTATCGGGGTTAAGGAAATGTTGATCCGTTCCACGGATTATACGGTGGAACTATTGAAGGCTGAGCTTGAGATACAGCTTAGAGAGCTGGAAGAGCAGTGGCATTTTGCGTCGTTGGAGCGTATTTTTATCGAAAACAGAATTTATCGGGATATTGAAGAAGAGGAAACATGGGAAGGAGTAATTGCAGCTATAGACAAAGGCTTAAAACCCTTTACAAAAAATCTGAAAAGAGCGGTAACGGAAGATGATATTGTTCGCTTGACCGAAATTCGTATCAAGCGTATCTCTAAATTTGACTTAGAAAAAGCACAACAACTCCTTGATAGTTTGGATGAGCGTATTGCCCAGACCAAACATCATTTGGAACACTTGGTGGAGTATGCTATTGACTATTTCAAAGAACTCAAGAAGAAATACGGAAAAGGGCGAGAACGCAAATCGGAAATAAAGGTATTTGATGATATTGAGGCAACAAAAGTCGTCATCAGAAATACCAAACTATACGTAAATCGGGAAGAAGGCTTTATAGGTACTTCGCTTAGGAGAGACGAATATGTCACAGATTGTAGTGACATTGATGACATCGTTGTTTTTACCAAGAAAGGCGAGATGATGGTTACGAAGGTGGACTCAAAAACGTTTATTGGGAAGAATATCATCCATGTAGCGGTCTTTAAGAAAAAAGATAATCGGACTATCTATAATATGGTCTATAAAGATGGCAGGGGAGGTCCCAGCTACATCAAAAGATTCAATGTCACCAGTATAACCAGAGATAAAATGTACAACTTGGCCGGAGGCAAAACAACGGCCGAAGTATTATATTTTTCGGCAAACCCTAATGGCGAAGCTGAAGTTATTACTGTAATGCTAAGACAGTCTGGCAGTATTAAAAAGTTAAAATGGGATTTGGATTTTGCAGATTTATTGATAAAGGGAAGAGCATCCAAAGGAAATCTGGTCACCAAATATCCCGTTAAACGAATTGAACTGAAAGAGAAAGGGGTGTCAACGCTAAAACCACGAAAAATATGGTTCGATGATATTGTAGGCCGCTTGAATGTTGATGGGAGAGGAGAGCTTCTAGGTGACTTTAAAGGAGAGGATTTACTGTTGATAATCGACCAAAAGGGAAAAGTAAAGACGATATCACCTGAGTTGTTGACGCGATTTAACGACGATATGATCGTATTGGAAAAATGGAATCCAAAAAAACCAATTTCCATAGTTCATTATGAAGGTGAAAAAGAACGCTATTACATCAAGCGTTTTTTAATCGAGAATCCGAATAAAGAAGAACAGGTCATTTCTGAACATCCTAAATCCTTTTTAGAGTTGGTTTCTACAGACTGGCGACCGGTGATTGAAATTGAATTCCCAAAACCAAAGGGGAAAGAAGCCAAGCCTAATCAAGAGGTGGATGTAGAGAATTTTATAAGTATTAAAGGAATAAAGGCAATAGGAAATCAATTGACAAGTGAGAAAGTCAAAAACATTAACGTTTTGGAATCGCTACCATTCGAAGAGCCAGAAACACAGTTAACCAATGACATAGAGGTAGTTGATGAAGAGTCCATAGGCTTTACCGATGATAGTATAGAATCAAAAGATGAAGGTTCTGATCAAACAACTTTGTTTTAGTGCATTTTTCTACCTAATTTACCGTCTAAGTATTATACACGCTAACCCATTACTTAATATTTTTTTATGGATTTCACCAACCCGTTAGTTTACGGAGTTCCCGTTTTTATTGCCTTTATCCTGTTTGAACTTACTTATAGCAAAACTCATGGTGATGACCATTTGTACAATTGGAAAGATTTGGCCGCAAGTGGTTTTATGGGAATTGGCTCTGCTATTCTTGGCCCTTTGTTTAAGGTTATCTTTGCTATTGTCCTTTTTGAAGGGGTTTATGAGCTCTGTAATCCCATGGTAGATGGAGTACGGAGCAACTTTCTGGGTTATGAATCTTTCGGGTATGCGTGGTATGTTTGGATTTTATGTCAGTTAGCGGATGATTTCACGTACTATTGGTTTCATAGGGCCAATCATGAAATACGGGTTCTGTGGGCCGCACATATTGTCCATCATTCTTCGGATAATTTTAATTTAGGTACCGCGGTACGAAACGGTTGGTTCACTATTTTGTACAAGCCATTGTTTTATATGTGGATGACGGCAATTGGATTTCCACCAGAAATGGTAGTGGTCTGTCTTGGTATCGAAGCTTTATGGCAATTTCAATTACATTCCGTATACGTTCCCAAACTTGGCTTTTTGGAAAAGATTTTCAATACCCACACCATGCACCAGGTTCACCATGCTCAAAATGTAGAGTATTTGGACAAAAACCATGGCGGGTTTTTGAATATTTTTGATAAAGTATTCGGGACTTGGAAAGAGCTGGACGATGATATTGATGTAAAGTATGGTGTAATTCATTCGCCTGAATCTTATAACCCTGTTGTGATACTCACCCACGAGTTTAAAGATATTTGGAACGACATGAAGAAATCCAAAAAACTATCCCATAAACTTATGTATGTCTTTGGACCTCCAGGATGGAGCCATGATGGCAGTACACTTACTGTGAAACAACAGCAAAAATTGCATTACGAGCATAAAAAACTACATCCCAAACTTTCTTTTAACCGTCCTAATTAAGTTTCAACTTTAAAATTAATCAGTAGGTTAAGATTGACTTTAATCAGTGGTGGGTAGGGAGTTTATAAATTACTTTTTACCTAACCAAAAGCTATACAAAAGATTATGCGTGTATAGCTTAATGAATTATAGAAGTCTTCATAGAAGGAATTACTCTTCCGCGGTGGCTTCTTTTACTTTATTCTTTTTCATCCTCAAATCAAAGAACTCCACCATTATGGAAAATGCTATGGTGAAGTAAAGATATCCTTTGGGAATGGCTCCTATTTCATTGTCAAAAACTACAAGATGGGATAGATGCGCTGCTTCGGTAATAAGCATAAAACCAATCAATATAAGAAAGGATAGCCCGAGTACTTGTACAGATGGATGCCTATTGACAAATTCGCCAACAGGATTGGCGAACAACATCATTATAACAACCGATATGACCACTGCAGTAATCATCAATATCAAGGCGTCCGTTGGGTTGGGGGAAATACCATTGGTCATCCCAATGGCGGTCAAGATGGAATCAAAAGAAAAAACGATGTTGATTATCGTTATCTGAACAATTGCATTGGCCAACGAATTTGACCGCGATTTGGTCACTTCTCGCTCGTCATGCCCTTTATCCTCAATTTTTTCTCGAATCTCTTTAGTACTCTTATAAAGTAAAAAGAGTCCACCGGCGAATAAAATAACTGCTTGCCAACTCAACCCACCCGTTATCCAAGACTCATCAAGAATAAGAAAAGGCTTTTTCATTTTGGTCAGCCAAGTAATTCCAAATAAGAGTATAATTCGCATCCCCATTGCCAAAAACAATCCAAGGTTAGTGGCTTTTTTCCTATCCTTCTTTTCAAGTTTTCCAGCGGCAATGGAAATAAATATAATATTATCTATTCCTAGAATGATTTCTAAAAAGGTCAAGGTCAACAATGCCATCCAGGCATCGGGACTGGTGAAAATCTCAAACATGGTCAGTTAATTTTAAATGCGGTCCCCTTAAACTTGCGTTTATCGTTAACGGCGTTATATTCAAATGTATAGGAAGAATCTGAAGTAGTCAATATTTTTATGTGAATCGATTTTTCTTCAGCTTTGTTTTTTGGATTCTTGTTTTTAAGAATGTATTCGCACTCATTTATCCATCTAACCGAAGAAGTGTCCTGTTTTCCTTCAAAATAATCGATTTCCGTATCTAGGGTTCTAAAAAAGGTGGTTTCCTTTTCCTCTCCATCAATATTACTTTTAAAAGAAAATTCCCCTGTTTTAAAATCGCTACAATTACGCTGTGGAGGAGCACTACATGAAAAAAATACAATTAGGCCCAAAAAACAAAATACCCTTTTTATCATGTATGCAAAGAAAGTGTAAAGAACTGAAAATTGACAGCTAGTGCTAATCATTTTTTACCTCATATGATTCAAAAGTGCCATCTGTATAGAATATTACAATTTTTGAAGGGGTAGCGTCTTTTGTTTTGTTTGTTGATATGGGAAAGACTTCTTTGGGCAGTTGCTTGTTATACTGCAAAGCTTCCTTTTGGATAGGGGAAATGTTTTCATCTTTTTGAACAGCGGGAAAAGTGCCCTTACCATTGAGCAACCAATATAGGTTTACCTCAGGATAGGTTTTAATCACTTTCAAAATAAAATCCAAACTTGGTTTATTTCTTCCGTTGAGCAAATGGGAAATACTGGAACGCTGTACGCCAATACTGTCGGCAAATGTGGAAACCGCAAGCTCGTAATGGTCGATTATTATTTTAATGCGTTCTGTAATCTCCTTGCTCACAAATGTAAACGATTTAGGCGGTAAAGATATTGATTATTGAATCCAAAACGAAAATAATTAACCTAAATACTTATTAAATATTTAAATAAAAATATCATATAATATATTTTAATTATTTGACTTTAAAATATTTAAGTATTATTAGAAAGTACGACCCAAAAATGATTTACATTTGTGAAAATAAATACATTACCGAGTACAATTTGTAAATTATCGAATACAGAGATTGTTTACAAATGTAATTTATAGTTGGTTTACTTTTGTAAATCTACTAATATACATGACTTCATGGTGAACCATTTTACCTACAAAGAAAAATCAATCAAAGGCCGATATGTTACTCAAGAAATGCTCATGGAAACATGGCTGCCTACATTGGATACTTCACTAATCAAAGAAGAAGGACTTTCTCAAATGGGCAGCACTATTTTTTCGATTACCCTTGGCACTGGTAAAAGAAAAGTATTACTATGGTCGCAAATGCATGGAAACGAATCTACCACTACGAAGGCTGTATTGGATATGGTCAATTTTCTACAGTCCGATGAAGTTCTGGCAAAGTCAATCTTGAACAATTGCACCTTATTGATTATTCCAATCCTTAATCCCGATGGTGCCAAACTTTACACACGTGCAAATGCAAATGGAACAGATTTGAACCGTGATGCCAAGGAACTATCTCAACCGGAGAGTAAGGTCTTAAGAAAAGTGTTCGAAGCATATAGGCCGGCATATTGCTTTAATTTACATGACCAGCGTACTCTTTTTAGTGCAGGCAAATCAAGACATCCAGCTACCGTATCTTTTTTAGCTCCTGCCAGCAATCCAGAACGTGATATTACACCTGCTAGGGAAATTTCCATGAAAATTATTGTTGCAATGGCAAAGCATTTAAATCAATACATTCCCTATCAAATAGGAAGATATGATGATGGATTTAACGAAAACTGTGTTGGAGATACGTTTCAGATGCAACAAGTCCCTACTATTTTGTTTGAAGCAGGGCATTACCCGAAGGACTACGAAAGAGAGAAAACCAGGGCGTTTATTTTTCAATCACTTCTAAGAGGGTTGGAAGTAATTTCCAAAAATGAAATAGATGATTTTAAAACATCGGATTATTTTGAAATTCCAGAGAACGAAAAGCTTTTTTATGATATCATAGTAAAAAATGCACATACACTTAATCCAAGCCTGAATGAAAATGAAGTTCTAGGAATTACATATAAAGAAGTTTTGAATGAAAACAGCATTTTATTTCAACCAGAAATAGTTTTTGTGGGATCGCAGGAAGGATTTTTTGGTCATGAAAGCTTTGATTGTAGCAAACGTGATGATTTTCAGACGATATCTTCCCGACAAGAAGTTTTGGATTTGATTCTTTCAGTAAAAAAATAAGTACTATAATAGCTTGATTTCTTACGTTTTGTTTAAAAAAAGCACATTTTCTTTACATATAATTTCTTAATTAACTAATTTTGTTGAAAATTTTGATAGAATGAGTAAAGTAAAATTAGACGAAATAGATCATCAGATATTAGATATGTTGATTGACAATACCAGAACCCCGTTCACGGATATTGCCAAAAAGCTTTTGATTTCTGCAGGTACAGTACATGTTAGGGTAAAGAAGATGGAAGAATCTGGAATCATAAAAGGTTCTTCGCTTACCTTGGATTATGTTAAGTTGGGATATTCATTTATAGCTTATGTGGGCATCTTTCTAGAGAAAACCCATCAAACAAAATTTGTACTGGAACGTCTTAACCAGATTCCATACGTTACCGTTGCACACATTACTACAGGTAAATTCAATATCTTCTGCAAAATACGGGCAAAGGATACTACACATGCAAAAAATATTATCTTTAAAATTGATGATATCGATGGCATTAGTAGAACCGAAACCATGATTTCTTTAGAAGAGAGCATTAACGATAAAAAACGTTTGATGCATACTATTTTTAATGAACTGTAACCAGTTTCTTTTAGTATGCTAAGTTCAGATTTGCCAATTTCTGAATACGATTCGTATTACCATAGTTATATCCAAGCTCTGGGAGACGCCCCTCTAATGGACGAAATTGAAGACGGGCAATCGAAATTTTTATCTTTTGTAAACGATATCGCTGAGGATAAACTTCACTATGCGTATGCAGAAGGGAAATGGACTGTATCCGAGGTTTTGATGCATATTGTTGATACAGAGCGCATATTTCAGTATAGGGCATTACGCTTTGCAAGAAATGATGGTACTCCTTTGGCAGGTTTTGACCAGAACGATTTTGTTCCGGAATCCAACGCTATGGCCAAATCAAGGGAAGAAATATTGACTGAATATGCTGCCGTGAGGGCTGCAACAATAGCCTTGTTCAAATCTTTTGATGAGGCATTGCTCAAAAGGATGGGTATGGCAAGTGGGTCACAAATGAGTGTGCGTGCGATGGGTTTTATTATATGTGGCCATCAGGCACATCATCTAAAAGTGATTCGCAACCGTTATTTATAAAAGTAATGTTCTAGTATAGGCCGTCAGTATCTAAATCGGAGTCCAGTTCTAGCTCTGGGTTTTCAAATTCCTCTTTTTCAGAATCGAGTACGGCTTCAGGCTTTGTATCTTTTTCCAGTTCCTTTTCCATATTTTCTTCAAAATTGGCAATGAAATTGGAAAGACTTTTACTGATTTTCACCAAATATATGGTGTCTTCGGTTCGTACTTCAACTGCCTCTATAATTTCACCATTAGGTTTTTTGAGGGTTATGATATCATCATCTCCATAACCATAGGGATAGGTATCTATTAAGACTGCAGCCGTTTTGCGGTCAAGTTTTTTGTAATCGATTAGGATTCGTTTCATGCTAAGAATATTTTTTGGTTTGTTATCCTAAGCTATGAATTTTTAGAAGTCGCTTTCGCAAAGAGTTGTAAAAGATAAATAATAGTATATGTAGCGGTTATTCTTTGTAGTAAGCAAAAGCTTTTTGAAAAATATCCTCAGGCACCTTGACATCTGTAATGGCTGTTCCAATAGTTTGGAGCAATACAAAGTTGACCTCTCCATGCGAATTTTTCTTATCGTACTTTAAAAGTTCGAGAACGGCCTTAATATCCTCTTGATTAAAATCCACTTTATCAAAATATTGCAGAAAAACTTCCTTGATTTCTTGTAACGATAATTTTGATAGTCCCTTAAGTTCATGGGAAAGATAACCCTCTAAGATCATCCCTATGGCAATAGCTTCACCATGTAGCAGTGCTTCCTTATCAGGGTGCTCCAAAAAATAAGATTCAATGGCATGCCCCAAAGTATGCCCGAAATTTAAGATTTTACGGATACCCTGTTCAGTTGGATCTTGGAGGACCACCTCATTTTTAAGGGCAATGGATTTCATGATACAGTTTGCCTCAGCGAAATTGCCACCGTGTACTAAGTTTTTCCAGTACTCGGCATCTTTTATAAGACCATGCTTCAACATTTCGGCATACCCGCTTTTTAACTGTCTGTCTTCAAGCGTATTCAAAAATTTTGGAAATACCAGTACCATTTGGGGCTGATTGATAACCCCAATTTGATTTTTTAATGGGCCAAGGTCTACCCCGGTTTTTCCACCAACGGAAGCATCTACCATAGACAGTAGGGTAGTAGGGATATTGATGAATTTTATGCCCCTTTTAAAGGTTGAGGCCACAAAACCGCCCAAATCGGTAAGGACGCCCCCACCAAGGTTGATCAAAAGGCTTTGCCTATCCCCATCCTCATTGGACAATGCTTCCCAAAGCTTCAAACATGTTGCTATGGTCTTGTTTGCCTCCCCAGATTGGATTTCAAGAATGGCATCTATAGGGTGTGCCAATATTGTTTCAAAAAAAGATAAACAGTGTGCTTTGGTGTTTTCATCCACCAAAACAAATATTTTGGAGTAATTTTTTGTGGCAATATGTTGTCTTAGAGCAGCTTCCGCCAGCTCATTCAAATGTACCTCGTAAGAATGTGATTTAATAGACTCCATAATGCGATTTGTAGTGCAAAATAATGACTATTTTATTGATAGTGTTATTGGTTCACTACTTATATTTGAATCTTTAATATTTTGATAAAAATGCATCCTGATTTTGAGAATACCGCAATAGCGTTTCAGTTAAAAACAGACTCCCAATTGGAACGTGCTTATTTCTTGTTCAAACTTATTGGCAATGAACCCCTCGTAAGGATTGGAACTGCTGTGACCAATTTTGCAATCAAAGCTCATTTACCAGTTGAAGGTTTGATAAGGGCAACAGTCTTCGACCATTTTTGTGGTGGTGTCAATGAGAATGATTGCCTTCCCATTATAGATAAAATGTACGAAAAGGGAGTTTATTCCATTTTGGACTATTCGGTGGAAGGAAAGGAAATTGAAAATCAATTGGACTTTACTTTGGACAAGGTATTGGAAGTACTGGACTTTGTTAAAAAGAAAGAGGCTATCCCTTTTGCCGTATTTAAACCTACTGGCTTTGGACGCTTTGAATTATATGCCAAAGTAAGTGCCAAAAAAGAGTTGACCCAGGATGAATCTGCCGAATGGCAACGAATTGTAGACAGGTACGACAAAGTTTGTAAAAAGGCACACGACCTCAATGTGGCACTTTTGATAGATGCCGAAGAAAGTTGGATGCAAGATGCTGCAGATGCCATTGTCCTGGAAATGATGCGAAAGTACAATAAAGAGAAAGCAGTAGTTTTTAATACGGTCCAAATGTACCGCTGGGACCGTATGGACTACTTGAAGGACTTGAACAATACCGCCGCATTGGAAAACTTTAATATTGGACTAAAAGTGGTTCGCGGTGCTTACATGGAAAAGGAAAACGAGCGTGCCAAAGAGCACGGTTATAAAAGTCCCATTTGTGAATCCAAGCAAGCAACCGACGATAATTTTGACAATGGCGTATCCTTTATAATGGAAAATTTAGAACGGATTTCCATTTTTGCGGGTACTCATAATGAAGCAAGCAGCTTGAAATTGGTAGACTTGATGAAGAAACGCAACTTGGATAATGCAGATTCAAATATCTGGTTCGGTCAGCTTTACGGCATGAGCGATCATATCACATATAATCTCACTGCTGCTGGATATAACGCTGCCAAATATGTGCCATATGGACCTGTAAAAGATGTGATGCCCTATTTAATACGAAGGGCGGAGGAGAATACTTCTGTAGCCGGGCAAACTACAAGGGAGCTTTCGCTGTTGCATAAAGAAAAGAAAAGAAGAAAACTAGATATTTAAATTGATTGTGTAAACGTTTTAATAAATTCACTACAAAAATTTCATTTAGCTTTCTCAAGGGTTTCAATACGTACTTGTTGATTGCAGCTTTTTGCTTCTAAAATCCAATCCTCTTCATCAACTTCATACTCAATAAAATAAGTCTTACAAGGTTTGGACTTTGTATCGCTTTTCCCAAAATCAATATCCCCATCCGTTAAAAATGATCGTATCAACAGCGAATCTTTTGCTGTTTTCCCAATAGACCCTGAAAAAACCAAAGGCTTGGAGCGCATATCTTTTAAAACCCTACAATTGGGAAAATAACAGAAATCAATGCCACTTTCACCGGATTTTTTCTTTAGGAAGAACACAAGAAACACGATTCCAATGGATAGTCCAACAAGATACCATCCCAAGCGTTTTAAGAATGCCATACAGTTTTAGAAAATAAGAAAGTTAATATCATTATAGGTGAGTCCAAACCAATCCCCAACCGATTTATTTGTCAAAATACCGTGGTACATATAAAGTCCATTACGAAGTCCTTTATCAAAACGCAATGAATGTTCCAGGCCACCATCTTCGCCAATCTTTAAGAGGTAAGGTGTAAAAATATTACTGATTGAGATGGTAGATGTCCTAGGGTATCTGGCAGGAATATTAGGTACTCCATAGTGAATGACGTCAAACTTTTCTACAGTCGGCTTATCGTGACTCGTAATTTCGGAAGTTTCAAAACACCCGCCCATATCAATGCTCACATCTATGATTACAGCACCCTTTTTCATATGTTCCACCATGGTACTGGAGACTACGATAGGAGAGCGGTCCTGACCTCTGGTAGCACCAATGGCAACATCGCAACGTTTCAAGGATTTCAATAGATTTTTTGGCTGGATGGTAGAGGTGTAGACCGTTTGGTTAAGGTTGGTCTGAATATTGCGCAATTTTGTAATAGAGTTATCGAATATTTTAATATTTGCCCCAAGCCCCAAAGCGGAACGCGCCGCAAATTCGCCCACTGTTCCGGCCCCAATGATAACAACTTCCACGGGGGGTACACCGCTGATATTACCGAACATTAACCCGTTTCCTTTATTGGTCGTGGCCATCAGTTCCGATGCAATCAAGATAGAGGAAATTCCCGCAATTTCACTCAGAGAACGCACGGCAGGGTATTTACCATCTTCATCTCTGATATATTCAAAAGCTATGGCGGTAAGCCGCTTTTTGGCCATCGCCTCAAAGTATGATTTTGTCTGAGTTTTGATTTGTAAAGCAGAGATAATAATGGTCTGCGGATTGAGCAAATCAATTTCCGATAGGGTAGGAGGCTCTACTTTCAGCACCAAGGGACACGAAAACACTTTTTTGGTATCCCTACTGATTTCTGCTCCAGCATTGGTATAATCCGTATCCGAAAAATTGGCACCATCCCCGGCACCAGATTCTATAAGTACCCGATGCCCATGCGCAGTAATGGCATTAACGGCATCTGGAGTTAGACATATACGCTTTTCCTGATACTGGTTCTCTTTGGGAATGCCTATAAAAAGTTCTCCTTTTTGCTTAAGCAGTTCTAAAGTTTCCTCTTGGGGCAGTAATTGTTGTTTGCTAAATGGAGAGGACGGTTGACTCATAGGATGTACATCTGAATATTACGCTAAAACGTAATTAAACAAATTTACATATTTTTTGAAAGGGTCTTTTGGCTTTTTTCCAGCTTTTCGCGCTCCTTGCGTAGTTCCTCTTTTTCTTTAAGGATTTGGAGTTCGGTATCCATAGCCTTTAAATCGATACCATGAACATATTTATCTACCAATTTTACTCTAATAAAATAAACTATAGGTATTACGACCATACTTACAGCAATAACGTACAAAATCTCATTCTCGTCTGCTTTCTGAGAATTTTCGGTTGTTACCGTATATAGTTGAAAACTATACATTGAAATCGGAATCAAAATAGCGTGATACCACCACTGTTTGCAGGTAACAAACCAAATGATTAATAAAATCAAAGGAATAAGCTTAATCAAATAGAACCAAACTGCAGTGCGTGCATCTCCAAATCCATTTGAGGTGATTTCAAATAACACAAAATTTAAGGATTCTGTATCATTTGGCATATACTTATAAGAATAGAATAAGACAGGGGATAGAGCTATAAACAAGGTAATTAGCCCTTCTATTATAAATCTTTTTCTTGCCTTTTTTTTATCGCGCATATTGTATTAACTAAAGATGCCTGATTTTATTGCATGAAAAAACCCCTTTAAAAGGGGTTTAAAAGATATACTTTTAATACTTTCTATCTTTTGCCAATTTTCAACTTGTCAACGCTAACTGTCTGATCTGGATTAATGTCCATAACATTAGTTGAGATAGCGGTCATTGCCAAGAAAGCAATAGCTAGAAAGCCAAAAAAAACTTTTTTAGTGTTCATCGTAAAAGAGTTTTTAGGTTAATAAATGAATTCATTTCAAGAACGAATGTAAGAAAATATATTAACTTCCTACGCATTTTACCGATAAAAATTGCATTTCACCTTAAAAAAATGCTTTTTATCGATAAAATTGTTGTTCATCGAAACTGTTAAACAATATATGACCTATTTATTGGTACTTCTTGTTAAACTCGATTGAGCGGGTGTTTTCATCGATAAACTGTAAGTGGATGTTTACGGCTTCTTCAGGTATTAACGACGCTATCTTTTCGGGCCACTCCATAAAAATCCAAGTATCAGTACTAAAATAATCCTCTAGTCCCATGTCAAGGGCTTCGGCCTCGTCTTCAATTCTATAAAAGTCAAAATGAAAGGCAATTTGTTCATTTTTCTTGTTGTAGTATTCGTTTACTAAACCAAAAGTGGGACTATGGGCAATACCATCTCCTCCCAATGCCGCAACTATCGATTTTATTAAAGTAGTTTTTCCAACGCCCATATCACCATAAAAACACAGTATTTTACTTTTTGATCCGTGGATAATTTTCTTCGAAATTGCTTGGAGTTGATTTAGTGTAAAAGTTAAGGGTTTCATATACTACTTGGCGTCTAAAACTACAAAAGGAACAACCATCTCTTCCAGCGAAACCCCACCATGTTGATATGTGTTACGGTAATACCCAACATAATGATTATAATTATTAGGGTAGGCAAAGAACAAATCGTTTTTAGCAAAAATATAGCAGCTACTTAAATTAATATTGGGCAGGTGTATGCTTTGCGGATTTTTGCTCTCTAGAACATCTTTGTTCTCATAGGTTAGGCTTCTTCCGGTCTTGTACCTTAGATTGAGGCTGGTTTCCCTGTCCCCAATAACCTTAGAAGGTTGCTTTACATTTATGGTGCCGTGGTCTGTTGTAAGGATCAACTTCATTCCCATAGCTTGGGCTTGCTGTACAATCTCTAATAAAGGTGAGTTTTTAAACCAGCTTAGCGTCAATGAGCGGTACGCTTTATCGTTGGCCGCCAATTCTTTGATGACTTCCATTTCGGTTTTGGAATGGGACAGCATATCGACAAAGTTGTAGACCAAAACGGTTAGATCGTTATCCTTTTGTGATTTAAAGTTTTGTGCCAATTGTTTTCCTTGCCGTAGACTACTTATTTTATGGTACTCCCATTTTAAGTCCAATCCAAGTCGTTTTAACTGGGCTCCAAGAAACTCTGCTTCAAATAAGTTTTTACCCCCTTCATCCGTGTCGTTTTTCCACCATTCTGGATGTTGCTTTTCCATATCCAACGGCATAAGGCCAGAAAATATGGCATTTCTGGCATACTGTGTTGCGGTTGGCAAAATACTAAAATAAGATGCCTCGTGTTTTTTCTTGTAGTGAACGGTCAGGGTCTCTTCAAAAGACAGCCATTGATCATATCTTAAATTATCGATAACGATCAATAAGGTCTTGTTTCCTTCTAACTCAGGCTGTATTTTTTTTCTGAAAAGTGTGTGCGACATTATAGGACCATTGCTTTCCTTGAACCAATCACTATAATTTTTGTCGACAAACTTACTGAACTGGGAATTTGCTTCAACTTTTTGGGACTCCAGTATCTCAAACATACCAGAATCTTCTATTTCTTCCAATTGTAATTCCCAATAAATGAGCTTTTTGTAAAGCTCTGTCCATTCCTCATGGCTGTTCACCATAGAAAGGTCCATGGCAATCTTTCTAAACTCTTGTTGGTAGTTTGAAGTGGTCTTTTCAGAAATCAATCGGGAGTTGTCCAGACTCTTCTTTAAGGACAATAAGATTTGATTGGGATTAACAGGTTTAATCAGGTAGTCGGCAATTTTGGAGCCGATGGCCTCATCCATGATAAACTCTTCTTCACTCTTGGTGATCATGACCACTGGAATGGACGCATCGAATTTTTTAATTTCCGTTAAGGTTTCCAGTCCCGAAATCCCTGGCATATTTTCATCTAAAAAAACAATATCGAAAAATGCTTTTTTTATTTCCTCTAGCGCATCTTGACCGCTTTGGCTTGTAACCACCTTATAATCTTTATTTTCAAGAAAAAGAATATGAGGTTTTAGTAGGTCGATCTCGTCATCGACCCAAAGAATAGTGATCTTGTTCATATAGTGTTTATCTTTGTGGAATTAAAACAAACTTCCTTGGCCCAAACCAATAAGCTCAAAGTTTTTAACGATCCAATTTACGGTTTTATTGGAACTCCAAATGAACTTATTTTTAATCTGATCGCCCACCCCTATTTTCAAAGGTTGCGTAGGATTTCCCAAATGGGGATGTCCTATCTTGTATATCCAGGGGCACACCATACCAGATTTCATCATGCCTTGGGAAGTATGCATTTGATGACCAAGGCAATTCAAGTGCTAAAGTGGAAAAATATTTCTATTACAGAAGAAGAGGAGACAGGTTTGCTTTGTACAATTTTATTACATGATATTGGACATGGACCTTTTTCCCATGCGCTTGAAGGTTTCATAATCGATAATTTGAGCCATGAACATCTTTCTCTGGAGTTTATGATGGAATTGAATAAGGAGTTTGATGGACGTTTAACAACTGCCATCTCTATCTTTAAAGGTGAATATCACAAACCTTTTATGAACCAATTGGTGGCCAGTCAACTGGATATGGACAGATTGGATTACCTAAAACGGGATAGTTTTTATTCTGGTGTCACCGAGGGCAATATTAACTCGGAACGGCTCATTTCCATGTTGAACGTTATAGATGGGAATTTAGTGGTTGAAGAAA
The DNA here is from genome assembly GCF_021390175.1 of Flagellimonas sp. HMM57. Taxonomy (NCBI): domain Bacteria; kingdom Pseudomonadati; phylum Bacteroidota; class Flavobacteriia; order Flavobacteriales; family Flavobacteriaceae; genus Flagellimonas; species Flagellimonas sp. HMM57. The sequence continues at coordinate 3,807,612 of NZ_CP090004.1, read as the reverse complement.
AGGGTATCTATGCCATAGAGAAATTCTTGATGGCCCGAAGGTTTATGTATTGGCAGGTTTATCTGCACAAGACAAGTCTTGTGGCAGAGCAGTTGTTGATTCGGATTATGAGGCGAGGTAAAGAACTATTATCTCAAGGACATAAAATAACGGCAAGTATTCCGGTCTTGTTTTTTCTAGAGAAAGATACCACTACTACATTTAATAAAGAAATCTTGAAAAACTTTGCTCGATTGGATGATGTAGATATTTTGGGAGCTATCAAAGCTTGGCAATATCATGATGATTTTGTCCTTTCAAAAATGTGCCAGATGCTGCTCAATAGAACGTTACTTCATGTAAAAATCAAGAATAAACCTATCGATTCCCTGAAGATGTCCGAAAAACTAAAAGATGTTATGAATCAGTACAACATCTCTGAATCTGAAGCCACTTACTTCGTGTTTCACGGACAAATCCTGAACAAGGCTTATAACGAAAAAAAACAAACCATCAATATTTTAAAGAAGAATGGCAAAGTTACAGATGTCCTTAAGGAGTCTGATCAGTTGAGCCTTAAGGCATTATCAAAAACGGTAACAAAATACTACAGTTGTTACCCAAAAGAAGCCGTTTAACAAATTTTGTTACTTTTGCAGAAATGAAATTTACAGCCACCCAAATTGCAGGAATCTTAGAGGGAGAAATTGAGGGAAATCCTCAAATAGCTGTACATAAATTATCTAAAATTGAAGAGGGAGAAAAAGGTTCCCTTACTTTTTTGGCTAATCCAAAGTATACCTCATACATTTATTCCACAAAAGCATCTATAACAATAGTAAATAAAGAGTTTGTCCCAGAACAGACCATTTCTACAACACTGATCAAGGTTGATGATGCCTACAAGTCGTTCTCTAAGCTTTTAGAGTATTACAATCAGGTTAAAAACAACAAAGTGGGCATAGAGAGCCCTTCATTTGTTTCGGAAAGTGCAGTATACGGGGAAGGTTTTTACCTCGGCGCTTTTTCGTACTTAGGCGATAATGTTGCCATTGGCAACAATGTTAAGATATATCCCAACGTATACATTGGAGACAATGTAACTATTGGAGAAAACGTAGTTGTCTTCGCAGGTGCAAAGATTTATTCCGAATCCATTATTGGTGACAATTGTGTTATTCATAGTGGTGCTATAATCGGTGCAGATGGTTTTGGATTTACACCCAATGACAAAGGGGAGTATAGTAAGGTACCGCAAACAGGAAATGTAATCTTGGAAGAAAAGGTCGATGTTGGAGCAGGAACCACGATTGACAGGGCCACATTGGGTTCAACCATTCTGAGGAAAGGTGTAAAATTGGACAATCAGATTCAAATTGCACATAATGTTGAAATTGGGGAACACACGGCAATAGCTGCTCAGACCGGTATAGCGGGTTCCACTAAAATAGGAAAGTACTGTCTTATTGGCGGTCAAGTAGGAATTGTGGGCCATATTACCATTGGTGATAGAGTTAGAATACAAGCGCAGTCGGGTATAGGGAGAAATGTAAAGGATGATGAAGTTCTGCAAGGATCGCCCGCATTAAATTATGGTGATTACAATAAATCCTATGTTCATTTTAAAAATTTACCAAAACTGGTAAATAAAATCTCCGACATAGAAAAAAAAGTTGAAGGTGAGTAAAACAACTACCAAGCAAAGAACAATAAAAAATAAGGTAACCCTACAGGGTGTAGGATTACATACCGGCGAGAATGTCACAATGACTTTTGTACCCGCCAAAGAAAATCATGGGTTTGCCTTTAAAAGGGTCGATTTAGAGGGAGAACCCATAATCGAAGCTGATGCCAATTATGTGGTGAACACCCAACGTGGTACTAACTTGGAAAAAAATGGAGTCAAGATTCAAACATCAGAACATGTCTTGGCAGCTTTGGTTGGTTTGGACATTGATAATGTGATGATCGAGCTGGATTCCTCGGAACCACCCATTATGGATGGATCTTCTAAGTATTTTGTTAAGGCATTGGAAGAAGCTGAAATTGTAGATCAAGAACAAGAACGAGAAGAATATATCGTAAAGGATGTAATCTCTTACAAAGACGAGGCCACTGGCAGTGAAATAACGGTTATACCATCCAACGAATATCAGATTACTACGATGGTGGATTTCGGTACCAAAGTATTGGGTACACAAAATGCAACGTTAGACCATATCTTGGATTTTAAAGCCGAAATTGCGGACGCGCGCACATTCAGCTTTTTACACGAGTTGGAAATGCTTTTGGAGCATGGCCTTATAAAGGGTGGTGATCTCAACAATGCTATCGTATATGTGGACAAGGAAATTTCTGAATCCACCATGAAAAAATTAGAAAAAGCTTTTGATAAAAAAAAGCTTTCCGTAAAGCCGAACGGTATTTTGGATAACTTGACATTGCACTATCCCAATGAAGCGGCACGGCATAAATTATTGGATGTTGTTGGTGATTTGGCCTTGGCGGGAACTAGAATTCGGGGGAAGGTTATTGCCAATAAGCCTGGACATTATGTGAACACACAATTTGCGAAGAAGCTTTCCAAAATAATCAAAATAGAGAAACGTAATAAAGTGCCAAGCTTTGATTTGAATCAAACACCACTTATGGATGTTACACAAATCATGGGTATGTTGCCACATAGACCACCTTTTTTACTGGTCGATAAAATATTGGAACTTTCCGAAACCCACGTAGTTGGGGTTAAGAATGTGACCATGAACGAACCTTTTTTTGTAGGGCATTTTCCTGGTGCTCCCGTTATGCCAGGTGTACTACAAGTAGAGGCAATGGCACAAACCGGTGGGATTTTGGTTTTGAGTACGGTTCCCGACCCAGAAAATTACCTTACGTTCTTTATGAAGATAGATAATGTGAAATTTAAACAGCAAGTTGTTCCAGGAGATACTTTAATATTTAAATGTGATTTGATCTCTCCCATTAGAAGAGGAATCTGTCATATGCAGGCGTATGCCTATGCCAATGGTAAATTAGTATCAGAGGCGGAGCTCATGGCTCAAATCGTAAAAACCAAAAACAAAGACACTTAGATGAATCAACCTCTTGCTTATGTTCATCCTGGGGCAAAAATTGCAAAAAATGTTGTAATTGAGCCTTTTACTACAATTCATAATAATGTTACCATTGGGGAAGGTACTTGGATTGGCTCTAATGTAACTATTATGGAAGGCGCCCGCATAGGCAAAAACTGTAATATATTTCCAGGTGCAGTAATTTCCGCAACTCCCCAAGATTTAAAATATAAAGGAGAAGAAACAACCGTACATATAGGTGATAATACAACCATACGTGAGTGTGCAACTATTAATAAGGGTACGGCTGACCGCATGAAAACCATTATAGGAAATAACTGTTTAATAATGGCCTATTGCCATGTTGCCCATGATTGCTTTATTGGCGACGGCTGTATTTTTAGCAATAACTCAACATTAGCTGGCCATGTAACCATCGGAACAAACGTAGTCTTGGCAGGGATGGTAGCGGTACATCAGTTTGTATCGATTGGCAATCATGCTTTTGTCACCGGAGGCTCATTGGTTAGAAAAGATGTTCCACCTTATGTAAAAGCAGCAAGAGAACCACTTTCTTACGTTGGAATAAATTCAATAGGTTTACGTAGAAGAGGATTTACTGCCGATAAAATCAGGGAAATCCAAAATATTTATCGCATACTTTATCAAAAAAATTATAATAATTCACAAGCTGCCTCAATCATAGAAGCAGAAATGGAAGCAACTCCAGAACGTGATGAGATTCTTCAATTTATCAGGGATTCGCAGCGTGGAATAATGAAAGGATATTTTAGCTCAAATTAAGATTATGGCAAGTACTTCAGATATAAGAAAAGGATTGTGTATCAAATACAATCATGATATTTTTAAAATAGTTGAGTTTCTTCATGTAAAACCGGGAAAAGGTCCTGCTTTTGTTAGAACTAAACTTAAAAGCGTTACTACAGGAAAAGTGATAGACAATACATTTTCTGCCGGACATAAAATAGATGATGTACGTGTTGAAACGAGGTCTTATCAATATTTATATGCTGAGGGGGAAACCTTTCACTTCATGAATACGGACGATTACAACCAAATATCTTTGGAAAAGAACACTTTAGACGCACCAGACTTGTTGAAAGAAGGACAAGTAGTTACCATTCTTTTTAATACGGAAGATAGTATGCCACTTTCAGTAGACATGCCAGCCAGTGTTATTTTAGAAATTACGCATACGGAACCAGGAGTAAAAGGCAACACAGCCACCAATGCTACCAAACCTGCAACTGTTGAAACCGGCGCCCGGGTAAATGTTCCCCTGTTTATAAATGAGGGCGACAAAATAAAGGTAGATACCGAAAAAGGAGCCTATTTGGAAAGGGTAAAAGAATAATCCTTAATGAAGTTTCCGAAAACCTATACCCTTAAAGAAATCGCAGAAATTATTGATTCCGAATATATTGGAGTTGCTGATTTTCCTGTTTTGGGTATGAACGAAATTCATGTAGTTGAAAACGGTGATATTGTTTTTGTAGATCACCCAAAATATTATGATAAAGCGCTGCAGTCAAAAGCGACTACAATTCTTATCAATAAAAATGTAGAATGCCCAGAGGGCAAAGCGCTGTTGATCTCTGATGACCCTTTTAGGGATTTCAACAAGCTTACCAATTATTTTGAACCTTTCAAACATGCTAATAAATCCATTGCGGATACTGCAGCGATAGGAGAGGGAACCGTAGTTCAACCCAATGCCTTTATCGGTAACAATGTCAAAATAGGAAAAAACTGTGTTATCCATGCCAATGTTTCCATCTATGATAATTGCATTATCGGGAACAATGTAACCATCCATAGTGGAACAGTTTTAGGAGCTGATGCGTTCTACTATAAAAACAGACCAGAAGGTTTTGACAAATTGCTTTCTGGCGGTAGAGTGGTCATAGAAGATAATGTAGACATTGGTGCATCTTGCAGTATTGATAGAGGTGTAACCGCTGATACCACTATAAAAGAGGGAAGTAAATTGGACAATCAGATACAAATTGGCCATGATACCGTAATCGGAAAGAAATGTTTGATTGCTTCGCATACCGGTATTGCTGGCTGTGTTGTGATTGAAGACGAAGTTACGCTTTGGGGACAGGTAGGTGTCATTAGTGGTATAACCATTGGTAAGGGTGCAGTTGTTTATGCACAGTCGGGAATTGCAAATAGTTTAGAAGGCGGCAAGACTTATTTTGGTAGTCCTGCGGTCGAAGCAAGAGCAAAAATGAAAGAGTTGGCCATGATAAAAAATATTCCACTGCTACTTAAAAAAACAAAGCAGAAATAGCATACAATTTACTTTAAATTTCAGGGGCAAAATCCTATTTTTGTTCTACATTTTAAACATAAAATATGAGCGTTCTAGTTAACAAAGATTCTAAAATAATTGTACAAGGTTTTACAGGAAGCGAAGGCACGTTTCACGCAACTCAGATGATTGAGTATGGAACAAATATAGTAGGGGGGGTCACCCCGGGAAAAGGTGGGCAAGAACATTTGGGAAAGCCTGTTTTTAATACAGTTGAAGATGCGGTTAAGGAAGTTGGCGCTGATACCACAATAATTTTTGTGCCGCCTGCTTTTGCCGCAGATGCCATTATGGAAGCTGCCAGTGCGGGAATCAAGGTTATCATTACCATTACAGAAGGAATACCGGTTGCCGATATGGTAAAAGCGAACGATTATATAAAGGATATGGACTGTACGCTTGTTGGTCCAAACTGTCCAGGTGTCATTACTCCAGAAGAAGCTAAAGTTGGCATTATGCCAGGCTTTGTATTTAAAAAAGGTAATGTAGGTGTTGTTTCAAAATCTGGAACATTAACTTACGAAGCTGCCGATCAAGTTGTACGACAAGGGCTTGGAATAACAACTGCTATAGGAATTGGTGGAGACCCCATTATTGGAACCACGACCAAAGAAGCGGTTGAACTTTTGATAAACGATCCAGAGACAGAATGTGTTGTGATGATTGGTGAAATTGGGGGCCAATTAGAAGCCGATGCAGCCAAATGGTATAAAGAAAGTGGCAGCAAAAAACCTATTGTAGGATTCATTGCAGGAGAAACGGCACCAGCCGGAAGAACTATGGGGCACGCAGGTGCCATTGTAGGGGGAAGTGATGATACGGCGCAGGCTAAAAAACGAATCATGAGCGAATGTGGTATACATGTAGTAGATTCGCCAGCCGCAATAGGCATTAAAGTAAAAGAAGTTGTTGGGTAGCCAACAGTTAAAACTATTGTAAATCCCGTTTTATACGGGATTTTTTTTCTTCAATACGTAAAACAAAAACTATATTTGGTCAATGACCAATATGGATAAACTAAGAATAGCATGAAACTTTTAGAAGGCAAAAACGTAATCATCACGGGAGCAAGTAGAGGAATTGGTAAAGGAATAGCCCAAATATTTGGAAAGCATGGTGCAAATGTGGCTTTTACCTATAGTTCTAGCGAAGCACCAGCTTTAGAACTGGAAAGTGAACTAACTGCAATGGGGGTTCATGCCAAGGCCTATAAAAGTAATGCCGCAAGTTTTACGGAGTCAGAAGAATTGGTCAAGAAAGTTTTGGAAGACTTTGATAGTATTGATGTATTGATCAATAACGCTGGTATAACAAAAGACAACCTTCTCATGAGAATGGGCGAGGAAGATTTTGACAAAGTCATAGAAATCAACCTTAAATCTGTTTTCAATATGACCAAGGCCGTTCAGCGTACCATGTTAAAACAGCGTAAAGGTTCCATAATAAACATGAGTAGTGTGGTGGGCGTAAAAGGAAATGCTGGGCAGACCAATTATGCTGCTTCCAAAGCAGGGATGATAGGATTCACAAAATCAGTGGCATTGGAACTGGGCTCTAGAAATATTCGTTCCAATGCAATAGCTCCAGGATTCATCGAAACCGAAATGACCGATAAGCTTGACGAAAAAACTGTACAAGGGTGGAGAGATGCAATTCCATTGAAAAGAGGTGGAAGCCCTGAGGATGTTGCTAATGCTTGTGTATTTTTAGCTTCAGACCTGTCCGCTTACGTTACAGGTCAAGTCCTTAATGTGGACGGCGGCATGTTAACCTAAGATTGAATGGAAATACGTACGGTACTACTTATAGTTTTGGCAGTAATTGCTGCCCTTACCATCGTATTTTATCAATATTTCTACAAGGCCCGAAAGCGAGGTAAATTATCGATAATTTTAGCAAGCTTGCGTTTTTGTGCACTATTCGGTGCGCTATTGTTGCTAATCAATCCAAAATTTAAAAGGAACGAGTACTCACTTGAAAAAGCCAATCTTATCGTGTTGGTGGATGATTCTTCATCCATACAGGATGCCGCTGAGGAAATTGGCATAAAGGATAAAGTAAATTCGATAGTTGAAAATCAAGATTTGAACAAACGGTTTTCTATCCAACAGTACAGTTTCGGGAATCAAGTCAAACAGATTGATTCTTTTAGTTTCTCCGAAAATAATACGGATATTTCCAACGCGCTCAATAAGACTGGAGAAATCTTCTCAAAGAGCAATACTTCTATTGTGATTTTTACCGATGGAAATCAAACTTTGGGAAGGGACTATGACTATATCGATTTAGATGAAAATATAGCTGTTAATCCCATAGTTGTGGGCGATACCACAAAATATGAGGATATTTCTATTGGACTGATAAATACCAACACCTATGCTTTTTTAAAAAATAAGTTTCCTGTTGAAGCTACTGTACTTTACAACGGAAGGCAGAATATATCAAAAACCGTGAGTATTTTAATGGATGGTAAACGGGTACATAGTGAAACCATCAATTTTAATCAAGATAAGAGTAGTGCCACAATAAATGCTGAACTGGGAGCAACAAGTGTGGGCGTGAAATCGATTGAACTGGTTATTGAAAACTTAACAAATGAAAAGAACAAGAGCAATAACAGAAAGGTAACAGCAATTGAGGTCATCGATGAAAAAACCAATATTGCTATCGTTTCAGGTATTTTGCACCCAGATATTGGTACCTTAAAGAAAGCTATAGAAACAAATGAGCAACGTTCTGTTTCTATTGTAAAACCATCTGTTCAAACCAACAGGCTTTCGGACATTGACGTATTTATTCTATATCAGCCCAATAGTAGATTCCGGAATATCTACAGACACATCGAAAAAGTTGGGGCAAGTATATTTACCATTGCAGGAACAAAAACGGATTGGAATTTTTTAAATCAGTCCCAACAAAATTTTTCCAAAGAGAATTATAATCAAAGCGAAGAAGTTCTACCTGTTCTGAACAAGACTTTTAATGTTTTTGGTCTTGGAGATTTTAATGTATCTGAATTCCCTCCTTTAGAAGGCAATCTAGGTGATATTCAATTGAACAAAGAAGGGGAAACTTTGTTGTACCAACAAATTCGAGGAGCACAGTTGGATAAGCCACTTTTTTCGATTCTTAACGGGGGTGAACAAAAAGAAGCTATTTTATTTGGGGAAAATATATGGAAATGGCGTGCGCAAACATATCGAACGAATCAAAACTTTAAAAGCTTTGATGATTTCATTGGTAAGCTTATGCTCTATTTGTCCAGTAGTGGTACTAAAAGTAGGCTGGAACTTGACTATGATTTTATTTTCGATGATTCTAGCTTTGCTAAGGTGCGGGCTTCTTATTTTGATGAAGGCTATAGTTTTGACGCCAATGCAAACATTAAAATTGAGATAAGAGCCAAAGAAAATAATAGACTTAGAGAATATCCAATGCTTCTTAAAGGTACATTTTTTGAGGCTGACTTGAGCGATTTGCAAGCTGGTGATTACCAATTTACGGTTACTGTTAACAACGAAAACCTGAAACGTTCGGGCGCTTTCAAAATCTTGGACTTTAACCCAGAAAAACAGCTGGTAACCGCCAATTACGATAAACTTAAAAGACTCGCCAAAAAAACCGACGGAACTCTTTATTCCCCAAATGACATTGATTCGCTTATTGATGATTTGTCGACCTCTAGCAAGTATGTTCCTGTCCAAAAAAGCAAGCAAAATGTCGTATCTTTAATCGATTTTCGACTTCTTTTAGGCCTCATAATATTCACACTTTTATTAGAGTGGTTTATCAGAAAATATAACGGACTAACATAAAATTTAACACATGGATAGATTACCTAAGATTGCTTTACCTGTAATAGCGGTCATTATTGTTTTAATTATTTTAATTTCAAAGTCGGCCGTGACCATAGGTTCTGGAGAAGCTGGAGTATTGTACAAAACATTTGGAGGTGGTGTGGTAACCGAAAAACCACCTTTGGGGGAAGGTTTTCATATTGTTGCGCCTTGGAACAGGGTATATATTTACGAAGTACGGCAACAAGAGGTATATGAAAAAATGAAAGTGCTTTCAAGTAATGGACTTGATATCCAGTTAGAGGCATCCACATGGTTTCAGCCTAAGTATGGAGATCTTGGAAGACTTCATCAGGAAAAAAGTGAACAGTATAAAGATCGTATCTTGCTCCCGGCGATTCGTTCAGCGGCCAGGTCTGTTGTAGGACGTTATACACCGGAACAATTATATTCCAGTAAACGGGATGCCATACAAAACGAAATTTACGAGGAGACCAAAAAAATTGTGGACGACCAATACATACAGCTCAATGAAATATTGGTTCGTGATGTGACCCTCCCACCAACAATTAAAGAAGCAATCGAAAGAAAGTTAAAACAGGAACAGGAATCATTGGAATATGAGTTTAGGTTGGTAACTGCTCAAAAAGAAGCAGAAAAGCAGCGAATAGAAGCTCAGGGTAAAGCAGATGCAAACCGTATATTGAGCGCATCCTTGACAGATAAAATATTACAGGACAAAGGTATTGAGGCAACACTAAAGCTTTCCCAGTCGCCAAATGCCAAGGTTGTGGTAGTTGGTTCTGGCGACGCAGGTTTGCCCTTGATTTTGGGAAATAACTAAATAAACCTTTTTTGATATAAAAATAAATTTTACATTTGATATCGTAATGAAAAACAAGAACACACATCATCATTTTTATACTTGCACTCAAGCGAGATAGAAATGTATTGTTGTTTTTAAAATATATTCTAAACCCGTTTGAGAAATCAAACGGGTTTTGTTTTTGTGCCTGTTTGGTTTCCAAACAAAATTTAAAATAATGACTAGAATTAGAATTGCTGTACAAAAGAGTGGACGTCTTAATCAGGACTCCCTAAAAATTTTAAAGGATTGTGGTATTTCCATCGACAACGGTAAGGACCAACTCAAAGCTACGGCCCGTAATTTTCCAATGGAAGTTCTTTATCTCCGGAACGGGGATATTCCCCAGTATCTAAGGGATGGCGTTGTTGACATCGCAGTACTTGGAGAAAATGTATTGATAGAAAAGGGAAAGGATATATCAATAGCTGAAAAGCTTGGTTTTTCAAAGTGCAGGGTCTCTTTAGCGGTACCAAAGTCAACTAAATACGATTCGGTCAAAGATTTTGAAGGCAAGCGTATAGCCACTTCGTATCCCAACACGGTATTGGACTATTTAAATTCCAAGGGGGTCACGGTCGACCTTCACATCATTAACGGGTCTGTAGAAATAGCTCCAAATATTGGACTGGCCGATGGTATCTGCGATATTGTTTCCAGCGGTAGTACGTTGTTCAAAAACAATTTGAAAGAGGTCGAAGTGCTATTGAAAAGTGAAGCTGTCTTGGCAGTTTCCCCAAAAATCTCTGCAGAACGTACAGCTATTCTCGAAAAGCTACAGTTTCGTATTAAATCCGTGCTGCAGGCAAGAAAGAATAAATATGTATTGCTAAACGCTCCAAATGATAAGTTAGAAGAAATCATTTCAATATTGCCAGGTATGCGAAGCCCTACGGTACTTCCTTTGGCAGAAGAGGGATGGAGTTCAGTACACACAGTACTCAATAAAGACACTTTTTGGGAGGTTATCGATGAGTTGAAAGAAGCTGGTGCAGAAGGCATCTTGGTATGTCCTATCGAAAAAATGGTAATTTAAAAATACGAGGTCAGAGGTACAAAGCTGAAAGTACGTGATAGAATAATTAGGCTTTGTTTTTCCGGATAAGTTCAGGAATATGAAAAAGTATAAAAATCCAAATAAATCAGAATGGTCTAAAATCCTGTCAAGGCCCACACAGACATTTGATGAGGTTGAACCGATCGTGAAGGAGGTTTTTGAAAAGGTTCAAAATGAAGGAGATACAACGCTAAGAACATACACACAAAAGTTTGATGGCGTTACCATTTCAAACTTTAAAGTTTCAGAGCAGGAAGTACTTGAAGCTACTGTTCTAGTTTCAGAAGATTTAAAACAAGCCATTTCTCTGGCAAAAGGCAATATAGAAAAGTTTCATTTAGCTCAGAAAACCGGGAAAACTAAACTTGAAACGATGCCAGGAGTTTTATGTTGGCAGGAAAAAAAGCCTATACAAAAAGTTGGATTGTATATTCCGGGGGGTACAGCCCCTTTGTTCTCTACGATTTTAATGCTTGCTGTTCCTGCGAAAATTGCAGGTTGCGAAGAAATTGTATTGTGTACGCCACCAAACAGTAAAGGAGAAGTAAATCCGGCAATTTTATATACGGCACAGTTATGCGGTGTAACCCAAATCTTCAAAGTAGGCGGAATACAAGCTATTGCCGGAATGACATTTGGTACAGCATCTATTCCCAAAGTGTATAAAATATTTGGTCCGGGTAATCAGTATGTCACGGTGGCCAAACAGCTGGCAACTAAATATGGAATAGCAATCGATATGCCTGCTGGTCCAAGTGAATTATTAGTAGTGGCCGATGATACGGCCAATGCGGCTTTTGTGGCTTCTGATTTATTGAGTCAAGCAGAGCATGGCATGGATAGTCAAGTTGTTTTGGTCTCTACATCAGAACGGTTACTGGATGCTGTTGCAAAGGAGATTGACATACAACTAGAGCAACTGCCCCGCAAGGCGATTGCAAAAAAGGCGATTGAAAACAGTAGGCTTATTTTAGTTGAAAACAATCAAGTAGCGGTCGATATTATCAATGAATATGCACCAGAACATTATATCGTCTGTGTTGCCGATGAAGATTTTTATATCCAGAATACGATAAATGCAGGTTCGGTTTTTATTGGAAATTACACTCCGGAAAGTGCGGGCGATTATGCTTCTGGAACCAATCATACCTTACCAACTAACGGATATGCCAAGCAGTATAGTGGCGTAAATTTAGATAGTTTCATGAAGAGTATGACCTTTCAAAAAATAACAAAAGAAGGTATTTTAGGTATTGGTAACGCTATTGAACTGATGGCAGAAGCGGAAGGATTACAAGCACATAAAAATGCCGTGACGCTTCGATTAAATAGTGTAAAGAATTAATAATGTCAAGTCAAGCCTTTTGGTCGAGGTCTTTATAAAATGCAACATACGTTCAACATACAAGGTTTAGTTAGGGAAACCGTAAAAGATTTAAAACCCTATTCTTCTGCTAGGGACGAATATGTTTCGGATGGTTCTGAAATGATTTTTTTGGACG